>CASFCG010000001.1 GCA_949293295.1 uncultured Cetobacterium sp.
ATAGGAAGTTGCCAATCAAAAGTGCTTCTTTAGCTCAGTTGGTAGAGCGCACGACTGTTAATCGTGTTGTCGCTGGTTCGAGCCCAGCAAGAAGCGCCATTTTTTTTTATTTTTTGGAAAATTAATTTGAATATAATAAAAAAATCAGAACGGTTAAAGATGTTTTTAACCTATTTTAGTGTCTTATAGAATTTTTGACAATCTCCTTGGGGAAAATAAAATTATAGACCGGTGAAATCTAATTGATTAGTAATAGTTGTGAGGATTCTTATATAAATTTTTGGGATAAAAGATAGAAATATTAACAGTGGATATGTTAAAATGTATAGAAATTTGATGATAGAGACGAATAAAGATTAAAGTAGTGTTTTATAATTTTATTGTTGAAATTAAAAAATATCTAGAAATATAAATTTTTGCAATATGGAAAAACTCTTTGTTTAAGTTATTGTAGCAAAAAAGTCCGTCAGTTGACGGACTTTTTTTGTTTACTCAGCAGAAATACATTCAACAGGGCAAGAAGCTGCACAAGCTCCACAATCAACACACATATCTGCGTCGATTCTTCTTTTTCCTCCGTCTACTTCTGATATACATTCAACAGGGCAAACTGATTGACAAGTTCCACATCCAATACAAACATCTTCATTAATTTTATGTGCCATATTAATTAACCTCCTAATATATTTTTTGTCTATACTAAGTATACCACTTTAATAGAAAAAATACAACAAAAAAATTAAGAAAAAACTAGAAAAAATGGTGCTTTATCCAATATTTTGAAAATATAAATATTGTAATTTAGAGATATTTATAAGAATTTCCAAGTAATCCAACTACTTTTTTGGCAAGAGTAATTTTTTCTTGAGCTATTTTACGTGCTTTTATAGCCCCTTCTCTCAATATAGAATTGACATATTCTGGATTTTGAATTAACATCTCTCTTTTTTCACGTGCTTCTTTAAAGTATTCTAAAATTATTTCTAAAAGTTCATTTTTAGCATGTCCATAGCCATAATTTCCAGCTAAAAAATTCCTCTTCATCTGTTCAACTTGCTCTTTTGTAGCGAAAAGTTCATAAAGTTTAACAATATTATTGTCAGGGTTTTTAGGTTCTTCAAGCGGAGTAGAATCTGTAACAATGCTCATTATTTGTTTTTTTAATTCTTTTTTAGAAGCAAACATATTTATAGTATTTCCATATGATTTACTCATTTTTTGCCCATCTGTTCCTGGAATTATAGCTAAAGAATCTAAAATAAGGGGTTCAGGTAGTTTAAAAAGTTCAGTTTGATATTGTTGATTAAATTTTAGAGCAATATCACGAGCCATCTCTAAATGCTGTTTTTGGTCTTTTCCAACAGGAACAACATCACTATCATAAATTAAAATATCAGCAGCCATAAGGATTGGATAGGTTAAGAGTCCGGTATTAGGTGCAATCCCCTTTGCAATTTTGTCTTTATAGGAATGTCCTCTCTCTAGCAATCCTATAGGTGTTACATTTGAAAGCAACCATGCAAGCTCTGTATGTTCTGGAACGTCTGATTGTAAAAAAATAGTTGATTTTTTCGGATCCAGTCCTAAAGCTAAATAATCCAAAACGATATTATAGGAGTTTTCTCTAAGAGCTTCTGGATTATTTAAGGAGGTTAAAGAGTGATAGTCAGCAATAAAATAAAAACCCTCATATCTATCTTGATTATCAATGAATTGTTTTATCGCTCCGAAATAATTTCCTAAATGCAAAACTCCACTTGGTTGAATACCTGATATACTTCTTTTCATAAAATACTCCTTTTTTATTCTATAGTTCATAAAGTTCACTATATTTTTGTTTTAAATAGTCAATATAATATTTAGAGTTTAATTCTTCGTTACTTATCTCATAAATTAAATCATTAGGATTTTTTAATTTTCCATATTTATAAATTTTATCTTTCAGCCATTCTCTTATTTTTTCCATCTCACCATTTTCTAATATTTTTTCAAAGTTCAAATCCCTTTTTAAACTGTTAAAGATTTGACTTGAATATAGATTTCCAAGGGCATAGGATGGAAAATACCCAATTAAGCCACAAGACCAATGAACATCTTGTAAAATTCCTTCTTGGTCATTTTTAACTTCAATTCCAAGATACTCTTTTGTTTTATTATTCCAAATTGTTACAATATCCTCGAAATTAAACTCACCATTTAGAACTCCTTTTTCTATCTCATATCTAATAATAATGTGAAGTGAATAGGTTAATTCATCAGCTTCAATTCTTATTGGAGAAGGGGCAACATGGTTTATCTCTTTATAAAATTTATCTATATCTATATCATTCAATACATCATACTTATATTTGCTCTTTTGGAGAAAATTTTTCCAAAACTTTTTATTTCTACCAATTATATTTTCATAAAACCTAGATTGTGATTCATGGATTCCCATTGAAATACCATCATCCAAAAGTGTGTTGGAAAGCTCCGTTCCAATTCCCTGTTCATATATTCCATGTCCGCCTTCGTGAATAGTACTAAATATTGATGAAAAAGGTAAATCTTCTATATATTTTGTAGTTAAACGAATATCATCTCGATTTACAGTTAAAGTAAAGGGATGTTCACTCTCATCCAAAAGACCTCTTTCAAAGTCAAATCCAAGATATCCCAAAAGCTCTCTTGAAAAGTTCTTTTGTTTTTCTTTTTTTGCAAAAAAGTTCAATTTCTGATTTTGTGAATTTTTTTCAGTTATTTTTTTTAGAAGAGGAACTATCTCATTTTTAAGTTCCAAGAAAATTTTATCCAATTTTTCAGTATTCATTCCATTTTCATAATCGTCTAGTATGGCGGAATAAATATCATTTTTTATCCCTCTATATTCGATAAATTTTTTATTATAATCAAATATTTTTTTTAAGTATGGTTCAAAAAGTTTATAGTTATTTTCATTTTTTGCTTTTTCCCAAACTGATTGGGCTTCTGCTGTCAATTCTGAATAAGTTTGATATTCATCAGCAGGAATAACTTTAATTTTTTCAATCTCTTTTTCTAGAATTTCAATCTCCTTTTTTATGATTTCACTCAGATTACTTTTCTTTTTCAAGCTTTTAATGAGATTAATCATCCTTTCAGAGGTTGTTAGATTGTAACTTTTTAAACTAATCTCTCCAATCAATTTAGATATATTTTTTACCCCTTTTATAGGAGTTTTAGTCTCTAAATCCCATTGTAATAGTGCCAGGAGCGAATCAAGTTGTTTTTTTTCCGTTATGAGTTCTCTAAATTCTTTCTCTATCATAGTTGTTATTAGGTTCCTTTCTAAAATATTTATTATATTCAATATATCATAAATGAGGCAAAAGGGCAATAATCGACAGAGAAAGAGGAATAAAATAATTGTTGAAACTATTCAGTTCTGGGGATTGACATGATATAATTTATCAGTAAAAATTATATTATTTTTAGTAGGTATTTTTGTTAAAATTAAAAATATATGTTATAATGAATGAAAACCATTTTTCATAGGAGAGTTAGGTGATATGAGTTTAAAACATGTTAAATTGATATACAATCCAAAATCTGGAAAAGGGAGAATAATAGAAAGTATAGATAAAATAGTAGAAATATATCAGAAATATGGTTATACAATAGACTTATTTAGAATAGATGGATTTAGCGATAAAGAGAAAGTTTTGGAAGAGATAGAAAATTATCAACATATATTGATATCAGGTGGAGATGGGACAATAAACAGATGTATAGATTTTTTAAAAAAGCATAATGTAGATATTCCGATCGGAATTATTCCCCTAGGTACGGCAAATGATTTTGCTAGTTTATTAGGAATATCACAGGATATAGCAAAAAATTGTGAGCGGATAATAAATTCAAAACCTAAAAAAATTGATTTGGGAAAGATAAATGATAGATATTTTTTAAATATTGCGAGTGTTGGAATTTTTTCTAATGTTTCTCAGGGAACAGATAGAGATATGATAAAAAAAATAGGAAAACTTGCATATGTGTTCAATGGAATAAAAGAGTTAAGTAAAATGAAAAAAGAGAAGTTGATAATAGAGAGCAGAGAGTATACGGTTGTATCAGATATATTGGCTGTTTTGGTGTTTAACGGAAAAACAGCAGGAAGTTTTGAGATTGCGTATGATTCTAAAATTGATGATGGTTATTTTGATGTTATAGTTTTAAAAGATAATATTTTAGCAAATATCTCTGAATTGGGAGCCTATTTTACTAAGAGTTTAACTGACCAAAATGTAGCAATAAAATATTTTAAAACTAGAAAATTAAAGATTACAGGTGTAAATAATTTAGTAACTGATATAGATGGAGAGCTGGGACCAGCATTGCCTGTTGTTATAGAGTGTATAAAACAAGGGATTGAAATATTAGGAATTGATAAAAATTAACAAAAGTGTTAAAATTATATAGATTTTTGACGAAAGGATTAAGAGATTATTAGACATGAAAGCTTTAAAAAGAGTAATTTGTGAATATTTTAAAATAGATAAAAAACGAGAGAACTTTGAAATATCTAATGTTGTTATGGATAGTAAAAAAGTACAAAAGAACTCTCTATTTTTTGCTATAAACTCTGGAAATGACTATGTTCAAGAGGCTTTGGATAAAGAGGCAAGTTTGGTTATTTGTGATAATTCAGATATAAAAGATGCAAGGGTATTAAAGGTAAAAAATAGTATAGAGATTATGCAAGAGTTAGCTAAAATATATAGAGAGAGATTAAAAATAAGAGTTGTTGGAGTTACTGGAAGTGAGGGGAAAACAACTACTAAAGATTTAGTATATAGTGTATTGAAAGAAAAATTTAGGACTTACAAGAGTGAGGGAAACTATAACAATCAGATAGGTTTACCATTTTCTATACTTCAATTGAGAGAGTGTGATGAGATAGCTATTTTAGAGATGGGAATGAGTAGTCTGGGGGAGATTGATAGATTGGCACAGATATCCCGACCAGATTATGCGATAATTACAAATATAGGAGATTCTCATCTTGAATATTTAAAAAATAGGGAAAATGTATTTAAAGCCAAAACCGAACTATTAAAATATATAGATAAAAAGTGTTGTATTGTATATGGTGATGATTTTTATTTAAAAAATATAGATAATGTGATAAAAGTTGGATTCGGGAAAGAAAATAGTTATATCTTGGCAAATTTAGTTGAAGAGTATAAAAAAACTGAGTTTTGTTTAAATGATGAGATTTACACGATAGCATTAAATGGTATACATAATGTTATTAATAGTTCTTTTTCTGTAGTTATCGGTAAATTGTTAGGAATGAATTATTCTGAGATAAAAAAAGGACTACAGAGTGCAGAGATTACTAAAATGAGATTTGAAAAGATAGAAAAAAAAGGAAATATATATATAAATGACGCTTATAATGCGAGTCCTGAATCTATGAAGGCAGCTTTAAGGACTTTCAATACTCTTCCGACTAATAGAAAAAAAGTTGTTATATTAGGTGATATGTTGGAAATGGGAGAGAATGAGAATAGATTTCACAAAGAGATTTTAAATTTTATGAAAGAGTATAATTTTTACAGGGTTTTTGTCTTTGGTGAAAGGATGAAAAGAGCTTTAGATGAGTTGGGAGACGTAGAGATAGAGTATTTTGAGAATAAAAATAGACTCAAAGAAAGATTACAAAGTGAGGTCGATTTGATTATTTTGTTAAAAGGGTCAAGAGGTATGCGATTAGAGGAGATTATATAAAATATTAAGGAGTTTTAGAAATGTTATACATTTTAGCTGAAAGATTTTTGACTATTGAATGGATGAAATCAATATATTTCAGAAGTTTTTTAGGATTTATATTGGGATATATGATAGTTATTATTGTTGGAAAGCGTTTTATAGAGTTTTTAAAAAAGAAAAAATTTGGAGAATCTATAAGAGAAGAAGGACCTATTTCACATTTTTCTAAAAAAGGAACTCCCACGATGGGAGGTGTCTTGATAATATTTAGCACTTTGTTTGTAGTGTTATTGGTAGCGGATTTGAGAAATAGATTTATACTGTTGCTGTTTTTAACCACACTATTATTTAGCAGTATAGGATTTATAGATGATTTTAAGAAATTTACAGTTAATAAAAAAGGACTATCAGGAAAGAAAAAATTGATGGGACAGCTTATGATATCGGTTATTCTATGGGGATTCATAGAGAGATTTGGATTAACAGGGAATACAACAGTAGATTTCTCAATTATAAATCCAATTCTTAAGAGTTCATATTTTTACATTGGTTCTGTTGGATTTTTTGTTCTTGTAGCATTAATTCTAATGGGAACCTCAAATGCTGTAAATATAACAGATGGACTTGATGGATTGGCGATAATGCCGGTAATTATAGCAATGACTATATTAGGAATAATAACATATTTTACTGGTCATATAGAATTGAGTACGCATCTAAATTTATATTATATAGTTGGAATAGGTGAGGTGGTTATATTTATTTCAACTTTGATAGGAGCTGGTCTTGGATTTTTGTGGTATAACTTTTACCCAGCACAGATATTTATGGGAGATACAGGTTCCTTAACTCTCGGGGGGATATTAGGAGTGATAGCTGTACTTTTAAAACAGGAGATATTACTGATAGTTATAGGAGGGGTGTTTGTAATAGAAGCTCTCTCTGTTATACTTCAAGTTGGTTCTTTTAAGATGAGAGGAAAAAGGGTTTTTAGAATGGCACCTATTCATCACCACTTTGAGTTAAAAGGATTGCCAGAAACAAAGGTTACGATGCGTTTTTGGATAATTGCTATATTTTTAGGAGTAATAGCCTTAGGAATGATTAGATTGAGAGGAATATTATAAGATATGAAGTGCAGTGGGAACTGTGCTTTTTGTTGTCTTTATGTTTAGGAGGATTTTATGAAAAAAGCTATGGTATTTGGGGCAGGAGTTAGTGGAAAAGGAGCAGAGAGATTATTAAAAGAGCTTTCTTACGAGGTGTATTTAGTGGATGATAAAGTTGCCATCTCCTCTGAGGAGGCAATAGAGATAATGGATTCTGAAAAAATAGAGTTGTTTGTGAAAAGTCCAGGAACCCCTTATAATGATTTAGTAAAAAAGATAATGGTAAATAATATTGAACTTATAGATGAGATAGAGTTAGGATATAGATATAAAGTTTTGAAAAATATATCTGGAAAGATAATAGCTATAACTGGAACAAATGGAAAAACTACGGTAACATCTAAAATAACGGAGTTATTAAATAAAGCAGGGTATAGAGCAGAGTTTTGTGGCAACATAGGTGTTTCTTTTGGTGAGAAACTTTTAGAAAAAAGAGAGTTGGATTTTTACGTTTTAGAGTTAAGTTCTTATCAACTGGAAAATCTTAAAGAGTTCAAAGCGGATATTGCTATGGTTATAAATTTAGTGCCAGACCATTTGACAAGATATAGAGATGAAGTGGAATATTATGATACAAAGTTTAATATAGGAAAAAATCAAACCGATGAGGATTATTTTATTGTTAATGAATTATCTGATGAGATATTGAAGAGAGTTGATAAGATAAACGCAAAAAAAATAGTGATTTCAGAAAAAAATAAAGGTGATATCTATTCAAGTGAAGGGGTAATTTATTATAGAGAACAACCAATTATAGAGGAAAAAAATCTTGCCCTAAAAGGAAAGCATAATCTTGAAAATTGTTATTTTATTATAGCTGTAGCAAAGATATTGGATATTTCAAACGAATTGATAAAAGAGTTTTTATCCACTACAAAAACTCTTGAACATAGAATGGAAGAGTTTTTTGAATATGGAAAGATAAAATTTGTAAATGACTCAAAGGCAACAAACATAGAGTCAACAAATTTTGCGATAGAGGCTTACAAAAATCCTATATTGATTTGTGGTGGATATGATAAAAAACTGAATTTGATGCCACTAATTCAAAAAATAAATGAATTGGTTAAAGAGGTGTTCTTGATAGGTGCCATATCTGATGAGATAGAGCAAGAGTTGAGAGAGATTGGATATAGAAGTTCTAAGATACATAATTTAAGGGATATAGAGAGTGTTATAAAGTATTTGAGAAAAAATCTGAATCCAAATAGGCAGGAAACAATACTTTTTTCACCAGCTACTTCAAGTTTTGACCAGTTTAAAGATTTTGAGGAGAGAGGAGAGACTTTCAAAACAATCGTAAAAAATATATTTGGAGAAGAGGGAAAATCTAAAAACAAGAAAGTTCTTATAACAACTGGAGGAACAGGAGGACATATATATCCAGCGTTGGCGGTTGGAAAAAAATTAATTGAGAATGGTGTAGATGTATTGTTTGTAGGAAGTAATAGTCGAATGGAGAAAGAGCTTGTATTGAATGAAGGGGTTAGATTTAAAGGTATAGATATATACCCATTTAAAAGAATAGGAAGATTATTTTCAAATATAAAAGCGTTCATACAAGCATTAAAAATAATGAAAAGAGAGAAGCCAGATGCGGTAATGGGCTTTGGAAATTATATCTCAATTCCAATCTTGCTTATGGCGGTATTATTTAGGAAAAAAATATATCTTCAAGAACAGAATGTAAAGTTGGGAATGGCAAATAGATTTTTTTATAAATATGCTAAAAAATGTTTTCTGGCGTTTGATGAGACTTTTGAGGATATACCAATCAAAAATCAACATAAATTTATGGTAACTGGAAATCCATTGAGGGCTTCGATATACTCTCTTTCAAAGGAAGAGGAGAGGGAACGATTAAAAATAGGAAAAAATGAAAAAATATTGTTGATAACTGGCGGAAGTTTGGGAGCAACCTCGATAAATAGTGCAGTAATAAGGAAGATGAAAGAGATTTATATGGATAAAACTATTAGAATATATTGGGCTACAGGAAAGGAAAATTTTCAGAAGATAAATCAAGAATTAAAAACAGATTATATAAAAGTTACAGATGTAGTAAAACCATATTTTTCAAATATGATAGAGATAATGGCAGCAGCAGATTTAGTTGTATGTAGAGCTGGAGCTTTGACAATATCAGAGGTCATAGAGTTGGAAAAACCTACAATATTAATTCCGTACGGAGCTACAAAGGTAGGGCAGTATGAAAATGCTATGGTTTTATCTGAAAAATCAGCAGGTTTAGTATATTCAAATTCAAAAGCAGAGGAAGCGATAGAAAAAGCGTTGGAACTTATAAAAGATGAAAATGAATTGGAAAAAATGTCTAGAAGAATAAGAAAATTGAAAAGAGTTAATCCATCAGAGATAATAGTTGAGAACTTGGATATTTGGAGGAACTAATGGAAAAGATATATTTTATAGGGATAAATGGAATAGGAATGAGTGGATTAGCTAAAATATTAAAGTTGAAAGGAAAAGAGGTTTTTGGTTCAGATATTTCTAGAAGTTATGTGACAGAAGAGTTAGAAGCTTTGGGAGTAAAGGTACATGATAGACAGATTGCTGAGAATATAAAAGAGATTGACACTGTAGTGATATCAACTGCAATAAAAGAAATGAATCCAGAGCTACAAGAGGCTAAGAGATTAGGGATAAAGGTAATGAAAAGAGGAGAATTATTAGCTTTTTTAATGAACGCAGAAAAAGGAATTGCAGTTGCAGGAACGCATGGAAAAACGACAACAAGCTCAATGTTATCATCAGTGCTTTTAGATAAGGACCCAACTGTGATAGTGGGAGGGATAGTTCCAGAGATTTCATCAAATGCAAAGATAGGAAAGGGAGAACTTTTTATAGTTGAAGCTGATGAAAGTGATAACTCATTTTTACACTTGTATCCAGAGATTTCAATAGTTACAAATATAGAGTCAGACCATTTAGAACATCATGGAAACTTAGATAACATTATAAAATCATTTGAAAAGTTTTTAAATCAGACTAAATCTGAAAGATTACTTTGTGTTGATTGTCCAACAATAAGGCGACTGATAAGAGATAAGAAAAATATAAAAACATACAGTCTAATAGATGAGAAAGCTGACATATATGCAAAAGAGATAAGGATTGATGATGGAAAAACTAAATTTACAATAGTCATAGATGGAGAGATTTTTGGAGAGTTTGAACTATCTATTCCAGGAAATCATAATGTTCAAAATGCATTGCCTGTAGTATATTTAGGAAAGAGATTTGGAATTTCAAGGGAAAGAATAGCCGATAGATTGAAAAATTTTAAGGGAGCTAAGAGAAGATATGATATACTTTTTGACAGGAATATTAGGATTATAGATGATTATGCCCACCATCCCACAGAGATAAAAGCTACATTACAGGGGGCGAAAAGTATAGAAAAAAATAGGATTATCACTATTTTTCAACCTCATAGATATAGTAGAGTGAATTTTTTATTAAATGAGTTTAAAGATAGCTTTAAAGATTCTGATGAGGTAGTTTTGCTTCCAATATATAGTGCGGGCGAGCAAAATATATTTGGAGTAACTTTAGAAGAACTAAAAGAGAGAATAAATCATCCAAAAATAAAGATATTAAATGAATTAGAGAAACTAGAAAGCATTGTAAATCTAGAAGAAAAAGGTGTAACATATATTTTTATGGGAGCAGGAAATATATCAAATGTAGCACATAGGATTGCAGAAAAGTTAAAGGGGGAGATTTAATTGAAAATCTACAGAAAACATTTGATGAAAGAGCACTCCAATATGAAAATAGGAGGGATTGCAAAGGAGTACATTGAAGTTGAGACAAGAAATGAACTTTTGCAGGTTTTAAAAGAGAAAGAGAATGTATTTATATTGGGAAATGGAACAAATACTCTTATTAATGATGAGACTTTAGAAACAACTTTTATTTCAATGAAAGAATTTTCATATATAGATGAGAAATCAGAGGGCGTGGTTGAGGTTGGTGCAGGAACTGATTTTTCTGAACTTATAGATTATATGGAAAAGAGAAATTATACTGGTTTAGAGAATTTAGCTGGGATTCCAGGAAGTGTAGGAGGACTAGTTTTTATGAATGGTGGAGCTCATGGAACAGAGATATTTGACGCTATTCAGTGTGTTGAGATAATAGATGAAAACTTAGTTTTAAGAAAGGTTGAGAAAAAAAATATAGAGGTTTCTTATAGAACGACGGAGATAAAGAAAAAAAAATGGGTTGTAGTGAGTGCAACTTTTGTATTTGAAAAAGGATATAAAAAGGAGATAGTGGATAATTACAGATTTAAGAGAGAGCAAAATCATCCTCTAAATGAGCCAAATTTGGGGAGTACATTTAAGAATCCAAACGGATATTTTTCAGCTAGGTTGATTATAGAGGCTGGTGTGCAAGGATTAAAAGTTGGAGGAGCAGAGGTTTCGATGGTACATCCCAATTTTATTGTAAACAAAGGAAATGCAAAATTTTCTGATGTTATTGAGTTGATAGCAAGAGTTAAAAAGGCTGTAAAAGAGAAAAGTGGAATAGAGTTAGAAGAGGAGATAATTATTGTAGATAAGTAAGGAGGGGGATTGTGAGAATTGCAGTTGTAATGGGAGGAATTACTTCAGAAAGAGAGGTATCTTTACGAAGTGGAGAAGCAGTTTTAAATAGTTTATTAAGGCAAGGCTATGATGCGTATAAAATAGATTTACAGGAGCATAATTTGGTGTCAGCTTTTTTGGAAAACGAGTATGATTTAGTATATTTAGTACTTCATGGAGAGTATGGAGAGGATGGAAGAGTTCAGGCGATATTGGATATGCTTAGGAAAAGATATACAGGGTCAGGTGTTACGGGAAGTGCAATAGCGATGAATAAATGTCTAACTAAGATTATAGCTAAAGAACTGGGAATAAGAGTGGCTAAGACCTATTTGAATATAGATGAGATAGATAATTATCCTGTTGTTATAAAACCAGTTACTGAGGGTTCAAGTGTGGGATTATATATTTGTAAAAATAGAGAGGAAGCTTTAGAGGCGGCAGAAAGATTAAAGGGAAAAGATATTTTAATAGAGGAGTTCATAGAGGGAGATGAACTAACAGCGGGTATTTTAAATGGAGAGAGATTAGGAGTAGTTAGAATTAAACCGGAATCAGGTTTATATGATTATAAATCTAAATACACAGTGGGGCTAACAAGTTATGAATGTCCAGCCCAGTTAGAACCTAAGATTTATGAAGAGGCTATGGAGTGGGCGAAAAAGATTCATGATAAACTTGGATTAAAAGGGGTCACAAGAAGCGATTTTATCTTAAAAGGGGATAAATTATATTTTTTAGAAGTGAACAGTTGCCCGGGAATGACAGAAACAAGTTTGGCTCCTAAATTGGCAAAATTGAAAGGATATAGTTTTGATGACTTGACGAGAATAATAGTAGAAACTGCAAAATAATATTTGTTGGGAGAGAATATTGAAAAAAATATTGAAAATTGCTATAATACTGTTAATAATATTAACTATATTGCAAATCGAAAAGGATTTTAAAAACAGAGAGATTTTTAATGTAAAAAATGTAGAGATAATTCAAAATGGTTTTGGATTGAAAAAGGATTTAAATAGATTAAAAAATATGATTCTAGGGAAAAATATTCATAATTTAGATTTAAATAGTATTGAAAAACTATATGAAAAAGACATAAGAGTAGATAAAATTTTGATAAGAAGAGAAGGAATTAATGGTATAATAATTCGCCTCTTGGAAAAGGTGCCGAAATATTATGCTCAGTATAAAAATAGAGTATATGTTTTGGACAGAGATGGGAATATTATTGGAGAGATGAGAGAGTTTTCTAAGGACGGATTGCCGATACTTTCTTTTAATAGAGAGGATGAAAAGAATCAATTATTAAATGTTTTGAATAGTTTTGTAGAGTCAGAGTATATGGAGGAAATATCTCAAATCTACAGAAAAGATAATAATACGATTTTGATAATATTGAAAGATGGAACTATAATAAAAACAAATGAAGATGTGAAAAAAGACAGATATGAGTTGGCTATGAATCTATATAGAGGTTTAATAAAGGAAAAGAAGCTAGAGTATATGGATATGAGATTTGAGGATATAGTAATTAAGGAGAGGGAGGAAGATGATGCAGGATAGTATCATAAAATTAGCTTTAGATGTAGGAAATAAAAGAATTAAGTTCGTTGTAGGAGAGTTGAGTTCAGACGGAAACAAGTTGAGAATAGTAGATTATTTAGACTTAGAGAGTGAAGGGATTAGAAAATCAGTAATAGAAGATGCAGAGCGATTAACATATCTTATTTCAAAAGGTATTAATAGTATAGCTAAAAGAACGGGAATAAAATTTAAAAAGGTATCTCTAGGGGTCAGTAGTGCTCGTCTAGTTTCCAAAACAGGGCATGCTTTGATTGATTTTGAAGATGAGAAAGAGATAACTTGTGAAGATGTAGAAAAGCTTGGAGAACTTGTAAGAAAAGATTTTTTAACAGATGATGAGGTTGTCATAGAGGAAGAGAAATATAATGTTAGGATTGACAGCATGGGAATTTTAAAAAATCCAGTAGGGCAGGTAGGGCGTAATTTGCAAGGAGATGTACATTTGGTAACTTTAGATAAAAGGTTACTGCAACCACTTATAGATGTTGTGAATGATGCAGGATTAGAAATAGAGGATATATGGTTAAAAGTTTCAGCTTCAGCAAAAGCTACCTTGAAACAAGAAGATAGACAAATGGGAGTAGCTTTGGTAGATATAGGAGAGGGGATAACAGATGTTGCTATATATAAAAATAACAAGATAATATATACAAAATCAATAGCAATAGGCGGAATGCATTTTGTAAGCGATATCGCTTATTTGTTAGGTTTGTCTGTAAAAGAAGCGGAGACTATACTAGGAAAATTACAAAATAAAGAGATAAAAAATGGAAAAGTAAGAACAGAAATGGGAGAGTATGAAGTAAAATCGTTATATGATATAATTGAAGCTAGAACAGGCGATTTGATAGGATTTGTACATGAGACGATAGAGGAATCAGGATTTGACGGATATTTAGGAAAAGGGATTGTATTTACTGGTGGTGGAGTGTGGCTAGATGAGTTATTGAATAGGGCTGGAACTAAACTTAGATGTGCAGTTAGAAAGATGACACCACTTGAATTGAGAGGTTTAGAAAATCCTTCAGCCTCATATTCAACTGTGATAGGTGTCTTATTAAGCAAATTAGAAAAAGAATATATTCAAAAAGAGAGAGAAAAAAGAGTAAAAGAGATTAAAAATTATGAGAATGAGTCAGCAACAAAAAATGTAGATATAGATAAAAAGGAAATGAACAACATAGAGGATATTTTTACAGGAAGACCAGATAAAAAAGACGGAATGATGGAAAAGATAAAAAAATGGATATCTAATTTTATATGATAAGGAGCTGTGAAGAGAATGTTTAATAACGAATGTGAAGTAAAGATAAAGGTAATAGGAGCTGGAGGAGCTGGAGGGAATGCAATAAATGATATGATTTCAGAGGGAGTTTTAGGTGTTGAGTACATAGCTGTAAATACAGATGCTCAAGATTTAAACAACTCTTTGGCGGATATAAGAGTTCAGTTGGGAGAGAAACTTACGAGAGGTTTAGGAGCAGGAGCTAATCCAGAAGTAGGAAGATTGTCGGCAGAAGAGGATGTTGAAAAATTAAGAGTTCTTTTAGAGGATACAGATATGCTATTTATAACTGCAGGAATGGGGGGAGGAACTGGAACAGGTTCGGCTCCAGTAATTGCAAAAATAGCAAAAGAGATGGGAGTTTTGACAATAGCTATTGTAACGAAACCATTCTCATTTGAAGGGAAGAAAAGAGAAGCTAATGCTGAGATTGGTCTAAATAATTTAGAAAAATATGTTGATTCTTTGGTTATAATTCCAAATGATAAGTTGTTTGAATTACCAGATAAGAATATAACGTTACAAAATGCGTTCAAAGAAGCGAATAATATCTTGAGAATAGGGATAAAAGGAATTGCGGATTTAATGATTGGGAAAGGATTAATAAATCTAGATTTTGCGGATATAAAAGCTACAATGCAAGATTCTGGAATAGCTGTATTTGGATTTGGAGAGGGAGAAGGAGAGAATAGAGTTATAAAAGCGACAGAAAAAGCGTTGTCATCTCCTCTTTTAGAAAAATCAATAATTGGAGCAAGTAAAGTATTGATAAATATAGCGGGTTCATCGAGTTTAGGACTTATGGAGGCTCAAGCTATTGCAAATATAGTCAAAGAAGCAGCAGGAAAAGATGCGGAAGATATCATGTTTGGTATTACTGCTGATGAATCTTATGGTGATAAGATTCAGGTTACAATTATAGGTAATAGTTTCGGAGATAGACAGGAGAAGAAAGAATCATTTATAAATATGGAGAAAAAAGTTAAAACAATAGATATAGATGGTTATGATGAAGAGATGAAAGATGAATTGGATTTACCGCCTTGGGTAAGAGGAGGAAGAAAGGATTAATTGGAATGAGTAAAATCCAATTATTTCCACAGAAATGCAGAAGAGGTGAAAGAAAAGAAAGCTAGGAGCTTTCTTTTTTTATAAGATACAGATTATGAATTTTTTAATATTTTTCTAATACTGTCAAAATATCAAGGGTAATGGTTTAACTTAACTTCCAAAATTGAAAAAATATTAAAAATATGATAAAATCTTGAATATTATGTTGGGTTGGAGGGAAAATGAAAATATATATCGCTCCTTTAGCAGGGGTTACAGATTACACATTTAGAGGAATTTTAAGAAAGTTCGACCCTGATTTAATGTTTACAGAGATGGTAAGTATAAATGCTTTGGAGATGAAGAATGATAAAACACTTAATCAGATCTTAAAGATTAGAGAGGGAGAAGCTGTTCAGATATTTGGAAAAGATGTAGAGAAAATGGTATTTAGTGCAAAATATATAACTGAAAATTTGGGAGTAAAACATATAGATGTAAATGCTGGTTGTCCAGTAAATAAAGTTATAAAAAATGGCTATGGAGCGGCATTATTAGAGAGTCCAGAGCATATAAGAAGAATACTATCAGAAATAAGAAAGAATATAGCGGATGATGTAAATTTATCGTTGAAAACAAGAGTTGGATATAAAGGATTGAAGCAGCATATTTTAATCGGTAAGATAGCCGAGGAAGTAGGGTGTAAACATATTACAATCCACGGAAGGACTAGAGAGCAAATGTATAGCGGTAAAGCTGATTGGGATTTAATAAAAGAGGTAAAAGAGAGTATAAATATCGAAGTAATTGGAAATGGGGATATTTTTACGGCAGAAGATGCTTATGAAAAGGTTACACATTCAGGCGTGGACGGAGTTATGTTGGCAAGAGGAATATGTGGAAATCCATGGTTAATATCTCAAATAAGAGAAAGATTTAGAGATGGAGAGATAATAACAGAAGTAACCCCAGAGATGAGACTAAATATGGCTATGGAACATGTTTTATCGGCAAAATTGAATAATAAAAATAAAAAGTTTAGTTATGAGATAAGAAAGTATCTATGTTGGTATGTGAAAGGTCTAAGAAATAGTGCAGAGTTAAAAAATGCTATAAATCAGGCTCAGAGCTATGAAGAGTTGATAAAATTATTGGAAAGGGCAAGAGAAAATTTAAGATAAGGAGAGAGAAAATTGATAATAGATACACCTTTAATGAGTCAATATAAAGAGATAAAAAAACAAAATAAGGACAATATTCTTTTCTTTAGGTTGGGAGATTTTTATGAGATGTTTTTTGAAGATGCAGTTATTGTGTCAAAGGAATTGGGATTAACTTTAACTAGTAGAAATAGAGAAAAAGGTGTACCGATGGCAGGAATCCCTTATCATTCAGCAACAGGATATATAGGAAAACTTGTTGCAAAAGGATATAAAGTTGCAATATGTGAACAGGTAGAGGACCCAAAATCAACTAAAGGAATAGTAAAAAGAGAGGTTGTCAGAGTAATAACACCTGGTACAATTATAGACACAGAGTTTTTGGATGAAAAAAATAATAACTATTTAATGGGAATAGTTATGAAGAAGAGCGTAATAGGAATAGCATATGTTGATATAACGACAGGAGAGGCTATAGCAAGTGAAATAGAGAAAACAGATGATTATATTTATAGATTATTAGGTGAGATAAATAAGGTATTTCCCAGAGAGATATTAGTTGATACAGATTTTTATGAGGTTGTAAAAGGGGAGTTACAACAGTTTACACAACTAAATGAGATTACAGTAAATCCGTATAATAGATTAAAAAATAGTGAAAAATTTTTAGAAGAGTATTTCAAGGTTATATCACTTGAAAGTTTCAATATGAAAGGGAAAGAGGCGTCCATTGAGGCGACAGCGATTATACTGGATTATACGATTGCACTTCAAAAGGGGCATGAAATCCCTATTGAGAGAGTAAAGTTTTTAGAGAATAAATCTATAATGGAGCTGAATTTGACAACTCAGAGGAACTTGGATATCATAGCTACAAATAAGGAAAAAGGGATAGTTGGAACTCTTGAGTGGGTCTTAGACAGTTGTAATACTTCTATGGGAAGCAGACTTTTAAAAAGATATCTGAAAAATCCGTCAACTTGCAGAGATGAGATAATCAAAAGACAAAATGATGTGGAGTTCTTTTACAGTGATGTTTTAAAAAGAGAAGAGATAAGAGAACATCTGAAAAATATATATGATGTGGAAAGAATTTTAGGTAAATTAATATTAGGAACTGAGAATGGAAAAGATTTACTAGCATTGAAAGACTCAATAAGAAGCGGAATAGAGATTGAACAGATATTGAATAAAGATTCTATATTTAAGATTGATACAGAGATTTTAACTGAAATTTATAGATTAATAGATAGTTCAATTAGCCCTGAAGCTCCTTTTTCAATAAGAGAGGGTGGAATAATAAAGGCGGGATACAGTGAAGAGCTAGATGAATTGAATGATATTTCAAAAAATGGAAAAAATACTATATTGGAGATAGAAAACAGGGAGAGAGAACGAACAGGTATAAAAGGATTAAAAATAAAATTTAATAAGGTTTTTGGTTATTTTATAGAGATAACAAAAGCCAATATAAACTTGGTTCCAGCTGATTATATAAGGAAACAGACTTTAGCAAATGCTGAAAGATATATTGTTGAAGATTTAAAGATATATGAAGAGAAAATATTACATGCTAAAGAAAAGATAGAAAGTCTGGAATATATGTTATTTAAACAGATATCAGAGGAGATAAAAAAATATAGAGATAGTTTGAGTAAGCTAGCATATGAGATTGCATATATTGATTTGATGTCAAACTTAGCTCATATCGCAATAAAAAATTCCTATGTGAAACCAGAGATATTAGAATTTGGAGAAGATATAGAGATAGTAGGTGGAAGGCATCCTATTGTAGAGGAGTTGGTAGGAAGAGATAACTTCATAAAAAATAGTGTAATATTGGATAGAGACAAAAATTTTATTATTTTAACTGGTCCAAATATGGCAGGAAAATCAACATATATGAAACAGATAGCTCTTATTTTAATAATGGCACAAATGGGAAGTTATATACCAGCTGAATACGCTAGGATAGGAATGGTGGATAAGGTATTTACAAGAGTGGGAGCAAATGATGATTTAGTAACTGGACAATCTACATTTATGTTGGAGATGAGTGAAGTAGCAAATATTGTTAATAGTGCGACGAAAAACTCATTTATAATATTGGATGAGATAGGAAGAGGGACTTCAACATTTGATGGAATATCAATTGCAACGGCGATTACGGAATATATTCATGATAAATTAGAAGCTAAAACATTGTTTGCAACTCATTATCACGAGTTGACTCAGTTGGAAATGAAACTATCTCGAGCGATAAATTTTAGAATTGAAGTGAAAGAGGAAGGGAAAGAGATTATTTTTTTGAGAGAGATTGTTAGAGGCGGAGCAGATAAATCTTACGGAATAGAGGTTGCCAGATTAGCGGGGCTTCCAAAACAAATATTGATTAGAGCAGAAGAGATTTTGAGAATATTAGAGAATAGAAAGATGATTATAGAGAAAAATGTAAAAAAAGAGCAGCTTATATTATTTGGTGAGTTACCAGAAGAGCTTAAAAAAGAGAATAAAAAGGTTGTGGAAAAAAGTAATGAGTTAGAAGGAAAAGAAAGAATAGCTTTAAGGGTAATAAAGGAGTTAGAGTTAGATAGGATGACTCCTATGGATGCATTTTTGAAGTTGAATGAGATAAAGCGAATTTTGAATTAGGAGGAGATATATGAAGCGAAAAAAGCTCTCCTATTGCGTTTTTATAGTTATTTTTTTGGTACTGGGATACTTAAACTATTTTTCAAAAGAAAAAATGATTGATGAAAAAGAAGCGATAATAGAAACAGTAGACCCCAAGTATGACAATAATGAATACAAGATAGAAGCCAAAAAGCAGTATGATTATGTGGAAAAAAAGGAGACACTGTTTGAACTGGCAACAGCAAAATTAAAGAATATGGTTTTGAGTGGAAATGAGGTTGTTTTAGATCCAAATAGAAATCTATTTTTAAGAAATAATGTTTTAGGGAAGAGTATAAATGGATGGGAGATAAAAACAGAGCAACTTAATTACATAAAAAAAGAGGATAAAGTGAATTCAGATGTTGGTTTAGTTGCTCGAAATGAAGAACAAGATATAACAATATCAGGAAAGAGATTTGAAGGAGATAGCACTCTAACAAATCTTAAACTTGTAGGAGATGTTGCGATAAAAAGCAAGGGAGTAGAGTTTTTAACTCAAAAGGCAAGGTATAATGATAAGGAGAAGCTTTTATTTTTGGATGGAGAGATAAAATTAAATAAAAATGAACCGAATGAAAATATAAGTGGAGTTTTTAGAAAGTTAAAATATAACCTAAAAAATTTTGAGCTAGAAACAGATAAAACTTTTAGTTTAACATACAATGATTTAAAAATATCTGGAGAATGGTTTAAATTTAATACAAAAACGGAAGCTTTTGAAATGTCAGAAGGGCCAGTAATAAGAGTAGATGATTACGATATCAGGATTAAAAGAGTTTATTCGACAGGTGGAAAAATAGAGTTAGAGGGGGATATATTAGGAACAAATGGAATATATAACTTTATAGGGAAAAGAGGTTATTATGACAAGGAAAGCAGAGTATTGACGGTTGAGGGAGATGTTACCATTACAGATAATGAAGGTGGAAAACTTATAGCGGATAAGATAGAATATAGTTTATCAGATAAGAAAATAGAGTTAACAGATAAAAACGATGTAAAATACAGCGATAAATTAGAAAGAGAGATAGTAACAAAGAAAATAATCTACTTAACTGAAGAGAAAAGTGTATTTTTTAAAGATAGGTATAGTTATAAGGATAAAAATTATAGCAGTACGGGAAAAGAGTTTTATTACAACAGGAAAGCAGAAAAGGGTTATATTTTAGAGGGAGATATAAGGCAGATAGAAACAGGACAGAGTGTAGCTGGGAATAGGATAGATTTTGATAAAAGAGAGAGTGAAGCAACAATATTAGGAAAGGGACACTTTGAGAATAAGGACTATATATTAAAAAGTGAGAAGATGATTTATACTGGAAGTAAGGACAACATCAAGTTGCCAGTTTCATTTGAAGCTAAAAGAAAAGGTAAGGATGATGAGGTCTTAAGAGGTGAGGAGGCATACTATAATCTAAAGGATAGTAGGTTAGAGATAAATAAAAACATTAAATATATATTAAAAAATATGGAAATATCCACAGAAAGTTTGAGCTATGATGAGAAAAGTGGAGTAGGAGAGAGTAAGAAAAAGATTATTATACATGATAAAGAGAAAGATTTTGATTTAGTAACAGAGAATGTGCAATTTAAAAAAGAGAGTTATATTAAAGGGGATAGTCCATTTTCATTTAAAAGCAAAGAGATGGAGATGAATGGAAAAGGATTTTATTATAATTTAAAAACTGGAGAGATAACTAGTTCAAATAGTATTGAGATAAGAAATAGAACGGATGTTGGAAACGTAAATAATGGTAAATACAACACTAAGACTCAGATTTTTACGGGAGAAAGGTTTATAGGAGATTCAGTTAGTGGGAGTTTAAAGAGTGATATTATAATTTATAATCTAAAGAAAAGAGAGATTATACTAGAAAAAGATGTAACTATAAAAAGAGAAGATATTGTTGTAAAAGGGAAGCAGATATGTTATGACGAAAATAAAGAAACTATTCGTTCTGAAAAACCTTTTGATATTGAAAGTTCAGATTTTAAAATATCTTCAAAAAGTGGACAAATTGATTTGAGAAGTAAAATCATTTCTTCAGAGGATGTGGTAATAAAAGATAGCAGTGATAATGAGATAAAAAGTGAAGCTATGCGAGGAAATTACCAAAGAATGCAGTTTGAATTTATAGGAAAAGTAATAGGGAAGCTGTATAGTAAGGGAGAAAGAGTTGATATATCCTCTAGTAAAGTGAAAATAAATTTAAAAAATATATCTGAAAATAGATACGAGGTAGAGGAGATTGAGGCATTTGAAAACTCGGAGATAAAGAGGAAGATTGGAAATATAAGAGCAAACTATCTTCATACAAAATTAAATAAAAAGTTCATAACTGCTAAGGATAAAGTGATTGCTCTGTTGAAAGACAAAAACGGAGTAGAAACTGAGTTAAAAGCTGAAAATTTAGATTTAGATGTGGAGAATGAGGTCGCAACAGCTAGAGAGAATGTAGAGATTAAGCGACCAAGTAAAAAAGGGATTCTTTTATCAAAGTCCCAAACGGCACAATTAAATAATAAGGAAAGAATGATAAAATTGACAGGAAGTGTAGAATTGAATGATGGTGAGACTAAGGTAAAAGCTGGAAAAATAGATTATAATATTATAACTAATAAGATAAAAGCTAGAGAAAATATATCAGTTGAGTATATTGGAAAAAGTAAGGAGAAGAAATGAAAACTATAATAGCTCAAAATTTATCCAAGAGTTATAAGAAAAGACAAGTGGTAAAAAATGTAAGTATAGAGGTAAAAAAAGGCGAGATAGTAGGACTTTTAGGACCAAATGGAGCTGGAAAAACCACAACTTTTTATATGATAACAGGAATAGTAAAGCCTAATAGTGGAGCAGTATATGTCAATGAAATTGATATAACGTCACTTCCTATGTATAAGAGAGCTGCATTAGGAATAGGTTATCTTGCTCAAGAACCATCTATTTTTAGAAATATGACTGTAGAAGATAATATATTGTGTATTTTAGAACTAAAAGGATATGCAAAAGAGAAGCAATATGAGAAGATGCGAGAGTTATTAGAAGAGTTTAAACTTACACATGTTGCGAAATCGTTGGGTTATTCGCTTTCTGGTGGAGAGAGAAGAAGAGTAGAGATAGCAAGGACAATAGCGAATGACCCTGATTTTATCCTGTTGGATGAGCCATTCGCAGGAGTTGACCCAATAGCAGTGGAGGATATTCAACAAATAATAAGATATTTAAAAGATAAAGGATTGGGAATATTAATAACAGACCATTCAGTGAGAGAAACTCTTTCAATAACTGAAAAGGCCTATATAATGGCTAATGGAGAGGTTTTAATAAGTGGAACTCCAGAGGAGATAGCAAATAATGAAATGGCAAAAAAAGTATATTTAGGAGAGAATTTTAAATTAGATGAGTAGAGGGAGGTTTTTTGTATTATGTTGACAGGAAGAGAGATAAGAGAAAAATTTATAAAGTTTTTTGAGGAGAAGAAACATAAGCATTATGAGAGTGCATCATTAATTCCAGATGACCCATCTTTATTATTAACAGTAGCTGGGATGGTTCCATTTAAACCATATTTTCTAGGACAGAAAGAGGCACCGACACCAAGAGTTACAACATATCAAAAATGCATAAGAACAAATGATTTAGAAAATGTAGGAAGAACTGCGAGACATCATACTTTTTTTGAGATGTTAGGTAATTTTTCCTTTGGAGATTATTTCAGAGAAGAATCTATAATGTGGTCATGGGAGTTTGTAACTGAGGTTTTGAAATTAGACAAAGATAAATTATGGGTTTCAGTTTTTACGACTGATGATGAGGCTGAAAAAATATGGATTGAGAAGTGTAATTTTCCAAAAGAAAGAATAGTTAGGATGGGAGAGTCTGAAAATTGGTGGGCAGCTGGTCCAACTGGTTCATGTGGTCCTTGTTCTGAGATACATATTGATTTAGGTGTTGAGTATGGAGGAGATGAAAATTCAAGATTAGGTGATGAAGGGACAGATAATAGATTTCTTGAGATATGGAACTTAGTTTTTACAGAGTGGAATAGAAAAGAGGATGGAACGTTAGAGCCATTACCAAAGAAAAATATAGATACAGGAGCTGGACTTGAGAGAGTGGCAGCTGTTGTACAGAAAAAAGCTAATAATTTTGAAACAGATTTATTGTTTCCAATATTGGAAGAGGCTGCAAGAATTACTGGGAAAAAATACAGACAAAGTGAGGAGACAGACTTTTCATTGAAAGTTATTACAGACCATATAAGAGCGGTAACATTTCTTATAAATGATGGTGTTATACCTTCAAATGAGGGAAGAGGGTATGTATTGCGAAGAATATTGAGAAGAGCGGTTAGACATGGTAGACTTTTAGGAAGAAGAGAGCTTTTCATGTATATGCTTGTAGATCGTGTTGTAGAATTGATGGAGGGTGCATATCCAGAACTTAGAAAAAATATGGAGCATATAAAAAAGGTTGTAAAAATAGAAGAGGAGAAGTTTTCAAATACTTTAGACCAAGGAATGCAACTTGTTTTAAATGAGATAGATATTTTAAAAAGGTCAGGGAAAGATAAACTATCTGGAGAGATAAGTTTTAAACTGTATGATACTTATGGTTTTCCATATGAATTAACAGAGGAGATTTGTCATGAAAATAATATAAAAATCTCAAATGAAGAGTTTTTACAAATGATGCAGGAGCAAAGAGAGAAAGCTAGATTGTCAAGAACAGTTGTTATGGAAAAAGGACAAGATAGTTTTATAGAAGAGTTTTATGATAAGTATGGAAAGACTGAGTTTGTGGGATATTCAACTCTTATTTCTAGTTCAAAGGTTTTAAGTGTTAGAGAGATGGAGAATGAAAAATATGCGGTAATTTTTGATAAAACACCTTTTTATGCTGAAGCTGGTGGACAAGCTTCAGATTATGGAGTTATAGAAAAAGATGGGTTATTGGGAAGAGTTATAGATGTTCAAAAGCAAAAGGAGATATATACACATATCGTAGAAATAGAAGAGGGAGCGGAGTTTTTAAAAGAGGGAGAGATTTTAAATCTTATGGTTGACCCTGTGAAAAGAGAGGAAACGGCAAAAAATCATACAGCAACTCATCTACTTCATCAGGCTTTGAAAGACATTTTAGGAGAACATGTACAACAAGCGGGTTCATCATGTGATTCAGACAGACTTAGATTTGATTTCAATCATTATGAGGCATTGACAGAGGAAGAGATTGAAACTGTTGAAAAGACTGTAAATGAAAGAATATTTATGTCTACTGAGGTAAAATCTGAGATAATGTCAATAGATGAAGCAAAGAAAAAAGGAGCAACAGCTCTATTTGGTGATAAATATGGGAATGAAGTAAGGGTTGTTTCAATCGGTAATTATTCAATGGAATTATGTGGAGGAACACATATAGAAAATATCTCTAAAATAGGAGTTTTTAAAATTTTGAGTGAAACAGGTGTTGCTGCTGGTGTTAGAAGAATAGAGGCACAAACAAGCTACAAGGCATATCTATCATTCTTGGAAACAGAAAAAATGACAAAGAGAGTAGCTAAAATTTTAAAAACTGATACAAATAAACTTGAGCTAAGGGCGGAGAAAGCAAGTGAAGAGATAAAAGAGTTGCAAAGAGAGATTGAGAGTTTGAAAGGAAAAGTTGCGACATTTGAAGTAAATTCGTTATTTGATGATGTCAATGAGATAAATGGAGTTAAAGTTTTAATAAAAGCATTTAAAGATAAAGAGGCGGATTCTTTAAGAGAGATTGTTGATAGAGCAAAAGATAAGTTAGGAAGTTGTGTAGTTGTACTAGGTTCTGATAATGATAAAGCGATATTTGCTGTTGGTGTTACAAAGGATTTAATTTCAAGAGTTAAAGCGGGAGATTTAGTGAGAGAGGCAGCAAATATCGCCGGTGGTAATGGAGGAGGAAGACCTGATTTTGCTCAAGCTGGTGGAAAGGATGGGTTCAAAGTCAAAGAAGCCTTGGAGAGTATAAAAGAGATTTTGAAAAATAGTCTGTAATGGTGATGTAATGTTAAAGAAATATCTTTCATTAGATGTTGGAGATGTGAGAATAGGAGTAGCAAAATCTGATATAATGGGGATTGTTGCTACTCCGTTAGAGGTTATTGATAGAAAAAAAGTGAAAGCTATAAAAAGAATAGAGGAGTTGTGTAAACAAGAGAATACTAAAGCTTTAGTTGTAGGAATTCCAAAAAGTCTTGATGGCTCGGAAAAAAGACAAGCAGAAAAAGTAAGAGAGTTTATAGAAAAATTAAAATTATCAATAGAAGGGCTTGAGATTTTTGAGGTTGATGAAAGATTGACAACTGTTTCAGCTGATAGAATTTTGAATGAGATAAATTTAAAAGGTGCAAAAGAGAAAAGAAAAGTTGTAGATAAAGTAGCTGCAGCTATAATTCTGCAAAGCTTTTTAGATGCGAAAAGATAAAGTTATGGAGGAAAGCAATGAAGATAAAGGATATAATAAAACTATTTATAGTGGTAGTTATATTGATTTGCTCTTGGCGGTTGGTATTTAAGAAGCCAACTAAGCTAGGATTGGACTTAAAAGGCGGAGTTTATGTTGTTTTACAAGCAAAGCCAGAGAAAGGAACGAAACTTGATAAGGAAGCGATGGATAGACTTATCGAGGTTTTAGATAGAAGAATTAATGGAATAGGAGTAGCTGAATCCATCGTTCAAAGAGCTGGAGAGGATAGAGTTATAATTGAATTACCAGGACTAGAGAATACAGATGATGCTATAAAAATGATAGGAAAAACAGCACTTCTTGAATTTAAAATAATGAATGATGACGGAACTTTAGGAGAAACTTTATTAACTGGAAGTGCTTTAAAGAAAGCAGCAGTTTCATATGATAATCTTAATAGACCTCAAATACAATTTGAGATGAACATAGAGGGAGCGGAGATATTCGCTAAAATTACGAGAGAGAATATTGGAAGAAGATTGGCTATAACACTAGATGGAGAGGTTCAAACTGCACCATCTATAAATAGTGAGATTCCAAGTGGTAGTGGCGTTATTACAGGAAATTATACTCCAGAGGAAGCAAAGAAAACAGCGACACTTTTGAATGCTGGAGCATTGCCGATTAAGGCTGAAATAATTGAAACTAGAATAGTTGGAGCTTCTTTAGGGGATGAATCAATAGAACAGAGTAAAAAAGCTGCTGTTGTAGCAGCTGGATTGATAGCTATTTTTATGTTAGGAATATATAGATTGCCAGGTTTTGTTGCTAATTTAGCGTTGGCTAGTTTTGGAATGGTAATGTTTGCAATGTTAAATTTTATAGATGCAACTTTAACACTACCAGGGATAGCTGGAATGATACTTTCAGCAGGGATGGCAGTGGATGCGAATATTATTATCTTTGAAAGAATAAAAGATGAATTAAAAATGGGAAATTCAATATTGGGAGCTATAAATGTTGGATTTAGTAAGGGTGTAGCTTCAATTATAGATTCAAATGTAACAACTTTGTTGACAGCATTTGTGCTTTTTATGTTTGGAACAGGGACTGTAAAGGGATTTGCGGTAACTTTGACGATTGGAACGGTTGCTTCTATGATAACAGCAATATTTATAACAAAAACTTTATTAGTAACAGTTGTGAAAACATTTAAAATAAAAAATCTATGGTTATTTTGTGTGAAAGGAGGAAAATAGATGAGGATAGAAGTTATAAAGCATAGTAAAAAATGGATTACAATGTCAACTCTGTTCACACTGATATATCTTGCTTTATTTTTAGGAAAAGGCTTAAATTATGGAATAGATTTTACAGGAGGAAATCTTATTCAATTAAACTATGAAAAGACAATAACTTTATCAGAGGTCAACAGGAGTTTAGATAAATTATCTGGAGAGATACCACAACTACTTTCAACTGCTAGGAAAGTTCAAGTATCTCAAGCCGATAATAATGTAATTATTCGGACAGCTGAGATGAAAGAGAAGAGTGTTGAGAAGTTATTAAAAGAGATGGAACAGTTAGGAAAATATAAACTGGAGAGGTCTGAAACAGTTGGTGCTACTATAGGAGATGAGTTGAAAGTTTCAGCAATTTATGCTTTAGGAATTGGTGGTATTTTAATAGTTTTATATATAACTATGAGATATGAATTTAAATTTGCAATCGCCGGAATACTAACATTATTACATGATATAATTGCTGCTTTGGGAGTGATAGCATTATTGGGTTATGAAGTGGATACCTCTTTTATAGCAGCTATTTTGACGATTTTGGGATATTCGATAAATGATACAATTATAATTTATGATAGAATAAGAGAGAGTCTAAAAAAGAGGTCTAATCTTACTTTTGGAGAGGTTTTGAATAAGAGTATAAATCAAGTTTTAATTAGATCGATTAACACTTCGATAACAACGTTGTTAGCATTAGTTGCTATATTGATGTTTGGAGGGGATAGCTTGAGAACTTTTACAACCACTCTTCTAGTTGGAATAGGAGTTGGAACATATTCATCAATTTTTATTTCAACACCACTTGTATATCTATTTGAAAAGAACAGAGATAAGCAGTATGAACCTAAAAAGGATAATGAGGATGAAAGTAATGAGAAAATTTTAGTTTAAATTTAGAAAGAAAAGAGTTAAAGCCACCAAAAATTATTAAGGTGGCTTGGTCTGATTGCGTGAGGAGTCGTGATATGAGAGCTTGGGCAGAGATAAATCTTGATAACTTAGAGTATAATATAAAGAAAATTCGAGAGCTATCCAATGGAAGAGAGCTAATGGCGATAATAAAAGCAGATGCTTATGGAATGGGAGCGGTTTCAATAGCAAGAGAGCTTTCAAAAATTGGGATAAATATATTTGGTGTTTCATCTTTGGACGAGGGAATAGAGTTAAGAAATAAAGGAATAGAAAGTGATATTTTAATATTGGCTGGAATTTTTGATGAAGAGCTAAAAGAGGCAGAAAATAGAGATTTACAAGTAACTATTACGGATAAAGCACAGATAGAGTATATAAAAAAAAATAATCTTTCTTTGAAGATACATTTAAAAATTGATACCGGAATGGGAAGAGTTGGATTTACAGTTGAAGAGGGATTAGAGGCTGTTGAGAAGTGTAGAAGAAACGGAATAGAGGTTGTGGGGATATATTCACATCTGTCTGTTTCAGATGAAAGTGATAGTCATTCCATAGAGTATACAAAAAATCAATTACAAAAATTTGAAATTTTTGAGAAGGTAGAGGACATAAAATATCTGCATATTCTTAATAGTGGAGGAATAATAAAATTTTCTGATACATCATATGGCAATCTTGTAAGAGCTGGAGTTATGATGTATGGATTCTATGGAGAGGGAAAAATAGAGGAATTAAAGCCAGTTTTTACTCTAAAAAGTAGAGTATTGTTTTTGAAAAAGCTGGGAGAGGATATGGATATATCCTATGGAAGGATTGGAAAAGGAAAGAAAGGCGATATGATAGCAACGGTATCAATAGGTTATGCTGATGGTGTTAGACGGGAGCTATCTAATAAAGGAACAGTAGAAATTTTGGGTGTAGAGTGTAAGATTATAGGTAGAGTTTGTATGGATATGTTAATGGTAAAGATTCCTAGAGAGATAGAGGATAAAATAAAAGTTGGAGAGGAAGTTATAGTTTTAGGAAAAGATATATATAGTAAATCTCTTATCATTGGATGTTCTATCTATGAACTATTTACAGGATTAAGTAGAAGAGTAACAAGAGTTTATATTAAGAATAAAAAATCATACTTTATTAATAGTTTAATTGGAGATTAGAAGAGGTTATTTATTATGAGAAAAATAGTGGTAGAGGCTGGAAAAGAGAAGAAAATAAAGAATTTTTATCCAAATATATATAAAGATGAGATAAGAGAGATTGTTGGTAGCGTAAAAAATGGAGATATTGTAGAGGTTTGTACAGCTGATGGAGAAGAGATTGCAAAAGGATATATTGCAGAGGGAACAAGTGCGTTTGTAAGAGTTTTGACAACTGATAAAGTAACAGTGGATAAAATACTTATACTGGATAAAATAAAAAAGGCATATGAAAGAAGAAAAAAGATTTTTAATGAGACAAACTGTGTTAGAGTTTTTTATTCGGAAGCGGATGGAATACCAGGTTTAATAGTAGATAAATTTGAAAAATATGTTGTAGTTCAATTTAGAAATTCGGGATTAGAGGTTGCATTTAGGCAAGAGATAATAAATGCAATAAAAAAAGTGATGAAACCAAAGGGAATATATGAAAGAAGTGATGTAGAAAATCGTGTTCATGAGGGAGTAGAACAGCAAACAGGGGTTATTTTTGGGGAGATTCCAGATAGAATAATAATGGAAGATAACGGATTAAATTATATAATAGATATTGTAAATGGACAGAAAACAGGTTTTTTTCTTGACCAAAGAGACTCTAGAAAATTTATAAGACCATATTTGAATGAGACGACAAGATTTTTAGATGTATTTTCTAGTAGTGGTGGTTTTTCTGTTGCTGCTTTAAAGGAGGGATGTAAAAAGGTTGTTGCTATAGATAAAGATTCGTATGCCCTTCAATTATGTAGAGAAAATTATAAGCTAAATGGTTTTACGAGTAATTTTGAAACCATAGAAGGAGATGCTTTTTCAATATTGAAAACATTGTCAAATAGAGGAGAAAGGTATGATGTGATAACTCTAGATCCGCCCTCATTGATTAAGAAAAAAATAGATGTTTCAAGAGGAAGAGATATGTTTTTTTCTCTATGTGATGAAAGTTTTAAACTTATAGAGAATGGAGGAATAGTTGGAGTTATAACGTGTGCTTATCATATGAGTTTACAAGATTTAATTGAGGTTGCGAGAATGGCTGCTTCGAAGAATGGAAAGAGGTTACAAGTAATGGGAATAAATTATCAACCGGAGGACCATCCATGGATTTTGCATATTCCTGAGACACTTTATTTAAAAGCGTTGTGGGTAAAAGTAATTGAAGAATAGTGAGGAGGTAAGAGGTATGTATTTAGACATATTGATAATAATAATTGTTATTTTAGCACTAGTTGATGGGATGAGAAAGGGATTTTTATATCAGTTTTATGCAACTTTTAGTATCTTTTTAGATTATATTATAGCTAAACAGTTTACTCCAGTAGTTATGGATAGTTTGGGAATTGCCACAAGTGATACTAGTTATCTATTAACTTTTGTTGGTGTTTTTATAGTATCATATATAGTTTTAGGCTTTGTTAAATTGGCAATGGGAGTAATTTTGAAAAAACAAAATGATAGTGTTCTATCCAAATTGGGGGGAGGATGTTTCGGATTTTTAAAGGGTCTATTGATTGCAGTTATAGTTCTTATAGGCTATAATTTTTTAGAACAACATTTTAAATCAATCGCACAATTTGGGAATAAAAGTAAAATAAATAGGATTTTTTTAGAAAATTCAGATGGATTTGATGAATATTTACCAAAAGATGTAAAAAGAAAATTAACACAATTAAGAGGGAAAAAAATTGTTGAAAGTTATTTGAATAAGGTTTGGTAGGAGTATCTAAATGAAAATAATAGATAGATATATTTTAGAAGAGTTAAAGATGCCAGTAATATTTGGAATATCACTGTTTACATTTATATTTTTAATAGAGATAATAGTTTCATTGATGGAGAATATAATTGTAAAGGGGATATCAGTAATAGATATAATTAGGCTTCTTTCTTTCTATCTTCCGCCTATTCTTTCTCAAACGATACCGATGGGATTTTTTTTGGGAACTATGTTAACATTTTCAAGATTTACTTCGACTAGTGAGGCAACAGCCATGAGTTCTATGGGATTATCATTGAAAAGGATTTTGTCACCAATTTTGAAATTGTCTTTAGTAGTTACAGCTTTTATATTTTTTTTACAAGAGGTAATTATACCAAAATCATTTGTAAAGTTACAAGAACTTACGGTAAGAATAACATATGAAAATCCAGTTTTCCAGTTGAAGGAAAAGACCTTGATAAATGAGGTAAAAAATTATAGTATCTATATTGATTCAATAGATAGAGCTACTAACCAAGCACGTTCAGTATTGATTTTTCAGGCAGATAATAAAAATGAGTATCCTACTTTCTTATTCGCTAAAAAAGCGTATTGGGCAGATGCTAACATGATTTTAGAAGAGGCAAATTTTTTTGATTTTAGTGAGGAAGGAAAAACAAAACTAAAGGGAGATTTTAAAAGGAAAAAAATTCCGTTGAGCACATATTTTCAAACTTTTAAAATAAAACTAAAAGATACGGAAGCTATGGGAATACTTCAGCTGGTGGAGGGATTGAAGGGAAAGACATCAGAACAGAGATTACCATATATAATAGAGATAAATAAAAAATTAGCGATTCCATTATCAACGATAATATTATCAGTATTAGGTGTTTTATTTTCAATAGGACATCATAGAAGTGGAAAAGGAGCGAGTTTTGGGATTAGCTTGGGAGTTATATTTTTATACATAGTATTTTTAAATATAGGTATTGTTATATCAAATAAAAAAATTGTACCTCCTTATATTGGAGTTTGGTTATCAAATATTATACTACTATTGTTAACAATAAGTGTATATAGAAGAAAAGTAGGAGAGAGATGATGAAAAGGTTGGATATCTATATAAGTAAAAATTTCATAAAATCTTTTTTCATAAGTTTATTAGCTTTTGTCAATATATTTATACTTAGTCAGTTATTTAGAGTAATAAAGTATATATTGGATGGGAAGATGACCTCTTTTGATGGTGGGAAGTACATAGTCTATCTTTTACCACGGATATTGATAGAGGTTTCACCATTAGCGATACTTTTGGGAGGATTGATGTGTATAAATAAGATGGCTTCCAATCTTGAGATAATCTCATTAAAAACATCTGGTATCAGTTTTAGAAGGATAGTTAGATATCCAATTTTGATATCTTTAATAGTTTCATTGATTGTATTTCAGTTAATGGATAAAGTTTATCCGAAAACTTTAGCTAGAAGTAGGAGTTTGCGTTCTGGAAAGAAAGAAAGAGTTCAGATACGTGCAAATTCAAAAGAAAATGCTTTTTTGAGAACAGAAAAAAATATAGTTTATTATTTTAAAAAGATTGATAGAATAAATAATACCGGAGAATTACTAGAAATAGTAAAATTGAATGGTAGTTTTTCGGATGTTGAATGGCTTCTAACTGCTAAAAGTGGGATATTTGATAAAGAAAAAAATATATGGAGATTTTATGATGTTGTAAAGAATGACTTAAAGATAGGAAAAGAAGAAAATTGTAAAGTTTATGAGGATAAGGCACTGAATGATGCTCCAGATAACTTTATTATTCTTCAAGTTAGACCAGATGAGTTGACAAATAAAGAGATAAAACGAGAGATTAGAGATATAAGCGTTACAGGAGGGGATACAAAAGAGGCATTAGCTACGTTGGGAAAAAGATACTCTTTTCCATTTGCTAGTTTTATAGTATCTTTTTTAGGGTTATCTTTAGGAAGTAGATATGTGAGAGGTTCATCCGCTATAAGTATTGCTTTAAGTGTTGTGTTAGGATATGCTTATTATATTGTACAGGCTTCATTTGAGGCTATGAGTGTAAACGGTGTTTTAAATCCTTTTTTGGGTGGTTGGATACCAAATATCATATTTTTAGGATTAGGATTATATTTTATGAGAAAGGCGGAATATTAGATTATGACTGATATCAAGATAAAGAGATTAAGTAATGGAATACCTGTTTTGATGGAAAATATAAAAAATATAAATACCGTAAGCTTAGGCTATTTTGTAAAAACAGGTTCAAAAAATGAAATAGAGGGAGAAGAGGGAATATCTCATTTTATAGAACATCTCCTGTTTAAAGGAACCGAGATGAGAACTGCTAGGGAGATTTCAGAACAGATTGATAATCAAGGTGGAATGATAAATGCTTCAACAAGTGCAGAAAAGACAGTTTACTATGTTCAAATGATTTCAAACAGTTTAGATAAAGGAGTAGAAATATTGAATGATATGTTTCTTAACTCTCTTTTTTCTGAGGAGAGTATAGAGAAAGAGAGAAGCGTTATCATAGAAGAGATAAAAATGTACGAGGATATTCCAGAAGAGGTTATACATGAAGAGAATCTATTATTCGCATTGAAAGGGGTTCAGAGTAGAAAGATAGCTGGGACACCTGAAAGTTTAAAAGATATTGGACGAGAAAAGATAATAAGATATTTTAAAGATAGATATATTCCTGAAAATATGGTGATATCTGTTGCTGGAAATTTTGATGAGAACAGATTGTTGGAACAACTTGAAAATGGAATTGGGATGATTAAAAATGATGGAAAAAGAAGAGAATATAATGGAGATATGGAGATTTGTTCTGGGGATAAAATTATAAAACAGAAAACAAATCAAGTTCATATCTGTGTCAATACTTTAGGAACATCAACAACTGATAAAGATAGAATACCATTAGCAGTAATATCGAGTGTATTGGGTGGAAATATGAGTTCAAGATTGTTTCAAAAAGTTAGAGAGGAGAGAGGGTTAGTTTATTCAATCTATTCATATATGACAAGTTTTGAAGAAGGTGGATTATTTAGTATTTATGCTGGAACAACTGCTGAAAAATATAAAGAAGTAATTGAAATAATTGAAAATGAACTTGAGGGTATAAAAAAAGATGGTATAACTGAAAAGGAGTTGATGAGAGCAAAAAATCAGTTTTTAAGTATGGTCACTTTTTCACTTGAAAGCAGTAAAGGAAAGATGACAAGAATGGCAAATTCATATTTAACTTTTGGATATGTAAGGGATATTAATGAAGTGATAGAAGAGATAGAAAATGTTGAACTAGAGGATATAAAAAGAGTTGCAAATAAAATGTTTGATAGAAAATATTTTTCAAAAACAATTTTGGGAGATATATAGGAGGCAAGAATGGAGAGTGTTATTGTAAGAGTAAAGAGAGAGAATGGAGTTGAGTTGCCACAGTACATGACGGTTGGTTCTGCAGGGATGGATGTGAAAGCAAATATTGATGTGCCAGTTACATTAAAAACTTTAGAGAGATGTTTGATTCCAACTGGTTTGAAATTAGAGATACCATTTGGGTATGAGATACAGGTCAGACCAAGAAGCGGATTAGCTCTAAAAAATGGTGTAACTCTTCTTAATTCACCGGGAACAATAGATTCTGACTATAGGGGAGAGATTGGAATCATATTGATAAATCTTGGAAAAGAGGATTTTGTCATAAATCCAAGGGAGAGAGTTGGACAAATAGTTTTACAGAAAGTTTATAAAATGGAGTTTGAAGAGGTGGAAGAACTTTCAGAAACTGTCAGGGCAGAAGGTGGATTTGGACATACTGGAAAGAGATAAAAATGCTGTAGTTTGATGGAAAGAAAAAATATTAGTTATATAAAAATGTGGAACTGTACTTGAAAATCTGAAAAAAGTGAAGTTATAAAAAGATATAGTAAAGATGGATATGTTCATTAACAAAAAATGATAAAGGAGATTATATAGGAATAGATTTATGGAATACATAGTGGATAAAAACTTTGAAAATGTAAGATTGGACAGATTTTTAAGAAAATATTGTTCTGAGATTGCATTGACGGAGATTTTTAAGGCTATAAGAACTGGGAAAATTAAAATTAATGGGAAAAAATCTAAGGAAAACTATAGATTACAATTGGGAGATTCAGTAAAGATATTTTTAGATTTAAATGAGAAAAAAGAAGAATTCATAACTTTATCTTCAAAAGAGATGGATTTTTTAAGAGAGGGTATTGTTTATGAGGATGAAAGAGTTGTAATTTTTGATAAAAAATCTGGTATTGTGATGCATAAGGGAAGCGGATATGAATACGGAATATCAGAGATGTTTAAGAGCTTTTATCAAACAGAAGAGTTTAATTTTGTGAATAGAATAGATAGACTTACAGCTGGACTGGTGATTGGGGCTAAAAACCTTATGGTAACAAGGGAGTTAGCAGAAGAGATTAGAGATGGAAATGTTGATAAAAAGTATTATGTATTGGTTGAAGGAGTTATAAAAACAGAGAGCTTTCAGATAAAAAGTTATTTAAAGAGGATAGAGGATAAGGTTGTCGAGTTAAAGAGATATGAACCTGGAGCTAAGGAGAGTGTATCTTATTTTAAAGTATTAAAAAGAGGAAAAAGAAGAACTATATTAGAGGCACAGTTGGAAACAGGAAGAACTCATCAACTACGGGTTCAACTTTCATCGTTTGGACATCCGATAGTCGGGGATGTTAAGTATGGAAAAAAAGATAAGCAGATGTTTTTATATTCATATCTATGTGAGATAAAGAGATATAAATTAAAGATTGAGCAGGAATTGCCAAAGGAGTTTTTAATAAATTTAAATTGAAAAGCTAAAGAGGTATCTTTAGCTTTTTTATTGATAAATAAAGATGAATTAATTTTATCAGAAAAAATTATTACTTATACATTAAAAAAAGGGAGTATTGTTTGTTTTTATAAATCAATTCAGTTTTATTGGATAGCTCAGTTGCGTATTCATTTCTAGTAATGATAAATACTTGTGTTGGAAGTGACTCTATATTACTGAGTTCAACATTATTAACATCTCTTTTTATTTCAAGAGTGATGTTTTTAGCATCGTCAAATCTATAGCTATAGACGGCTTTACTTTCATTTTTTAAGATAGCTACTAAGTTTTTTAAAGTATAATTATTAGTATAATAGTTTATTCCCAAAGTAACTGTAATAACTACAAGAAAATTTAAAGATATAATTGAATAAAAAAACAGTTTTTTTCTCTTTTTACAAAAAGTATCAATAAATTTTAAAGATATCAAGATAGCTGCTGGATATAGTGGTAGAAGATAAATATCTAATTTTCCGCTTACCAGACTGAAAAAAAGTAGATTTGGAAAAAATAGTGCCAAAGAAAATAAAGTAAGAAAATCTAATTTTTTCAAATCCTTAGTTAGTTTGAAGATACCTATAACAAAAAATGGTGTTAGAGGAAAAAAAGTCAATGGTAATTTTGAAATATAGAAGTAAAAAGGACGTATGTGTGCCTTTGATTTGACTACTCTTCCAAGTGTTTCTTGCCCTAAAAGAAGTTTTAGATACTCTTTACCCTCAGAATATTGTAAAATCATTCCAAACCAAGTTAATATACCAATCAAAATAATAGTTATTCCAAAAAGAATATGGACTTTTTTTATAAATTTAAAATTGTCCTCTAGGATAAGGAGGGTAAAAACAGTTAAAATAGGAATAACAAAACTAGCTCCACCTTTTATCAAAATTCCAATAGTAATAGATAGATAAAAAAGGAATATATATTTTAAACGTGTATTTTCATAATATTTTAAGAAATTATATATAGCTAGACTTATGAAAAAATTCATTAGAGTATCCATTCTTAGTACCATTGAAACCCCTAAAACAAAGGGAAAAGCAAGAAAAATAGACACAAAGATATATCCCATAAACTCATTCCAATATTTTTTCACGATTTTAAACCAGATATATCCAGTTGCAAAGAGAGGGAAAATCCCTGTGGTTATCAATGAAATTGGATAAAAATATCTAGGAATAAAACTTTTGATGGTTGAAAGTATCCAAAAATATATTGGCGGTTTATCAGGATAGAGTTCGTTAAAATATTTTAAAATAAAGTAGTTTTTAGTTTCTATCATATTTTGGGTAACAACAAAATATTTAAGTTCGTTTTTTATATCTGGAAATCTAAAAAATGTCAATACTACTAGTAATATAAAATAACAAAAGAAAAAGAACTTAACTCTTTTTTTTTGTAACTCATTCATTAATTTTTCCTACCTTTCTCCAACTGGAAAATATTTAAAATGTTTTTTTATTTCAGGATTTTCAACAAAAATATTTCTTAAATCGAAATAGAAACTATCTTTCATTCTATTTTTTAATGCTATAATATCCATTTTCTTGAATAAATCCCATTCTGTGACTAGAACAATTCCCTCTATATCAGTAGTTGTTTCAATTTCATTTTCACAAAATATTACAGAGTCAGATAGTGAATTGAGTCTAATTTTTCCCTCGTCAATCCCTTTAGGACAAAAAGTTTTCACTTTTCCTCCATATTTTACGATTCCTTTTATAATATCTAAGCTTGGTGCTTCACGGACATCATCTGTCTCAGGTTTAAATGAAAGTCCAAGGACAGCAAGTGTTTTTCCGGAAAGATTTCCCATATTGGAAACTATTTTTTCTATCATTCTACTTTTTTGTTTTTCATTGGCAGAGATAGCAGCAGATATAATTGATAACTCCTCTTCATAAGTTTTAGCTAGATTAATAATTGCTTTAGTATCCTTTGGAAAACACGAGCCTCCAAATCCAGCTCCACACTGTAAAAAATCAGGAGATATTCTTTTATCTAGTCCCATAGCAAAGGCAACTTTTCTTGTGTTTGCTCCAATTTTTTCAGCTAGACTAGAAAGCTCGTTTATAAAGGAAATCTTCACTGCCAAAAATGAGTTAGAGGCATATTTTATTAGTTCTGCAGTTTTTCTATCAGTTGAAACAACAGGAATATTTTTTGTAATAAAAGGTAAATAAAGATTTTTCATCTGTTCTATAGCTTTTATATCCTCTCCACCTATAATAATTCTATCTGGTTGTAGAGAGTCTTTGACTGCTCTTCCCTCTCTCAAAAACTCAGGATTAGAAATTACCGAAAAATTGATTGAAACACCTCGCAATTTAAGCTCTTGAGCTATAATACTCTCAACTTTGTCTCCAGTCCCGACTGGAACGGTAGATTTTATAACTATAATCTTAGAGGTAGTTATATTTTCACCAATTAATTTTGCAATATCTAAAACTGCATTTAAATCAGCACTTCCATCCTCTAGTGGAGGCGTTCCAACAGCGATAAAAATCACTTCTGACTCTTTAACTCCCTTTATAATATCGGTAGAAAAGCTAAGATTTTTATTTTTAAAATTTTTTTGAATAATCTCCTTTAAATCAGGCTCATAGATTGGTAAAATAGATTTTTTTAAGTTATCTATTTTATTTTTATCAATATCCAAGCAAGTAACATTATATCCAAAATCACTTAGAATAGTTCCATGAACTAGACCGACATATCCGGTTCCAACAACAGCAATATTCATCTATTTTTCCTCCAAATACCAGTTTATAAATTTATCTATTCCACTGTAAAAATCAGTTTTAGGGCTATAGTTTAACAATTTTTTAGCTTTGGTTATATCAGCAAAAGTCCTCTTTACATCTCCCGGTTGTTGCGGGAGTTTATCAATTATAGCTTTCTTTTTTAATGATTTTTCAATAGCTTTAACCATTTCATTTAAAGAGATTGCGTTTCTTCCACCTATATTTATGATTTCATATACATTTTTATTTTTAATTAGATATTCAACTGATTTTACAATTCCATCAACAATATCCTCAATATAAGTGTAATCTCGATAGGTATTTCCATCTCCAAAGAGAGGTATTGGTTCACTGTTTAAAATTTTGTTAGTAAACTTGTGAATAGCTAAGTCCGGACGTTGTCTAGGTCCGAATACAGTGAAAAATCTTAATTGAACAGTGTCTATTTTATAAAGAGAATAATATATATGCCCAAAAAGCTCACAAGATTTTTTACTTCCAGCATATGGGGAGATAGGGAAATCTACAATATCACTCTCTTTAAAAGGAATATTAATATTATTTCCATAAACAGAGCTTGAAGATGCTTGAATAAACTTAGTAACACCATATTTTTTACAACACTCTAAAAGATGTAGATATCCTCCAACATTTACTTTTTCATATTCTAATGAATTGTCTAAAGATGGACGTACTCCAGCTAATCCAGCTAAATTTATTACCATATCAATAGAAAAGTTTTGGAAAATCTCATCTATGCTATTAAAATCTCTTAAATCACAATATTTTAAAATAAACCTATCTGATTTTAAATTTTTTAAAAGAGACTCAATCTTTTTCTCTCTATTCTTTTGTGAAAGTATCTCTGGAAGAAGCTCAAGTTGTCCGGTAATAGTCAAGATATTTTTAATCTTTATATCTTCAGAATAAAAATTATGAAAATTATCAATTCCAATGATAAAATTTCCCTCTTTTATAAGTGCTTCAACAAGATGAGAACCTATAAATCCAGCAGCACCAGTAACAATAATATTCATAAATCACCTCTTAAATTTGATAAAATATATATTTCTTGAGTAAATAAAAACTCCAGGAAGTTGTCCCATAATAAAAATAGGGTCTTTTTTGTAAATAGAATAGGTTAACAGAAAAATACTTCCAAATAGACTAAAAATCCAAAAGGAAAAAGGAATTATACTTTTTTTTGCCTTTTCTGAGGCAATCCATTGGATAAAAAATCTTGAAAAGAAAAAAAGTTGTCCAATAAAACCAATAATAACAAAAATATTTAGTTGTTTCATCACTCCTCCTTGATTTTATAGGTAAAAACTCTTTTTTTTATCCAACGAACTGCAAAAACATCAAAAAAAGCTGTGAATCCTCTTCCAAAAACTTTATATTTTGATACTCCATAAACTCTATCAAAATGTTTAACAGGAACTTCAATAACTTTAAATCCCATGTATTTAGCCAATGTGGGTAAAAATCTGTGCATTCCGTTAAAAAGTTTATAGGATTTTACAACCTCTTTTTTTATAAGTTTTAACGGGCAACCAGTATCTTTTATATTATCTCCAGTTATAAAATTTCTAAATCCATTTCCAATTTTAGAAGCTAAATCTCTTTTTAATCCATCTGAACGCTTTATACGACACCCATTAACAAAATCATACTCAGGAATATATTTAATCAGCTCAGTAACATCATTTGGGTCTGTTTGTAAATCTCCATCCATGAGGAGAATTAAATCGCCAGTTGCTTTTTTAAAGCCAAGGTCAATAGCGGCGGATTGTCCAGAATTTTCAAGGATATGAAAAACTTTTGTAAAACTATTTGATAATTTAATTTTCTCAAGAAGTTCATAGCTTCCGTCAGTGCTTCCATCATTCACAAAGATAATTTCATAGGTTTTAAAACTATTTTTTAAGGTTTTTGTAACCTCATCCAAAAGATATGGAAGATTTTCAAGTTCATTATATATTGGAATAACCACTGAAATTTCCATAAATTCACCTCCATTATTACTTCAAAATGGAGTATAAACAAAAAAAGTAAATTTTTGGTAAATTTTTATTAAATTTTTACTTTTTAGCAGTATAATTTGTTTATAAATTGGAATAGAGGTGGTTACTTTGAGAAAAAATATACTAATAATTGAAGATGAAGAAAGAATTAGACGTTATTTAGAATTAGAATTATCTCATGAGGGATTTAATGTAATTTTGGCGGAAGATGGAGAAAAAGGAGTTGAATTATTCAGAAAAAATAGTTGTTCTCTAATTTTATTGGATTTGATGTTACCAAAAATGGATGGGAGAACAGTTTGTAAAAAGATTAGGGAGGAATCAGATATTCCAGTAATTGTAATATCTGCTAAAGATGAGATAAGTGGTAAGGTTCAGTTGTTGGATTTGGGAGCAGATGATTATATTACAAAACCGTTCGTAATAGAAGAATTACTGGCTAGAATTAGAGTAATATTTAGGAATAAAAAAGAGTTTGGAAATAAAAAAATATTGAATTTTGGTAAGATTTCACTTGATTTAAATTTAAAAATTGTATATTCAAATGAGAAGAAAATCTCATTAACAAAGACGGAATATAATCTTTTGTATTATTTTATGATAAATAAAAATATAGTTTTAAGTAGAGAGAAAATTTTGGAGAATGTGTGGGGATATGATTATTTTGGGGATGGAAAAATAATAGACATGTATGTTAAAGCGTTGAGAAAAAAAATAGACCCCACAGGGAAATATATTAAAACGGTAAGAGGATTTGGATATATTTTAAAGAAAGGAGAAGAGAATGAAAAGTTTAAAAAGTGAATTAAAAAGTTTATTTTTTAAAATAATAGTTGCTTTTATTTTAACCTATCTTGTATCAATATTAATGGTTGGAAAATATATGATAAACAATGCAAAAAAAGAGTTGAGAAATGGAATGAATTTTTTAATTTATGAGATAACAGAGGAACTTTACCCGAAAAATATTGATATTTTTAAAAATAAAAACATCATAAATGAGATGATTAGAAAAGAAAATCAAACGTTAAATGAATTGAAAATTCTTATAAAATATAAGGATGAGATATATGATGAAAATGTAGATAAAAAATTGCTAAAAATAGCTGTAGATGATAAAGTCAAAAATGAAAATTTTTATGATTATATGATTTTAAAAAAGAGTTGTGTAGTTGGTGAAAGTAAAGAGAAGTATACAATCTATTTAGCAAAAAACTTGATAGAAGAGAAAACATTATTCTTGAAAATATCATTAATATTTTTTACAGGGATATTAATCACAGTAATAATTTTAATAGTAGGAACAAAAATATTTTTTAATAGATTAAAATCGGAATTGGAAATATTTGAAAAAGGGAATGTAAACATCTCTTTAGAAAATTTGGAGACTATAAGATTATCTACTCAGTTTATTGAGTTTAAGAATATTATACACTCATATAATGATATGATAGAGCGTTTAGATTATCAGAATAAGAAACAAGTTGATTTTGTGAATAATGCTTCACATGAACTTAGAACACCAATATTTATAATTGGTGGTTATATTGATATGATAAAGCGTTGGGGGAAGCAGGATAAAAAAGTATTTGAAGAGGCGTTGATATCAATAGAAAGTGAAATAAAGAATATGAGTCAATTAATTGATAAAATTTTTTTCTTGGCTAGAGATAAAAGTGTAAAAGTAGTCAAAACAGAAGTTGAGCTTTCAAATATTATAATGGAGTGCCTATCAGCTCTAAAAATAAAATATAAGAGTGCAAAAATTGTTTTTATTCCAGAATACATGATTATTAATACTGATGAAGAACTTATAAAAGTTTTAATAAATAATCTTTTGGAAAATGCTATGAAATATGGAGCAGATAAACCTATAGAAATAGTTTTGAGGGAAAAAGAAAAAGTAGAGTTGATAATAAAAGATAATGGAATAGGAATGAACGAAGAGAGCTTGGAACGTATATATGAGAGATTTTACAGGGCTGAAAATTCAAGAAATAAGAGATATGGGGGTTATGGATTAGGGATGTCCATTGTAAAGGAAGTAGTGAAAGTTTTGAAAATAGATATAGAGATAAAAAGCGAATTTGGAAAAGGAACAGAGGTAAAATTGGGATTCAATGTAAATTAAAAAATAGAGAGATAATAGATTTTTTTTGACTGATTTTGAAGAAAAAAGAAAGAAAATGATTGAAAAAATATAATTAACATGATAAGATTAATCTGATTATAAGAGGTGATTTGATGTTAAATGTAGAACGTGAAAGCATGATTTTAAAATTTTTAAAAGAGAAAGAAAGTATAAAGATTACAGAAATAGTAACATTATTAGGTATATCAGAAGCAACAGCTAGACGTGATTTAATTTCAATGGAAAAAAGAGGATTATTAAAGCGGGTTCATGGAGGAGCTATATTAAACACAGTAAATGGAGTTGTAGAGGATTTCAATATCCAATATAGAAAAAAATTGAATTGGACAGAAAAGGAAAAAATAGCTAAATTTGCATCAAAATATGTAAAACCTAATACGACAATTTTTATTGATGCTGGAACATCGACGTTAGCTATGATTAAGTATTTAAAAAATAAGAGTATAAAAGTGGTTACAAATGGTTTAAATTTGATTGAGGAACTTTCAAAATATTCTATAGAAACATATTTGATAGGTGGAAAGATAAAGAATAAGACAAGCTGTATCGTAGGATTTTCTGCTGTAGAATATGTAAAACAGTTTAATTTTGATATGGCATTTATGGGAGCAAATGCTTTTGACTTGGAGGGATATAGTACGCCAGACCCAGAAGAAGCTATGATAAAAAAGGCGGTTGTTGAACGAAGTGAAAGGATATTTTTTCTATGTGATAGTTCAAAAGCGGATAAGAAAAGTTTTGTGTACTTTTCTTCTCTTCTGAGTGGGCACTTAATTACGGATAAAAAATTAATGAGTAAATATAATAAAATTAATGTGGAGGTTGCAAAATGATATATACTTTAACTTTAAACCCTGCTTTAGATTATTTTATCTCTTTTGAAAAATTTCAAGAAGGGGAGTTAAATACTCCTACGGATAGTTACAAATTAGCCGGAGGAAAAGGAATAAACATATCTAAAGTATTGAAAAATTTTTCTACAGAGTCAACAGCTTTAGGCTTTGTAGGTGGATTTACTGGAGATTTTATAAAGAACTCTTTAATCTCGGATAATATTAATGAAAATTTTGTAGAGATTGAAGAGGACAGTAGGATTAATTTGAAAATAAATAACAATGGAATTGAAACAGAGGTTTCTGGAAACTCACCAAAAATATCTGAAGAAAAAGTGAAAGAACTTTTAAATTATTTAAAAGATAATTTGAAAGAGGGGGATATTTTAGCACTTTCTGGAAGTGTTCCGGATTCAATTTCCGATGATATCTATTCTCAAATTATAAAAAATCTATCTAAAGATGTTAAGATAGTTTTAGATAGTAGAGGAATACCTTTTAAGAAAGCTATTTCAGAAGGAGTTTTTCTAGTAAAACCAAATCAAAATGAGCTGACTGAGTTTTTTAATGAGAGATTTTCTACAGATATTGAATTGATAGAGGCTGGAAAGAAGTTACAGAGTTTAGGAGCAGAAAATGTAATAATATCTTTAGGAAAAAATGGTTCTATCTTGATAACAAAAAATGGTGTGTTTAGAGCTAATGCTCCGAAAGGAGAGTTAATAAGTTCTAATGGGGCAGGAGATTCAATGTTAGCTGGTTTTATATATGGATTGAGCAAACAATTACCTTTAGAAGAGTGTTATAAAATAGCAGTAGCTGCAGGAAGTGGAACAGCTTTTTCAAAAGGATTAACGAGTTTTGAGATGATGAATAAACTTTTAAGAGAGATTAATATTTTAGAGATATAGGAGGGATTTTATGTTAAAGAATATGCTAACTGAAAGTTGTATAACTTTAAATCTACTATCAACAACTAAAAATGATGTAATAGATGAGTTGATAGAACTATTGTATTCAAATGGAAAAATATCGGATAAAGAGGAGTTTAAAAGGGTTATTTTAAGAAGAGAAGCACAGAGTTCAACAGGGTTAGAAGAGGGGATTGCAATTCCTCATGGAAAATCAAAAGTCGTGAATGAACCCTCAATAGCTTTTGGATTATCGAAAAATGGGATTGACTATCAATCTTTAGATGGTGAACCATCAAAACTATTTTTTATGATTGCGGTTCCAGAGAACGCAAATGATGCACATATCGAGACACTTTCACAGTTGACAACACTTTTATTAGATGATGATATTAGGGAGAAACTTCTGAATGTAAAATCTCCTAATGAGGTTCTTGAAACTCTTTTGAAAGAGGAAAAAAATGAAGAAAAAGAACAAAAGAGTGAAGTTAAAGATAATTATGATGTTTTAGCAGTAACAGCTTGTCCAACTGGAATAGCTCATACATATATGGCAGCGGAAGCTTTGATGAAGAAAGCGAAAGAGTTAGGCGTTTCAATAAAGGTAGAAACAAATGGTTCCACTGGGATAAAAAATAGATTGACAGAAGAGGAGATTAGAAAAGCTAAAGGAATTATTGTAGCTGCTGATAAAAATGTCGAAATGGCTAGATTTAATGGAAAGAATGTTGAGATTACAGGTGTTAAAGATGGGATAAAAAGACCAGAAGAGTTGATTTTGAATGCTTTAAATAAAAAATCTCCTATCTATACATCAAACGAGAATGGAGGAAGTTCAAACTCTACGACAAAAGGAAAAAACAGAATTTATAAGCATCTTATGAGTGGTGTATCAAATATGTTACCATTTGTTGTAGGTGGAGGAATATTGATAGCTATCTCATTCATGTTTGGGATAAATTCAGCTAATATAAACGACCCTAGTTATAATCCAATAGCTAAACTTTTAAACGATATAGGAGGAAAAAATGCTTTTTCTCTTATGATACCGGTATTGGCTGGATTTATAGGTATGAGTATTGCAGATAGACCAGGATTTGCCCCAGCTATGGTAGGTGGATTGATTGCTGCCAATAATAATGGTGGATTTTTAGGTGGATTGATTGCGGGATTCTTAGGCGGATATGTAGTAGAGTTGTTAAAAAAGGGTTTAGCTCCTTTACCAGAAAAATTAGATGGATTGAAACCAGTTTTATTTTATCCACTTTTAGGAATATTTATAACTGGTGCTTTGATGTATACAATTATAATTTCACCAGTATCAGCTATAAATCAAGGATTGATAGGATATTTAAGTAGATTAGGAACTACCAACATGGTTTTAATAGGAGCGTTGTTAGCTGGAATGATGGCAGTTGATATGGGAGGACCTATTAATAAAGCGGCTTTTACTTTTGGGATAGCGATGATCACGGCAGGAAACTACTATCCACATGCAGCAGTAATGGCTGGAGGAATGGTTCCTCCATTGGGAATTGCAATAGCTACTACGTTATTTAAAAATTATTTTACTGAGGATGAACAAAAAGCTGGGGTAATAAATTATGTTATGGGAGCATCATTTATTACAGAGGGAGCAATTCCATTTGCTGCAGCTGACCCAATGAGAATTATTCCAAGTTGTGTTGTAGGAGCAGCTATAGCTGGAGGATTATCTATGATATTTAAATGTCAATTACCAGCGCCACATGGTGGAATTTTCGTTCTTCCTGTTGTAACTAATCCTATGATGTATTTAATAGCAATTCTTGTAGGAAGTTTTGTTACAGCTTTTATGATTGGATTATTAAAAAAATCTAAAACAAACTAGAATTATCATTTTAAAATTTGATTAGAGATTGGAAATAAAATAGGTGTCAAAAGAACTTTGACACCTATTTTTTTATATTTAATTGATAAATGAGATACTTATAAATTTATTAGTCAAGTTTAACTAAAATTCTTACGTTATCCAACGTTACGCCACCTATAAATGCTTTTTGAATATCGTTAACCATAGAAGTAACTTTTCCATCTGGTAAAAGAGTTCTAGCTTGTGAAGTGAACTCTATAACTCCTTTAGAGTTTTGAGAAACAAATATATTCTTAGGTTGTATATAGAATGTATCTCCTTGAGGGTTTTGAAGAATTCCTAGTTTTTCAGAAACTACCATCTCATATAGTAAACCAGAATCAATAATTGCATCTAGAGTAGCTCTAGGTACTAATGATGTAGGGAAAAGCTCAATAGATTGTCCTTCTTTGTGCCATGATGTAAAAGCAGCTCCTGTATATTGGGAGTCTGTCTTTATTTGGAAGCTTACTGTATCTGTGCCTTGTAGTTCTTCAACACCAGCATTACCAGCCGCAACTCTTTTCACATATATCTTTGGATTAGCTGCAGAGAAACCACATGTTGCTTCATTTTGAGTGATTATAAAATCAGATAATACTAAGGTATCCTCTCTTGTAACACCATCGTCATTTGAAGCATAAACAACATATTTTATTACTGGAATATCTGCAGTAACTTTTCCAGTTACAGAAATTTGTCCAACTTGTCCAGTTTGAAACACAGGTGTATTTGTTGTTGCAGTATCTCCTAAATTAACTTCTGCAGCCAAAGATAGTGTAGATAAAACCAATAATCCCAATAAAACTTTTTTCATAATAAATCCTCCTAAATAAAATTAATATCTATTTATAAAAAGTTTGGCTAAACTTTTTACAACCTTTTAGCTTTTTCGAATTTTTTATCTTCATAAAAGAATTTAAAATATCGCTTTAACTCTTTTAATTTCCAGTTATTTTGGACATAAAAGAGTTTATTAATCGAGGTAAAAATTTACCCGTTTTTTGTTTGTATGTATTGTATAAACATAGTAAAATAGGTGTTAAAACAAAAAAACGTCTATTTGGGGTATACCCTAAATAGACGCAAAAAATAAAAAAGAAAACAAAAATTTAACGAACTAAACCTTTGCTTTTTATCTTAAAATTATTCTTTTTATACATAAAAATTTTTAAATTTCTCTAAATTTTTGTGTCTAAATAGAGTATACCCTAAATGGACACTACATAAATTCTAGCAAAAAATCTAAAAAAATATTCCTAATATGGAAAATACAAAAGAGAAAAAGGGATGATTATGTTATTTTAGCGGTAATAGTTTACCTAGCTGAAATATATAGCTGCGGAAGTTTTGATGAAAAAATAAAAGAGTTAAGAATCTCAATAAAAACTGAAAGATTCACTGGAATAAAAAATAGATTGATGGAAGAGGAGATAAAAAAGCTAAAGATATACCTCTTTAGCTTTTTTATATAATTTATATAGATTTTAATTGAAGCTTTTTATTAGTATTTTTCTCTTTTAATAGCATGATGGAATTGAGGTAAATAATCCCAGTTTTCTCTTATAATTTCATCAAACATCACTTTGACTTGGTGTCCACTATTTACTAGAGGATTCAGTGTTAGAGCATGAATTGCTTTGTTGTAGTTTCCAGTAACAGCGGCCTCTATTGTCATCTCTTCAAAAGATTTCATCAATTGTAAAATTCCTCTCGCTTCTTTAGGGAATGGCTCTTGTGCAAATGGTTTAATTCCATCTTTATATATTCTAGCTGTAACTTCTACTGCACAATTATCTGGTAGACAATCAATTACTCCATTATTTTTAGTCGAAACAACTATGATAGTTCCCTTATCGTTGTAAATTGAATTAATTAATTCACAAGCAGCGTCTGAATAGTATTGTCCTCCTCTTTGTTCTAATTGTTTTGGCTTAACATTAAGGTCTGGGTCTTTATATAGTTCAAACAATTCTTTTTCAACTTTTTTAACTTGTTCTCCTCTAGTTCCTTTCCCTGATTTTACATCAGCAACTTGAGCTCTATACATCTCATCAGTCATATAGTAGTATCTATGATATCCACAAGGAATCATTCCTAAGTCTAATATTTGTTCTCTAACCCAAGGTTCTCTTGTTCTGATATTAGCTGGAGTATTTTCTAAGTCATTTAAAACTCCTTCAACAGCCTCTTTAGTTTTATCAACTCCGTTAAGTAAAACTTTTCTTCCCCAGAAGAAATGATTTAATCCACCACAAATCAATTCTACTTCTTCATCTTTTGCGTTTAGAGCTTGTACTACAGATTTTCTTACACCTATAGGTACGTTACACAGTCCAGCCACTTTTATATTAGGATAGTATTTAATAACTGATTCTGTTACCATTCCACTAGGATTTGTGAAGTTAACAAGCCAAGCATTTGGACAAAGTTCAGTCATATCTTTACATATGTCTAATATTACAGGAATAGTTCTTAGAGCTTTTGTAAAGCCACCAGCTCCATTTGTTTCTTGTCCTATCATACCATATCTTAGAGGGATTTTCTCATCTCTTATTCTTGCTTCTAATAGTCCAACTCTAAATTGAGTTGTAACGAAGTCAGCATCTTTAAGAGCTTCTCTTCTATTTAAAGTTAAATGTATTTTAAATTTGTCTGCCAATCCCGCTTTCTCTACCATTCTTTTAGCAAGATTTCCAACGATTTCAAGTTTTTCTTTTCCATCCTCTATATCTACTAGCCATAATTCTGTTACAGGTAATTCTGAATATCTTTTGATAAATCCCTCAATAATCTCTGGAGTGTATGATGAACCTCCACCGATAGTTACTATTTTTAGTTTGTGTGACATAAAATCTCCTCCTTTTATCTTTAAAAATTTATTTAACTTTATATATTTCAATTAATTCAGTAATTAATTCTTTGGCTAGTATTGATGTCATCAAATGGTCTTGAGCGTGAACCATTAATAGGCACATCTCAGTTTTATTTCCATTAGCTTCATTACATATCAGTTGAGTTTGAATATCATGAGCAGCTAAAATTCTTTTTTGAGATTCTTTTAAAAGTTGTTCAGCTTTTTCAAAGTTCCCTTTTTTAGCTTCATTTAAGGCTTCGTAAGCTAAACTTCTACCCTCTCCAGAATTTCCAACCAGTGTCATAGCAATTGTTTCTAAATCTAGATTATTTTCCATATGCCCTCCTTATTCCCCTTGTGTTTCTTCACGATATTTCTGTTCATCATACATTTTAAAGAAAGGATAATATATAATAGCAGGAACAATTAATGTAATTAGTACTCCTAGTGTAGCAGATATACTACCACTTGTTATCAAATAAGCATAGATAGGACCAGGAAGTGTCCATGGAACATCTACACCAGTTGCAATACCTATTATTCCTAGTTTTGTTGCCCAATATAATATAGTGGTACTTACCACTGGAGCTAAAATGAAAGGTATTACAAGAATAGGATTCATAACTACAGGAGTTCCAAAAATAATAGGCTCATTTATGTTAAAGATACCAGGACCTAAGGACATTTTTCCAATCTCTTTCAATTGTTTACTTTTAGCCATGAAAGTCATAAAAAACACTAAACTTAATGTTAATCCAGAACCACCAAGTTTTGAAGAATAATGTATAAAAGTTGAAGTAGTGATATTTGGAATCTCTTGTCCTAGTTGAAAAGCTATTCTATTTTGGTCCATCATTTGTAGCCAGATAGGGGTCATAACAGAACCAACAATTGTAGAACCGTGAAGTCCCATACTCCAGAATAGTTGAGCGGCTAAAACTGCTAAAATAGTTCCTACAAATGAACCACCTAGAATAGTAAGAGGCTTTCCTAATATTATTGCTATAAAATTATGAATATGTTCAAAATTAGTTAGTTCAAAACCGATTCTAATAATCAGAGTTATCACAATAATCATCAGTGCGGGAATTAAAGCAGAAAAAGATTTACTAACTGCCGGTGGTACAGAATCAGGCATTTTAATTACAAGATTTTTATCAACAGCAAACTTAACTAATAAAGTAGAGCATACTCCTATAATTATGGCAACAAACAATCCTTTACTTCCTACAAGTCCAACATTAATACCAGTTACTGTAACAGAGGTTTCTCCAATCTTGTGCAAGATATTAAAAGGTGTCAGCAGTAAGAAAGCAGTTAATGATATTGCTCCACATGAGATAGGGTCAACCTTTTTTCTCTCGGCAAGTCTATATGCAATTCCAATAGTGGCAACCAAAGACATAACATCATATGTTACCTGAACAGGGTATAAAACTCTTTGTTTCCAAAGCTCCCCAAATATTTTTGTCATAAACTCTGGATATCCTGGAATAGGCAGATATCCAAATATTAAGAAGAAACTCCCTACTATTAGAAGTGGCATTGTGAGAGTTAGACCATCTCTTATTGCTTGTAGGTATGTGTTAGCAGATATTTTCATAGCTACGGGTAAAAAATATTTTTCTAGAATTTGATTTAATCTATTTATAACTGACATAAAAATCTCCCCTACTTTATTAATTTATATTCAGAGCATTCAAAGCAGATTCTAAAACTTTAGCACCATTCATAGTACCATAGTCCACCATATTGATTACTTCAACCTTTTTATTATGTTCAGCTGCTATAGTATTTAGCTCAGCATGTTGAAATCTAACTTGAGGACCTAATAAAAAGATATCAAACTCATTTAATTTTTCTCTAAATTTTTCCACAGGACAAGCCTCTATTTTAACTTTAATATTTTTTTCTTCTGCGGCTTTAAGCATTTTTGTAACTAATAAACTCGTTGACATCCCAGCTGCACATAATAATAGAATTTTTTTCTCCATTTCTATCCCTCCTAATAAAAATCATTTTCCTATGAAAACTTTTCAACTTATTTATGCTAATATATTACATTTTTTTTTTTTGGCAAGTTTGTGCAAAAAATAGACTTTTTCGTTATTTGGTTAAATTTTATATGATAATTTTAAATATTTATGTTAAAATAACTAATAAAATGTTTGAAATCTTTATTACGAAAAATAAAAACTTGTAAATTTCGTTGCAACTTTGTATAAAAAAAGGAGGGGAGCAATTTGAAAAAAATCTATTTTGTGGAATTTTCGTCGCCTTTGATAAAGGAGGAGAAGAAATTAATTCGTTGTTTGATAGAAAAAGAATTGAGATTATCGCCTTTAAAGTTTCTACTGGATGATTTAGAAGTGCCGGAGTTGAAAAGTAGCAAGATAAATTTTATAGACAGATTTTCTAGAAAAGGGGTATATATTCATTTTAGTGATGAAGTTTTATATATTCCTATCTTCGAATATTACCAGTTTAAGGATAATGTTGTTGAGTTTTCATTTAATCAACTATTTGTAAAGTATCTGAAAGATGAAGAAAAAATATTTCAGTATAATCTGCCTCAGGTTTTATTTTTCAAGTGTGATTTTTCAAAAGATTTTTTTTATGAAATAGTAAAACCTAATTTTTTAAATTCAAAAATAGAACTGACTTTGGACGAGCTGAAAGCAGTTATCAACAAAGATAAGTATAAAAGACTTTATGATGTTAAGAGGTTTTTAATAGCTCCCTTGGTGGAAGATATTAATCTTTCTACAGATTTTAAACTCTCATATAAGATAGAAAAGATAGATAAAAATTATACTATTATTTTTTATATTAAAAACAATAGAATTGATAAGGAAAAAAATTATGTAGAAAATTTTCTGAGATTATATAAATACTACATTTTAGAACCAGAAAAAATAGGTAAAATAATATTTGAAGCTATACAAACATATGGTTATGACTATGCAAAGGACAAATTGTTATTAGCCATAAAAAATAAGAAAAAGTATGATTTAAAATTTGATGATATATTTGAAAAGTTTTTGAGCAATGAATTGGGGGATTTTTATATAAATCTAAAGACAGTGGAATGTCAACCAAAAGATTTAGAACAGCTTAGAAAAATTGTTTTTAAGGAGCTTTCTTTTTTGGATATTCCAGAAGTGGCTAAGTTTGAATATAATACGAAAGTAACACAAAAAATATTTGCGATGAAAGAGAAAGAAAAAATAGAGATAATAAGTGAGAATTTAAAATTGGAGATTTTATATAACACAGAGAAAAAATCCAGAATAATAATATATTTAAGATACAATAAGTAGATAAAATTTATCAGGATTATATTTTAGTTTTAATTTTTAATAGATATAATAAAATAGAAAGAGGATAATTATACTATTAAAATTATTTTGATATATTGTATAGAAGAATCTGGATTTACTAGAGATGCAGTTTTTCTTGTTCATTATGTTAAATCAAAGATATGTTGCAATAACGTTGTAATGCAGGATGAAAAAGACATGAAAATTCTGAAAAAAATAGACTTTATAAAAAAATAAAACTGTGATACTATAAGGTGTGGTTTATCAATGATAATATGAGGAGGATTATTATGAGATTTAAAGCATTAGTTTTAGGAACATTGTTAGCATCATCAGTAGCTTTTGGAGCTACATCTGCAGCTCAATTTTCAGTATTTCCAGGAGTTCAATTAGGAGCAGGTAAGACAGATTCTGTAAATGGATTCAGTTTAAACCTGTTAGGAGCAGAGAACCAAAATGTATCAGGTCTTGATTTATCACTTATAGGGTATAGAAAAGTAAATGGAGATTTTAGTGGTGTTCATCTATCACTTTTCTTTGAAGTTTTCAGAGTAGAAGGAAATATGAAAGGAATCTCTTTCTCTTTATGGAATGACATAGAGGGAAATGCTAACGGAGGAACATTAGGGCTTGTGAACACTGTTTCTGGAAGTTCAACATTCCAATTTGGAGTTTTAAATATGGTTGGGAATGATGCTTTAGTTCAACTTGGGTTTATAAACTATGCTAAAAATGTATCTGGAATTCAGTTTGGATTTATAAATGCAACAAAACACTTGGAGGGGCTTCAAGTAGGATTAATAAACTATGCTGAAAATGGATTTTTACCTGTTTTCCCAATTGTAAACTTTAAGAAAACTTTATTTTAAATAGAACGACCTTAAATGCTTTCGGTATGGAAGTTACCGAAGGCATTTCTCATAATACTCTCTTACAAAAATGTTCTCTTTCAAAAAATATTTTATATATACGACCACTTTGATTTTATTATAGTCTTTTTTTGCAAGCGTTTTTAACTTAAACAGGTAAGAAATCGTACACCTCTATAGGTGGTGTGATGGATTGTCTAATTTTATATTTAGTATATGGAACACTGGTAACTGAATATATAAGGTTATAGAGAAGCGAAGAAAATATTAAAAATCAGGTTATAGAGTCAGATAAATCGCGGTTGGTTGTTAATTGCTTACATGAAATTCTCGCTTTGAACAGTTCATATAAGAAAATTTATAGTAAAAAAGAGAAGTGATAAAAATAAAAAGTTATTCAAGAGAAATATTAAAGAAACTTTTTAGAAGTAAATGATAAAAAATAAATGATAAAAAAGCAAATAGTTAGTAGTATAAAAAAAATAAATAAAAAATAAAAAAATAGTTGACATAAAATAAAAGTTGTGATAGTATATCTTTTGTCAGCGAAAAGCTGAAAAGGACATTAGTAATAGAATAGAGAGAAAGTTATGCAAGTCAGAAATGACAGACCAATAAAGGTGGAAAATGAAACTCGAAAGAGTGAAAGATAAAGAATGAAGAGTTTGATCCTGGCTCAGGATGAACGCTGACAGAATGCTTAACACATGCAAGTCGATTGGAAGTTCTTCGGAATGGAAGATGGCGGACGGGTGAGTAACGCGTAAGGA
>CASFCG010000002.1 GCA_949293295.1 uncultured Cetobacterium sp.
ATGGTGGTAAAGGTTTAATTAACTATAGTTCAAAATTATATAGTGATGGTAAAGATAGAATAAATAAAATAAATGATTTATATAATGATGGACAAAATAGACTGATGAAAAAAAGTATAAAAGATATTCCTTTATCTAAAATTTCAGAACAAAAACAGACTATAAATTATAAACCGTCAGATATTACTATAAATATTGGCGGTAATGATGTGAATGAGGAGAATATAAAACGTCTTAGAGAAGAGATAGAACGGTCGAGAGAAGAAGAACTTAGAGTTTTAAGACAAAGGATAGGTGGTGGATTAGCTAATGCTTAATGTTTTTGGAAATCAAAAAAAATCATACTTGAATGGAATAGAGATTGAAGTTATTAGCTCTAAAGTTATTAATAGAGAAGTAGAAGTTACTAGTAGGAGAGTTGAAAAAGGTTTTGTTATAAGTGACACTGCAAGAAAACAACCTTATACTATTGATTTGGAGATTATAGATAATAGCGATAGTTGGGAGTATAACAGAGAGGAATTTAGAAAGCTTACAGATGGTATTACAACAACTTTTATCTATTCAAATGGAGAGATTCATGAAAATATGATTGTAGAATCTTTTCAAGAACAATTTAAAGTTGAGCAGAGTAAAAGAGGAGCAACCTATCAAATAAGATTAAAAGAAGTGATAAAGGGTGTAAAAGCTGAAAAGGTTTTTAAAATAGCACCTCAGGCAAAAGTAGCAACCGGTAGACAAAACCAAGTTGCAACTCAAGAAACAGCAACAAAAACTCAAGAAACACAAGTAAAAAAAAGTGCATTAATGGCACTGATAGGATAGATGAAGATGAAAAAATTAAATTTAGATGTAACCAATTTGAAAAATAATATTATCAGGTATAGTTTGGATGTTAAATTGGTTATAGAGCTATTATTTAATCACTATGATAATTATATCTATTTAGCAATTTTAGATGATAAAGGGGAATATCTCTTAGGACACAGTAGATTAGTACCTAATATCAACTATTTTAGGATGAATAGAATAGATGTAGAGTATGATTTGGTTTGTGTAAAAATTAATGAGTCAGCACAAGAGAAAGACTTAATTACTATTGATAATTTGAATAAAGATTATTCCTTTTTCCTTATTGAAAGGAGCGAAGATTAATGTTTGGACAGATTAGAAAAATAACTATTGAAGATACGGTTTTTTCATTTGAAAATTTAGATATTGAGTTTGAAATAGACAGTAAAGATGATATAAGTTCTGATTTAGCTAAAATATATATTTATAACTTATCAAAATCTACTCTTGAAAAATTAAAAAAAGGTCAAGCGTTAGTGGTAGAGGCAGGATATAAAGATAACTCAGGTATAATTTTTAATGGAACGATAGATGATATAAAAACTGAATTAGAGGGGACGGATTATAAAACGACTATCCTAGCTACACCATCAAATAATCTATTTACTAATACTATTGTTAATATTCAATTTAATTCAGGTATAAAGGCTTCTGAAATTTTGAAAAAACTAGAAAATAATATTCCATATAAAATTAAAATTTTAGATATTCCAAAGGATATTGTGTATCAAAAAGGAAAAGTTTTGTCTACTAGGTTAAATAATGCAATAAAGATTATTTGTGATGATATTGGAGCTGTATCAACGTTTGAAAAAAATATGATTATAATAAAAGCTCCAAATAAAGTATATACAAGTGTTTTAAAGTTTGGTAGTCAAAACGGGTTGATTTACATCAAGAAAAATAGTGAAAAAGATGGGAAAGAAAGTTTTACTTTAGAGAGTATATTGAATCCACAGTTAATACTTAATCAAGTGGTAGAAGTAGATAGTATTAACTATCCAGGTAGATATATAATAAAACAGATTAAATATTTAGCTAAAGATATCAATATATTTAATATAACGTGTATTTTGGAGAAAGTAAAATGAATGAGATAATTGAGTACTTGATTGATGAAAAAATGAATGATATACATACTTCTTTACCGGCTAGAATAGAAGAAATAAACTATGAAAAGGGGACTTGTTCTGTTGTAATTGACGGAAAACGAATTTTAGCGGGTAAAGAGGTTAATTTCCCCAAGTTGATAGATGTAAAAATGGATTTTAAGAGTTTTGGTAGCTGGACACTACAAATACCACGAAAAAAAGGCGATAAGGTTTGGATTGGGTTTAGTGAGATAGCTGAAAACAATATATCACAAGAGCGGTTCAGTTTAAATGAACCTTATATTATAGGTTCAAGAGAGGAAAGTTATTTGAATAACTCTGAGGATATAGTTTTATCAGGAAAAGGAACGACCATTTTGATTAAAGGAAATGGAGAGATTGAAATTACTACAGGAGCTAACCAGATGATTTTAAACTCAAATTTAAAGGTTAATGGGAATATTGAACATTCAGGAAACTATACTTTAACTGGAAATTTGGAGCATACAGGGATAACTACACATAATGGAAATCTAACGGTAGTGGGAAATGTAACCGCTAGTGGCGGTGTTGCTGCTGGTGGAATATCATTAAAAGACCATACTCATAAATATATTCCTGGAGATAAACCTCAAACAAGTACAGGAGGTGCCGAATGACGAGCATAAAGCTAGATAATAATATGGATATTGTTTTTAATGATGGAGTAGCAGAACTTGTATCAGCTACAGAGGATATAATCCAAGCTATCAGAGTAGAGCTTGAACAAAATAAGGGGCAGTGGGTTTTAGGAGTAGATTTTGGAACACCTTATTTAAATGAAAGTAATACGGGTATTTTGCAACAAAAAGATGAACATATAATGAGAAGAGCTATATTTGATGTTATTTCAAAGTATAGCGAAGTTGAACGAATAAATAGAATAGATTTTATAGAAAATAGATTTGAAGTTGAAATAATAATAGCTGGGGAGAAAGTAATAGTATGATTGTTAGCGATGTTGGAGTAATTATACCAAATTTAACAGAGATATATGAAGCTAAATTGAATGATTTTAGAGCCGTAAAACCGGATTTGAGAGAAACTGATAGTAATATCATTATCTCTTTATTAAAATTTGACGCAGCTCAAGAATACGAGCTATATCAACAGATATTGTCAATATTTAATGATTTATCAATAAATACTGCTACAGGAAACGCTTTAAATAGCATAACGTCTGTGTTTGGAATGAGTTGGAGAGATGCTGTAAGAGCTAGTGGAACGGTTGTGATAGAGGGAGAGATTGGAACTATAATTCCGCAAGCTTTTGGAGTAGAAACAAGAGATGGTAAAAAATTTGTAACTCGAAATGTTGAGGAAGTAGTTATACCAGAAAGTCAGAAACTAGAATTAAATATAATAGCACTTGAAACTGGTACAACTTATAACACAGCTTCTAATACCATAACTCAAATGACTGAAATACTATCAGGAATTACTAAAATTTACAATCCATTACCAATAGAAAATGGAAAAGATAAAGAAAGTGATTCGGAGTTGAGAGCTAGATTTTTGAAACAAACGCAAAAAAGGTCAACTTTTACAACCAAAGGTATTGAAGAATATTTATTAGATAATACTAGTATTAGTGCTTGTCAGGTGTATGAAAATGAAGAAGATATAACAGTTGACGGACTTCCCCCACATTCTTATGAAACAGTCGTAAAAGGTGGGACTGATGAGGAAATTTTTGAAGCATTATATAACTATAAATTAGCAGGTATTCGATGTCACGGTAAATTAAAAAAACAATATGACACTATTACAGTTGGCTTTACTCGAGCTGAAACGATAGATTTAGAAGTTGAAATTACCCTTGAAAAAACACCAAATGAAGAGGTTAAAAGCCAAATTCAAAAAACTATTCAAAAATATATAGAGTCTATTGGATTTGGTGAAACAGTACTTAGGTATGTAATTGTTGGTGAAATTTATAAGTTGAATGTAGGTGTTAACATTTTTGATATCAAGCTAGGGGAAAAAGGAGAGGTAAAAAACAGTGATTATACCTTAGATAAGAGAAAGGTAGCTACTATATCAAAAGATGATATAGTAATAAGGGGTTGAAATGGATTTAAAAAAAATACCACATATTTACCATAATACGGTGTACTCTCGAAAATTGTTCGAAATTTTTGATAAAAAATTTAAAAAATTTAGTGATATATTACAACTATTATCAAATTTTAATAATTTGGATAAATTAGAGGGGTTATTGCTCGATATCAAAGGTAATAACTATGGTATAGAGCGTAAAGGTAAGAGTGATGAGGATTATAGAAATGAGATTAAATTTGAATTGTTAAGGATTAATAGATTTGGTGGGTACCTTGAAATGAAAGAAATTTTAAATAACTACTTTAATACTACTGTAGAAATGCTTGAACTATCTGGAAAAATACGAGCTATAACTCTTACTGATAAAGTAAAAGTTTTGGAAAAACTAAAGCTTTTAAAACCGGCTGGAATAGGGATAAATGTACAGAAAGAAGAGTATGTTAGTGACTATCTAATCAGTGAGTTAGCTGATATGGATTTAAACAAAATATCACAAATAACATTGAAAGGAGAGATAAATGAGTGATAGATGGATAGAAGACCCGCAGGGTAGAGAAGATGTTGAAAAAGTGAGTAGATTTTTAAAGTTACCAGTCTGGAAAGTAAGTGCTTTAGGGGATTTTAGACGTTTTTGGAATGAATTATGGGTAAAAATAGATGAATTTGCTGAAAATGTATCTAATAATAAGTTGGATAAGGGCGGGTATAGCGGTACTGCTCAGGAGCTTTTTGAACTTGTAAAAAACTATTGCCCATATCAGATAGGGGATATATATCAGACAACAAATAAGGTTAATCCCTCTGATATTTGGGCGGGAACTGAGTGGGAAAGGATAGAGGGGCGTGTTTTAAAAGGTACTAGTGGAGATAGAAACGCTAAAGAGATAGGTGGAAGTAATACAGTAAAATTGACTGTTGATAATATGCCTTCTCATAACCATCCCGCTACAAATTCAGCACACACCCACTCGAGTGGAAATCACAATCACTATATATTTTCAAGTGGTACAGGCGGTTCTCATATAACTGATTCAAGTCGAAAAGAACATGCACCTAATTACAGGGCTGTTCTGAGAAATACCACTGATAGGGATGATTATGTTATAGCGGGGAGTGGTGGAACTGCAAATGCAGGTAGAACTTCTTCTAGTAGCATAACAATTGGCTCTGCTACTCCAACAACTACAATAGGTAGTACAGGAAAAGGAACGGAATTTTCAGTTGAAAACGAATATTATACAGTACACATGTGGCTTAGAACAAAATAAAGGAGGGAATTTATGAGATATTTTTACATAGATAAAGAAATAGCTGACAATAAAGGTTTAAGTGAAATTTCAGGAGTGTTTGATGAAAAAATACTTAATCCACATGATTTTTTTAAGAGAGAAGTTTATGAGGTAGTCGATGATAATATACCGTACTATGTTACAAATGATAACGGAAAAATCAGAGAAGCTACTAAATACGAAAGATACATAAAAGGAAATTATA
>CASFCG010000003.1 GCA_949293295.1 uncultured Cetobacterium sp.
GTATTAAAATGAAAAAGTGTCTATCTGGGGTATACCCCAAATAGACACAAAAAATAAAAAAGAAAGCAAAAATTTAGTAAACTAAACTTTTGCTTTTTATTCTAAAAATATTCTTTTTATACGCGAAAATTTTTAAATTTTTACAAATTTTTGTGTCTAAATAGAGTATACCCTAAATGGACACTACAAAAATTTTAACATAAAAAAATTAAAATTATTCTTTTTTTGGAATTTTATTTTTTTATAAAAACTCTTCTAAATTTGCAATTTATCATGATTTTTCACTGGAAATACCAATAAAATTATGCTAAAATAACAAAAGGTTTTGATTATATCTCATTAAACTAAATTTTATGATGGAGGATTAAATGGAAAAAGAATTTATTGTTGACCCTTGGGCAAGAACTATAACTAGAAATGGATTAGCTGGTGATGAAGTTATATCCGCACTACAAAAATCTATTAGAAGAGGTTTAGAGGAGCAAGCTTGTGAATTTGCTTACGAAATGTATATTACCTCACCTCAAATGGAAGAAAAACTATGGAGGAGATTAGTGGCAATATCTGTCGAGGATATTGGAATGGGAGACCCTATGGCAGCTATTCTAATTAATAATCTTAGACAGATGAGAAAAGAATACTCCTATGCCGATGGTGATAGAGCAATGTTCTTTATTCATGCTATTAGATATCTTTGTCAATGTGAAAAAGATAGGTCAAGCGATTTATTGAAAAATATTGTTATAAAAAGCTTTGCTATGGGATATGTTCCTGAAATTCCTGATTATGCTTTGGATAAACATACAATTAGAGGGGCTAAAATGGGACGTGATTCATTTCACTTTTTAAATGAGGCTAGCAAAGTAATTCCACAAAAAGAAGTAACTAATGACTATAAAGAACGTTACAATAAAATTTTGGAAAAGTATGACCCTAATAAAGTTGTAAAATCAGCATTTAAATTTAATCCTTGGCAAGAATAAGAATAATGTAAGTTTGGAGGAGTAATGGAAAATAAATTTGTGTCTAAAATTGAAAAAATATTTTTACCTTTAGGAAATAAAATGGGCTCTCAGAAGCATTTGCAAGCTATTTCTGCTGGAATGATGATGAGCTTATCTCTGATTGTAATTGGTTCTTTGTTCTTAATCTTTGCTAATCCTCCCATTAATTTAGAATTGGTTGAGAATACAAATAATATTTTTTTGAAATTTATGATTTCTTGGAAAAAATTTGCGATTGCTAATTATAGCCTAATCACTAGACCATTTGACTTTACTATGGGAATAATTGGATTAATCACAGCGTTTACAATAGCTTATTCCCTAGCTACTGAATACAAGCTGAATAGTATTAGTTCAGGTTTAATCTCTATGAGTGTTTTTTTAATGATTAGTGCACCAATTGAAGAGGGAAAAATCGTAATGCAATATTTGGGAGCAGATGGTCTATTTATAGCTATTATAACAGCTTTAATCAGTGTTGAAATAACTCGCTTAATAGAAAGATTTAATTTGAAACTTGAAAGTGAACATATACCACCAGCAGTACTGTCTTTTGTTAATAGTTTAATACCTCTGTTGGCAAATATAATACTAATTTATGGAATCAGCATTATTATCTTTGTAAACACAAATAAAACTATTGTAGAGCTGATAATGACTATCTTAACACCCGCACTTGATATAGCTGATAATATCTATGGATATCTAATTATCTTAGTTTTTGGAAATATTCTATGGTTTTTTGGAATAAATGGTACATCTGTAATCTTTCCAATTGTTTTCGCTATTGGACTTAGAAACACAGGAATAAATGCCAACTTGGTAAGTTCTGGAAAAGCACCTGAAATGATTATGAATCTACAAATGTTTAGAGTTGCTATCTTGGGAGGAGCTGGAAATACATTAGGGTTAACTCTTTTAATGTTAAAAAGTAAATCTAAACAACTTAAAGCTGTAGGTAGATTATCCTTTGTTCCTGGAATATGCGGAATTAATGAGCCAATTATATTTGGAACACCTATAATTTTTAATCCAATTTTAGCAATACCATTCTTCATTACTCCTATAGTTACAGTAAGCTTAACATATATTGCTCAAAAAATTAATCTTATTTCAATGGGGTATATCACAGACCCATCTTTTATCCCATTTTTTATGCAAGCTTACTTATCTTCGTTGGATTTTAGAAATTTCATTTTTTCATTTATTTTGGTTGGAATAAGTTTATTAATCTATTATCCATTTTTTAAAGTTTATGAAAAGACACTTATAAATATGGAAAAATAGAGATTAAAAGCTAAGGAAAAATAGGATTTTTCTTTAGCTTTTTTATTTATTATCTTAATACCCCTCAAATCTGATATATAATAGCCAGATATAAGTAAAAATCAAAAGGGTCAAAATTGTAAAATAAAAAAGAGGCGTTGCAAAATCAGTCTATAAACGCCCCTTAAAATACTAATTTTTATTTATTAGATATAGCCTCAATCCCTGGAAGCTTTTTCCCTTCTAAATATTCAAGAGAAGCTCCTCCGCCAGTTGAAATATGAGAAAATTTATCTGCAAATCCAAGAGATATAGCGGCAGCAGCAGAATCTCCTCCACCTATAACGGTAATTGCATTTTGAAGATTTGCTATTGACTCACACACACCGATAGTCCCTTTTGCATAGTTTGGCATTTCAAAAACTCCCATAGGTCCATTCCAAATAACAGTTTTCGCTCCAATTAATTCAGAAGCAAACAACTTATTTGTTTCTGGTCCGATATCTAACCCCATTTCTCCATCCGGAATTTCATTAATTGATACAACTCTGTGCGGAGCATCATTTGAAAACTCACTTGCTACAACAGTATCAACTGGTAAAACAATTTTTCCATTTGCCTTTTCTAATAAAGATTTTGCTAAATCAATTTTATCCTCTTCTACAAGTGATTTACCTGTATTTTTTCCTAGTGCCCTGAAGAATGTAAACATCATTGCTCCACCAATAAGAATCTTATCAGCCTTAATCAATAGATTTTCAATTACTCCTATCTTATCAGAAACTTTTGACCCTCCTAAAATTGCAACTAACGGTCTTTCAGGCATATCAACCGCTTTTCCTATAAAATTAATCTCTTTTTCCATTAAAAATCCAACAGCACTGTTTTCAGCTCCTATATTCTCAGCTATTCCAACATTTGACGCATGTGCCCTATGTGCAGTTCCAAAAGCATCATTGACAAAAAGGTCTCCTAACGAAGCCCAGTATTTTCCTAATTCAGGGTCATTTTTAGATTCTTTCTTACCATTTAAATCTTCAAATCTTGTATTTTGGAACATTAAAATTTCACCATCTTTTAATTCACTAATAGCTTTTTCAAGTTCCTCTCCTCTTGTAGCATTTATAAACTTAACAGGTTGATTTAAAAGGTCAGATAATCTTTTTGCTACCGGAGATATATCTCTTTTTTGCAAATCTGCTTCCTCTTTTACTTTTCCTAAATGAGAAAAAGCAATAACTTTTCCTCCTTTTTCTAAAACATATTTTATTGTAGGTAAAGCAGCTATAATTCTATTCTCATCCGTTATAATTCCATCTTTCATTGGAACATTAAAATCAAGTCTCATCAATACTTTCTTTCCACAAACATCTAAATCCGTTACAATTTTCTTTGCCATAAAAAACCTCCATTTTTAAAAATAGTGGAACATTTGCTCCACTATTTTATTTTTATTCTATTATTTTGAAATCTCTACAAAATATTTTAAAGTTCTGATTAATTGAGCTGTATAAGACATCTCATTATCATACCATGCAACTGTTTTAACCATTTGTTTATCTCCAACTGTCATAACTCTTGTCTGAGTTGCATCAAATAAAGAACCATATTTAATTCCAATAATATCAGAAGATACTAGAGGTTCTTCAGTATATCCATAACTTTCGTTAGCAGCCTCTTTCATTGCAGCATTAATCTCTTCAACAGTTACTTTTTTATCTAAGATAGTAACCAATTCAGTTAATGACCCAGTTACAACTGGTACTCTTTGAGCAGCTCCATCCAATTTTCCTGATAATTCTGGAATAACCAATCCGATAGCTTTTGCAGCTCCAGTTGTATTAGGAACTATATTTGCAGCAGCAGCTCTCGCTCTTCTTAAGTCTCCTTTAGCATGTGGAGCATCCAATGTATTTTGGTCATTTGTATAAGCATGAATCGTTGTCATTAATCCCTCTACAACTCCAAATTTATCATTTAAAACTTTAGCCATAGGTGCTAGACAGTTAGTTGTACAAGAAGCTCCTGAGATAATTGTTTCAGTTCCATCCAAAATATTATGGTTTACATTGTAAACAACTGTTTTTAAATCCCCTGTTGCTGGTGCAGAGATAACAACTTTTTTCGCTCCAGCTGTCAAATGAGCTTCAGCTTTCTCTTTTGATGTAAAGAATCCTGTACACTCAAGAACTACATCAACATTCAATTCTTTCCAAGGTAGATTTTTAGGGTCTCTATCTGCCACAACTTTTATCGTTTTTCCATTAACTGAGAATCCACCTTCAATTACTTCTATTGTCCCATTGAATCTTCCTTGAGCTGAATCATACTTAAAAAGATGTGCAAGAGTTTTTGCATCTGTTAAATCATTAATCGCTACCACTTCAAACTCAGGGTTATCAATCATTAATCTTAATGCTAATCTTCCAATTCTTCCGAATCCATTAATCGCTACTTTAACTGCCATTTGGAAACCTCCTAAAAACTATAAATTTTTGATAAAAGCTTTACCATTTTAAACGGTAAAAGTATTTAACCTACATTTTGTATAATATATCATCTTTAAAATTTTGTCAATTTAAGCTTTAGAACTAAAATTAATCTTTTTATGATTATTTAAATACCTATTTTAATATATCCTTAAAATCTTGTGGCAATTCTGTTTCTATTAAAAATTTTTCCCTCGTTTCTACATCTGTAATAATTAACTTATACGCGTGTAAAAGTTGCCTTTTTACATCTTCAGAAGCACCGCCATATAAATCATCTCCCAATATTGGAAATCCACTGAGAGAAAGATGAGCACGTATTTGGTGGGTTCTTCCAGTGAATAGTTCTAATTCCACTAATGTTAAATTTTTATCAGGAAATCTCTTTAAAACTTTCATATATGTTTTAGCATATTGTCCTCCTAGTTCAATTGGAATCTGTTTTCTTCTAAGTTCATCCCCCTCTTTTCCAAGTGGAATCTCTATGTTCATCTCATCAATCTCAACAATCCCTTTTACAATCGCCTGATAAAATTTAGAAACATTATCTTTATCAGATTGTAAAAAAGCCTGTGTATAAGCATTTTTAGTTACAATGATTAATCCAGATGTATTCATATCTAAACGATTAAAAAATCTAGGCGGCTGTATCTTTCCTGTCTGTTCAAAAAAATAGTTTACAACTCCGTTTGCTAAAGTTATATCCGTTTTCTTGGTTGTTGGATGAACAACTAAAAAAGGGTCTTTATCTATAATTAAAAGATTTTTATCCTCGTAAACAATTTTTAAATCCATCGGTATAGAGTATATATTTACCTCTTTTTCTTTCTCTTTTACTAATAATCTGGCATTTTTCTTCAATTTTTTTGTAGTTTTTACTCTTTTTCCATTCATATAAACTTCAACATTTCTAATTCCACGCCCTGAGTATCCTTTTTCCTTTAGAAAATCAGAGATTTTAAAATTATGAAACTCTGCTTCAATTGTAAATTTCTTCATAAACCTTATTCACCTTAAATTAATAAATAAATTTGTCCAATATAGAAAAAGCTCTTTTATGTTCTTTTACGTTGTGAACCCTAATTATTTTTACTCCTTTTTCAGCTGCAAAACTATTTACAGCAATCGTTCCTTCAATACGTTCATCTGGTAACAGTCCAAGAGGAGCACCGATAAATCTCTTCTTAGAAATGCCAAGAAGAGTGGGAGCTAAATCTGTAATCTCATCAATTCGTTTTATGACTTCAATATTTTGTTCAAAACTTTTTCCAAATCCTATACCGGGGTCAATAATAATATTTTGCGGCTTTACTCCATTTTTTTCTGCAATTTCAAAGGATTTTTTTAAAAATTTTTTTATAGAGATTAAAATATCTTCATTATAGCTCTCTCCACTTTGATTGTGCATAACTATAACTGGAACATCAAACTGCGCAACAACTTTTGCCATCTCTCCGTTATCTCGTTGTAATCCCCACACATCATTAACTATATGAGCTCCTGCTTCAAGTGCTCTTAAAGCTACTTCATGTCGATATGTATCAACGGATATGATAGTATCCAGTTCAGAAGCAATTTTTTTTATCACTGGAATCACTCTCTCTATCTCAGTTTCAACATCCACTTCTTTATGACCTGGTCTTGTTGATTGTCCACCGATATCAATAATATCTGCTCCCTCTTCAATCAACTGTTTTGCTCTTTCAAAAGCTAAATCAATAGAGTTGTATTTTCCACCATCAGAAAAAGAATCTGGCGTTACATTTAAAATTCCCATTATAATAGTTTTATTTTTAAACTCCCTTATATCTCCTTTAATATTTAATCTCATTAACTCTCCTTATTGTCCAAAAAATATTTTAAAAGTGTAATTGTTTCCTTTTCAAGTGGATGCACTAAATTAGGGGCAATTTGCATTAAAGGGGTTAATACAAAATCTCTTTGTGAAATCCAAGGATGTGGAATAGCTAATTCATCATCTTGAATAATCTCATCATTGAAGAATAAAATATCTATATCAATAACTCGAGGTCCCCATCTTTCTTTCCTAATACGTCCCATTCTCTTCTCAATCTCCAAGATTTCTTTTAATAATTCCTTAGGTGTTAATAACGTTTCTACTTTCACACAGCCATTCAAAAAATCATCTTGTTCTATGAATCCAAAAGGCTTTGTTATAACAAAATCACTTACTTTCAATATTCGAGTAGTAGCTAAAGCCGCTATCTCTTTTAAGGCATTATTTAAATTTTTTTCTAGATTTCCAATATTTGTTCCCAAGGAAAGATAGACAATATTTCTTCTTCTTTTAATCTCTACAGCAACCGATGAGAAATGCTTTTTTATTGGAGCCCATGGTTTACAAACTTTTACTATCACGGCTGAAATTAAAGAGTAGTTGTTTAAAATTGCTTTTGCTATCTCTTCCGCTAAACTCTCAATTAAATCAAATGATTTTGAGAAAAAAACCTTTTCTATATCATCTGCGACATATCCATAATGTGTAGAGCTTGTCAAATCCCCACTAACTCCTGCTTCTCTTGTCGACGTCTCTAAAATCACAGAGATTAAAAATTTTTGTCCTAAGATTTTCTCTTCTGGAAAAACTCCATGATTACCGATAAACTCTAAATCATTAATATAAATTTTATCCATAACTTATCCTTTCTACTTTAACAGGGTAAAAAATTCATTTTTTAGGTTTGCATCTTCTAAAAAAATCCCTTTTGAAGAGGTCGTAACAATCTTTGTTCCGATAGCTTTTACTCCCCTCATAGTCATACAAGTATGTTCCGCTTCAATAAAAACGATAACTCCACTGCACTTTAATTCTTCATACAGTATAGTTGCAATCTCATCTGTTAAACGTTCTTGTAATTGTGGTCTTTTTGACAGAGCTTCAATAACTTTAATTATGGAACCAAAACCAACAATATAATTATTTGGTACATAAGCTACTGCTATTTTTCCAAAAAATGGTAAGAAATGGTGCTCACACATAGAATAAAAACTGATATCTTTTTCGATAATTAAATCATTATTTTTCACAAAAAATCTTTCTTTTAAAAAGGAAGTAGGCGAGATATCAAGACCGGAAAAAATCTCTCTATAAAAATTTTCCATACGTAACGGCGTATTTTTTAAAACTTCATCAGATATCAATCCTCTATTGTTGTCTAATTTTAAAATCATATCTTTTATAGAGTTTTTCAAATCCATTCCTCCTTCATGTTTTTTAATATTATAACATAAAATTTGAAATCTATTGTTATAATTTTATAGACAAATATTTTCAAAAAAAATCCTCTTGATAAAATTATCAAGAGGATTAAAATCTAACCCTTAATTTGAAATCTAATTGTTTTCAGTCTCTTTTTTTTCCTCTGTAGTAGGTGCTTGCTCTTTTGGAATAGGATTTCCAAACATCCATTCAATATGTCTTTTCAATCCAGTCAAAACTATATTTTGTCCCTCCACTTCAATTACTTCATTTTCTGGAATCCCTATATATCCTTCCTCTAAAGGCATATCTGAAATTACATTATGTTGAATTTTTAATGTTTGTTCAACTCCAAATGGTTTAAATTCAGTCTTTACCGTTTTTATAAGTTCTGGATTCTCTGATATCTCTTTTCTTTGTTCATCAGTTAACACTCTTGGTGGAGGAAACTCCGCAGTAAATAGAATTTCAGTTTTTAAAAATTTCAATTCATCTCCATTTTTTTCAAAGATATCAAGAGTATATCGTCCCCTATCCTTTATTAAAAAATGTTGAATATCAATGATTTTCTTCCCTACTCCTAACGGATCTACCATTGGTTGTAACTCGCCTCTTGATATAAGTTCATCATCCGGACCATTCAACCTAATCTCAAATGTTGTTGGTTTCGTTATATTCTCAAATGTTAAAACAACTGAAATTTTCTCCATAGGAAATGGAAAAATCGGTTGAATCATATTATCAAATGCTCCGAATATATCCACTGCACCCGCTATATGCTGATTTAACTGAGCAGCACATGCAACAACCACACTTTTTACTTTTATCATTATTAGAAGCCCCCTTTACTTTATAATCAATTTGTTACTTTAAGTTATATCATATCTACTATATTTTGTAAATTTTTATTTTAACATCTTATCTAAAGTATAAATCAATGAATCAATAATCTCATTGTCATTTCCCGCTTTAATCCCAGTTACTACACAATTTTTTAAATGATTTTCTAATATTATTTTCGAGATTCCGTTTAATGCTCCCTTTACAGATGCAATTTGATTCAAAATTTCATCACAATGATTTTCAGATTCAATCATTTTTTTTATTCCTTTTAATTGACCTTCTATTCTATTTAGCCTAGTATTTATATTTTTTTTGGTATCCTCTTTACTTCTCATTAAACTCCTCCTATTTAAAAGATTTTAATCTTAGAGCGTTCAAAATAACAGAAATAGAGCTTAAAGCCATAGCTCCCCCTGCAATCATCGGATTCAATAACTCACCCGTTACTGGATATAATACTCCAGCTGCTACTGGTATCCCTAAACCATTATAGATGAAAGCCCAAAACAGATTTTCTTTTATTACTCTTAAAGTTTTTTTACTCAATTTAATTAATGTTACAACATCTTCAATCCCTCTGTTCATAAGAACTACGTCTGAACTTTCCAGTGCTATATCTGTTCCCTCTCCAATTGCTATACCTATATCAGATTGTGCTAATGCTGGAGAATCATTAATTCCATCTCCAACCATGATAACCTTTTTTCCTTCATTTTGCAACTCTTTTATCACTGAATACTTCTCTTCTGGTGTAACCTCAGAAATTACATTTTTAACATTTACTAGACCGGATATTTTTTCAGCAACTTTTCTACTATCACCCGTTAAAATTATTACTTCCAATCCCATTTTTTGTAATTTTTTTATTGTCTCAGCTGTATCTTCTTTTATTTTATCAAAAAGGTAAAAAGTTCCACTATGCTTTCCATTTATTGCAACAAATATCTCTGTTTTCAAATCATCTTCATTTAAAATATCATTCTTAATCTCTATATGATTATTGTACATCAATTTTTTATTTCCTACAATAATTTTATTTCCTTTTATCTCACCTTTTATCCCTTGACCAACAATCATCTCATAGTTTTCAATTTCTAGTGGTACAATTTCTCTTCTTTTCATCTCTTTAATAATTGCCTTAGCAATTAAATGTTCAGAGTTTTGTTCTAAACTCCCAACATATTGTAATAACTCATCCTCATCAATATCAAATCTATCTATTCTTTCTAAATTTGGTTTTCCCTCTGTAATTGTTCCAGTTTTATCAAATATAACTGTATCAGCTTTACAAATCTCTTCCAAAACCTCTCCTGATTTTATCAAGATTCCAAGTTGTGCCCCTCTACCAATTCCTACAATCAAAGCTGTTGGAGTTGCTAATCCTAATGAACATGGACATGCTATTACTAAAATTGAAATAAAAATCTTTAGAATAAAACCAGCTATCCCATTTTCAAAACTTACTATTCCCATTTTCCAAATAATATACCAAATAAGACTAGAAAACATTGCAATTCCTATTACAAATTTTACAAAATAATTTGAAATTAAATCAGCTAATTTCGCTATTGGAGCTTTTGAAGTTTGAGCATTTTCAACTAATTGTATAATTTTTGATAAAACCGTATCTTCTCCCGTTTGTGTAACTTTCATTTTAAAATTTTTTCCTGTATTTAAAGTTGCACCATATACTTTCATTCCAACTTTCTTCACAACACTTTTACTCTCTCCCGTCAACATGGATTCATCTATCTCTGAATCCCCCTCTATTATTATTCCGTCTGTTGGAACTATCTCTCCTGCTCTTACAAGTAATATATCCTCTTTTTTTATCTCTTCACTATCTATCTCAAATATTTCTGCTCCAACACAAAGATTAGCCTTTTTAGCTCTCAACCCCATTATACTTTTTATCGCTTCCGAAGTTTTTCCTTTACTCATTGTTTCCAGATGTTTTCCCACACCAACTAAAGCAATTATGACAACACCAGATTCAAAATACAAATTATGAACATAGTGAATATTACCAAAAAATATCTCAACTGTTGCATAAATACTATATACAAATGATGCTCCGGTTCCTATTGCAATTAAACTATCCATATTTGGTGCTCCAATTTTAAGTTTTTTTAATCCATCAATATAAAAGTTTTTTCCAAAATATATTACTGGAATAGATAATAAAAGTTGAATTAGTGCAAAATTTAAAGGATTATATTCTGAAGATATTAGTTTAGGAATAGGAGCTCCAAACATAGAACCCATGGATATATAAAATATTATTATCGCAAAAAATAATGTATAAATATAGTTTTTATCCACTTTCTCATTAAAACTATCTCTCTTACAGTCCATTTTCATTTTGTATCCACTTTTATGCAAAAGTTTCTCTATTTCAGATAGTTTTATTTTATCTTTTATATATTTAATTTTAACCTTTTTCGTAACTAAATCAACATCAATCTCATTTATTCCAATTAAACTTTTTAGGATATTCTCTATTGTTTTGACACAACTCTGACAATGTAAATTTTCAACTATAAAATTTATTGTTTCAACTTTTTCTATACTTTTCAGTTCAAATCCTAATTTTTCCACAATTAATTTTATATTCTCTTCATTTGTTAACTTCTCATCATATTCTATATATAACTTTTTTAGTATAAAATTAACATTTACTTTTTTTATTCCTACAGAATTTGATAAAACATTCTCCAGTAAATTAACACAACTTTGACAACTTAACCCATAAACCTCATAAACTTTTTTCATAATTAATCCTCCTCGCTTTATAGGGTACATATCTATAGTATCATAAAATAAAAGATTTTTCCACTCAATTTTCCGGTTGGTAATTAATAGCTATTTAAATTTTACACTAAAATCTACAAAATCATAATAGAATAATTTTATTTTCTATTTTAGGAATATTTTTTTATTTTTTATGATAAAATTATTTTAGTGTCCATTTAGAGTATACTCTATTTAGACGCAAATATTTGTGAAAATTTAAAAATTTTCGTGTATAAAAAGAATAAAATCTGAATAAAAAGCAAAGGTTTAGTTCGCTAAATTTTTGCTTTCTTTTTTATTTTTTGTGTCTATTTGGGGTATACCCCAGATAGACATTTTTTTATTTAAAATACCAATATTACTGGATTCATAAGATATCTATGTACGAAAATAAACACGATTTTTAAACTAGCCAGATAAAACTTTTTCATAGTTTAAAAATGTCAAATTACTTTGGCAGTTAGGTATTGAGAGAGTTTTTGGTATCAATTTCAGTTTTTTATGAAAAAAACAAAAAGTAAAAAAGTTAGAAATCAATAAAATTTAATCTTATTTTAATTAAAAATATGAATCAAATATATTTTATTTTAAAGTTCTTTTAAAAAATATATGAAAATATTTCTCTTTAGAAAGATGGCTTTTTATGTGAAGAAAAGTGAAGTTATAAAATAGTAATTTAAATCTAATTTTTTGTTTTTATTAAAGTAGTGATTAGCTATTAAAAGTTTTTACTTTTTATAGAATAAATAAAAATTTAGGAGGATTATTTTATGAAAAAGATTTTATTTGGATTAGCAGCTATGTCAGCTATCTCTTTTGCTGAGGCACCAGATTTATCCGCTCCAGCTGCAGATGGAACAAATCTATTTTTGGAATCACAAACAGGAGCAATTCCAGTAAAAGGGAAAATAATGACAGATGTACCAGAAGTAAAGTACGTAATATTTGCATCAACTGGAGACGGTAGTTCAATAGCTGAAGCTGAAACTACATTACAATTATCAGATTTTGTATTGAGTCAAGAATCTACAAAGGGAGGGTTTGCAGCTACTAATCCAACAGTGTATGTAAAACAGGTTGGAGCAGGAAATACACTAGAAGCTCCAGCAGCTGAAGTAGGTTTCAGAGTAAAAATTGATTCAGCTTGGGTTGCTGTAACTTCTGAAACAATATTTGGTGAATTTTTATCTAGTGGTAATTTTACAATACAACCTGGATTATTAATGAACAGAGAAAAAATGGAAAGTATTCTAGAAAAAATACCTACGGATTTAGAGAATGGGGAAGCTTTTTATATGGGAGAGTTTGGAGAAATTATGTATGAACATCCTACCCAAGCTAATTATGAAGATTATCGTGCAAAAACTGTTGAATTACAAATTTCTAATGCAACATTGAAAATTGTGGAGGGTGCACCGGAAGATGAAGGAACAACTGAACTATGTTCTCCTGCAAATGCTGCTAAATTAGAGGCTGCATTATCTACAGGAATAGAGTTAGAACCAAGCTTGGCTATTGAAGTTAAAATAAAATAATTAACATAATTTATAGTTCATATATTATTTAATCGCCAAATCAAAATTTAAGACTGAAAGTGGTTCAATTACTTTCAGTCTTTTTTCTTTTTTATAATAAAAACAATTATTTTCTATTGATAAATTTACAAGTTCATAAATTTTTCCTCATTAGTATAGATTAATACGAGACAGAGATAAAAAACTATTCCATCTATACGGGATTATTTTTATAATTCCATTCCTTTTTTTACATTGGAAATTATCTCCTCACTTACAAGCTTAGATGCAAGAGCAAAACCAAACTCGATGGATTTTCCAGCACCACATGAAGTTATTAGATTTCTATCTATGACCACACCTGTATTTTCATATTTATCACTGTTCATCTCAGAAATTACAAAAGAATGACAAGTAAACTTTCTATCTCCAATTAGATTATTAACTCCTAAAACTGTTGGAGCTCCACAGATAGCTCCTACATATTTATTTTCGTTTTCTAAATATTGCTTTGTAATCTCTACAATTTTTGGATTTTCTCTTAGATTTATGTATCCAGGACTTCCACCGGGTAAAACGATCATATCAGCTTCAGTAGTTAAAAAATCAATTGTTTTATCTGCTTTTACGATAACATTTTGTGCAGATTTAACATCTAAATTTGTATCCAAAGATATAGTTGTAACCTCAAGTCCAGCTCTTCTCAATATATCTATAGGAGCCATAGCTTCAATAAGTTCAAATCCATCAGCCAAAACGACAAATACTTTTTTATTCATACAAATCACCTCAGTTGAATTATAACAAAGTTTTAAGAAAAAGTAAACTAAAATTCTCTTAATTTTTTAGTTATTGTATTTAATACAACTTTTTTGTTCAAACTCCATAGTGGAGCAAAAACTTCATCTTTAAGCCCATCCCCAGTTAATCTATGAACAACCATTTTTTCTGGAAGCCTTTTTAAAATTTTTGTAACTATGTTACAATATTCCTTGAGAGTTGGAATCCAAAAAGGTGTATTTTCATATAATTTACTCAGAGGACTATTTTTTAAGATGTATAAAGAATGAATTTTTATTCCCCAAGAGTTTGATTTTATAATATCATCTGCTGTTTTAAAAATACTTTCGATATTCTCAAAGGGCAGACCTATAATCATATGAGTTACAAATTTTATATTTTTTTTATTAAATTTTAACGCTATATTTTGATAGAGCTCAAAATTGAATCCCCTATTTATTACTTCAGCAATTTCATTGTTACTTGTTTGAAGTCCAAATTCAACCCATAGAAAATATTTTTGATTAATCTCCTCTAAAAGCGTTAAAATATCATCATCGATGCAATCTGGTCTAGTAGCAATTGCTATTCCAATTACCCTCGGATGAGATAGGGCCTCAAGATAAATTTTTCTTAAATAATCAACATTTGCATATGTATTTGTAAAGTTTTGAAAATAAGCGATAACGGGAGAATTACCTATTTTTCTATTTAAAAATTTTAATTGTTCTTCAATTTGATTGGAAATTGTTTTCTCTCTCCTAGCAGTGAACTCTCCACTTCCTTTCTCACTACAAAAGATACATCCACCATATCCCACTTTTCCATCTCTATTTGGACATGTAAAGCCACCATCTAAGGAGACTTTATATATCTTTTTTCCAAACTTCTCTTTAAAATAATTATTTAGAGAGTAATAACTATTTTTCATTTTTTAACCTCTCTTGTCTTTCTAATTTTGAAAAAATACATCCACAGTAATCTTGACGATATAGATTTTTTTCTTTTGAGATATTGATTCCTCTTAGATATCTACTTTTCTTTTTAAAATCAGCTCTTAGAAATTTTATACCATATTTTTTTTCAAGTTCAATTCCAATCTCATTAATCCACTGACTATTTTTTAAAGGGCTTATTGATAAAACGGTGGAAAAATAATCATAATTTAGTTCTTTTGCTTTTTTTGCCGTAGCTTCCATTCGCAAAAAATAACAGGTAAAACAACGTTTACCACCCTCTTTTTCTTTTTCTAGTCCTTTTATTTTATCCAAAAAATCTTTTTTTGAATTGTATTCTCCTTCTATTAACTCCATTTGATAATTCATTTCATTTAGATACCATTTTTGTTCTTTAAAACGTGTTATATACTCATCCTTTTCCGTAATATTTGGATTATAATAATATATATCAATTTCAAAATATTTTAATAAATATTCTAATATGGCACAACTGCACGGAGCACAACATGAATGAAGAAGAAGTTTAGGTTTATTTTCATTTATTTTTTCAAGTTCTTTTTGCATCTCAAGTTCATAATTTATTTTCATCTTATCACCCTCTACAGGATAGCTTTTGAAAAAATTATGATGATTTTATGAATATCGATATTTCTTGGGAAACTCATTTTCATAGTTCCAATTTTTGTCCATAATTGAAACTCTGATGTCAAATCCAGAGTTCCTGCGTTTTCAGAGGAAAACATCTCTATAGAGCCCAATGGGATAGAATAAATCTCTACTTTTTTTCCAATTATTCCCTGTTTATCTCCATAAATTATTCTTTTATTAGTTATAGCTCCATAATCTCTTACAGATTTAAAAGCTGCAATAACCTCTTCTCCCTCGATTAATATTTTTGAAATCTCGTTAGGTGTTGAACTTAGTTGTTCAACAAAAATCATATTTTCTAAGGCTTTAGGTAGTTTTTTTTCCATTTACAATAATCCCTCCAAACTCTATTTTAAAAATATATTTTTAATATTTTCTATTTTCATTTTTAAGAAATTTTCTGCTACTTTTTTAAATTTTTCAACATCACCGCTGACATAAAATTCAATCTTTCCATTTTTTTTATCACTGCTTTTTAAAATCTTTTTTAAACTGTTCACAGTCTCAAAAGCTGGGTCGACAATATTTCCCTTAAAGAGTTTTTCGATGGACTTTCTTATTAACGGATAATGTGTACATCCAAGTACTAATGTGTCAAATGAATTTGGAATTTTATTTAGATAATATTCTAATATTAACATATTTTCTGTTATCTCTTTCCAGCCATTTTCTATTATTCCAACCAAAAGAGGAGCTTCAATTTGGCGAATTTTACAAGCATTATTTTTATTCAATATCTCATTTTCATATATTCCCATTTTTACTGTTGCAGAAGTAGCTAGAATCGCTATTTTATTGTTTTTAGTGGCATATATAGCATCTTTCACACCACTTTCAACTACGCCGATGACAGGAATAGAATATCTTTTTTCCATCTCATCTTTTCCAACTGCTGTAGCGGTGTTACAAGCTATCACAAGAACATCTACATTTTTTTCATAGACTAGAAAATCTGAAACTTTTAGACAAAGTTTTTTTATCTCGTCAATCTCTCTATCTCCATAAGGAGCGTGTAGATTGTCCCCAAAATATATGATATCCTCATTTGGAAAGTTTTTTAAAATCTCTTTTAAAACAGATGTTCCTCCGACTCCAGAATCAAAAACACCAATTTTCATCAAATCACCTCCAATTAAAACATCTTTATTCTACTTCCAAATTCACCTTGAATAGGTGGAAATACTTCTATTCTTCTAGGGATACGTATTTTTAAATCATTTACATGGCTGATTATCCCTATTTTTACTTTCTCATTCCATCTAATCTCTTCCAAACTCTCTATAACTCTATCCAAAAGTGACTCATCAAGAGTTCCAAAACCCTCATCTAAAAAGAAAAACTCTAGTTGTATATTTCCTTTTAACTGAAGCTGTGTTGAGAGAGCTAGTGCTAAAACTAAAGATACGATAAAAGTTTCTCCACCAGATAAAGTAGCACAATCACGTAATTCACAGTTATTAAAGTTGTCAATTATATTGAAATCACAATTTTTGTTTACTGTTAACTGGTATCTTCCTCTCGTTATTTTCTGTAGTCTTTTAGAGGCTTCAAAACTAATATATTCAAGCTTTTTACGAACTAGGAATTTTACAAATTTTCTTCCCTCAAATCGTTTAGCTAAAATTTGTATATTGTCCTCTTCCTCCTTAACTTTTTTTAATTTTTCAAGTATAATATTGTTTTTTTTCTCCAATTCAGTATACCTATTTAATTCTGATTTTTGTTTCTCTATCTCTCCAATATAAAATTTTTCTCTCTCAAGAACTTCTGATAAACTTTTTTTTATCTCTTCCCAATTTTCATACGAAAACTCTCTCGTTCCAATTTTTATTTTTATTTCATCTATCAAGTTATTGTATTTTTGCAATTCTCGTTCATAATTTTCAATAGAATTTGTAAAATTTTCTTGTTCATCATCATTTAATAGCCAACTTGTTATATCCGTATCTGAACTAAGATTTAGTAATTTTTTTTTCTCATTTAATAGATTGTCTTTCATCATGTAAAGCAGATGAAGCTGTTTGTTTTCCCCAGAAATTCTAGTAATATTTAATTCTATTTTTTGTTTCATTAACATTAAAGAGGAGGTTTTCTCTTTACACTCTAAAATCTTTTTTTCTAAGTTGCTTTTTATATTTAATAGTTCTCTTTTCTCTTTTTCCCTCTTCTCTAACGTTACTTTTTCCATTAATACTTGTTGTTTGTTTACCTCTCCAACTTTTTCTTTTAAAGTTAAAATCTCTTCTTCAACTCTTTTACTATCAATTATTATATTTTTAACTCTATCTTCTTTCTTTAAAATCTCATCATTAAGAATCAAATTTTGTTTAAAAAACTCCTTTGCTTTGATGGTGTTTTTAGTTTTTTCATTTTCAATATCTTTTTTTATTTTTTCGAGTATTTTTATTTGTGTTTCAATATCACGGATTTCACATTCTAATTCCTCAATATTTTTTCTATTTTCGTATTGTTCTAGCTCTTGTTTTTTCAAGAAAAGCTCATTTTCTGATTTTACTATTTCAAACTCTCTCTCTTTTGCTTTATTACAAATTACTCTATATTCAGTTTCATTCAACTCACAAATGTCGTGAGCTAACTCAATATGTTTACGAGAACCACAAACCGGACAAGGCATACCATTTATTAGCTGTTTTGAAAGTTCATATGCAAAATTGTTATGTCTCTTTTTCTCAATTTTTTGTATTTCTTTTTCAATCTCTTTTTTTTCAAAATTTAATTTTTCTATTTTATCTACTAAATTTTTAATATCCTCCGATAGCTCTTCAAATCTTGCTCTCTCTTTTTTTGAAATTAAAATTATGTTTGACAGAGCTTCTTTTTTTTCTTTTAAGTTTAACAGGATAGGGTCATCGTAAAATTGACTCTCTTCAATATTTTTTTCAAAAACAGATATATCGTAGTTATTTTTGGAGATTTTATTTTTTAACTCTGTTACCTCTTTCTTTAACTCCTCTTCTCTCTCTTTATAGCCTTTAAAGAGTTCAGTTTTTGACTCAATTTCAATTAATATTTTTTCTAAATTTCTTAATTTATCAAGTTCATTATAGTCAAAATCTACTTTTTTTATATTGTTTTCTACCTCTGAAAGCTTCTTTTCATGTAATTTAAAACTTTCATCAATCTCTCTTTCATCTTTTTCTAATTTTTCAACCTCTTCTTGAAAAATCATTGTCTGCGTTGTGTTTTTATCTATAACTGATTTTAAATTTTTTATTTCATCATGGATAGATTTTAACTCTTTTGCTATTTCATCTTTTTTCAACGCATCTCTCATTGTAGCAATTTTTAAACTTTGATTATCAAGATTTTTGATTTTTTCCTCATATTCACAATGAAGTTCAAAATTTCTTTTTAACTCTTTCATTTCATCATATAGTTTTTCTTGCCTGTATTTATCAAGTGTGATATTTTTTAGTTTCTCTTCGTTTTTTAGAAGAGAATTTTTTAACTCCTCCATGAGTTCTAATGAAAACTCACCCACTCCCTTTAATTGATTTTCTAAAGCCATAACTTCATCTTTTACTTTAGTATTTTTAAGCTTTAATTTTTCTGACATTTTGGAACCATATATCTCTAAATCAAATATTTTCTCTAACATCTCCATTTTTTCTGCTGATTTTAATTTTAAAAACTCACTAAATTTTCCTTGAGGTAAAATCACTGTTTTAGTGAAATCAGAAGCTGTAACCCCTAAATATTCATCTATTTTTAAGGCAAAATTTCTAACTGTATCAGCAATAATAACTCCATCCATCTTTAAAATTGGATTTATTTGCTCAAACTTTTCCTCTCCTTTTTTATTAACTCTTCTTCTGTATCCTCTGTATATTTCGAATATCTTTTTATCTAGAGCAAATTTAAATTTTATCTCTATCTGATTACATTCATGATTTAAACAGGAAGCAATACTTTTAGTTTGACCTTTTAGTCTAGGAATTTCATCAAATAAAGCTAAAATCATAGCATCTAAAATGGTAGATTTTCCGCTTCCAGTTTCTCCGAAAATTCCAAAAATTCCTTCACTTCCCAGTGTTTCAAAATCTATTATCTGTTTATTTGAAAAACTTTGTAACCCAGCTATTTCTAATCTAATTGGTCTCATTGTTTTCCTCCTCAAGCAATTCAGAAAATAGAGATAATATCTCTGATGTTGGCTCTAGTCCACCTGTATCCTCTTTATAAAATTTTATAAAAAGTTCTGTTAAACTCGTTTCACTTTCATCACTTATTACTGTATCACTATTTTCAGTTATAATTTTAGGTATAATCTCCAATATATTCTTGTTTGCTTTTAACTCTTTTAATTCACTGTTTCTTAGAGGTTTATCTAGTTTTATATTAAGATATATCCATTCATCAATTCTCATTAACTTTTCATTTGCTTTCAATGCTTCATTAATTGAATCAAAAAAATACTCCTTTATAGGTTTATTATTCTTTAAGTAGATTGATTCAACTGTTTTCATTTTATCTTTAAATTCAACAATGAAAACTTTTTTATCAAATCTATTTTCTGTTACTCTGTATTCTAAAGGTGACCCGGAATAATAAGCATTTTTATCTTTAAATTCAATAGGACGATGAACATGTCCTAATGCTATATAGTCTGCGTTAGGAAGCTCTGATAGTGAAATTGCTCTTGTTCCACCTAATTCTAAAGAGCTGTCTCCCTCTCCCATTGAGCCAGCCACATAGAGATGTGATATTACAATGGTTGGAATCTCTTCATCATTTCTTTCTACTCCCTCCTTTAAAATCTCTTTTATTCTACTTCTGAAAGAGATTTCATCCAAGTTTTCATTTAATGTTTGTTCGCTTGGATATGGTAAACAGTAAAAGTAGATTTTTTTATTTGACTTTTCAACGAAAAATCCACCTTTATTGGATTTATATATATTCATTGAACCGTATTTTCCAGTGTTTAACTCTTGGAATGCAGATGTACATATTATAACACCATAATCTTTAGCAAGTTCTGAGATTGCATCTAATCTCTTGGGATTATCATGATTCCCAGCAATAATTATAATTCCAACTTTTCCATCTTTGGAAAGCGTTTTTAAACTATCAAAAAAAAGTTTTTCAGCTTCTGCTGAGGGGTTATATGTATCATATATATCTCCAGCTATAATTACAATATCTATATTTTTCTCATCAATTATTTTTGATAATTGTGAAATGAACTCTTTTTGTTCTTCTATTCTAGTCTGATTCTCTAATTTTTTTCCTAAATGCCAATCAGAAGTGTGAAGCAATCTCATATAAAACCTCCTAATGATGTAATTTTTAAAATAAAGTATGTCAATAAATTTATTTTGATTATAGCAAATATATATTAACTATATTAATAGTAACCTATTTAGGTTACATCGTCAACACAAAAAAACAACCTTTAAGTTGGTTATTTTTAAAGTATCTTAAATTTTTGAATCAATGGTTTATTTTTCATACTCTCTATTCTCTAAATTTTTGAGATATTTTTTTAGAGAATAGTAGACAAATGATATGATTTATTGTTAATATCGAAAATATTTAAATTATAATCGTAATAGTTTTATATGATTTTTTCACTAAAATTAGCATTAATATTATTGATTTTAAAAACCTAAAGTCTCAAATTAAAACGAATAGAGTTTAAACTTTATTTTAAAATCTATTATCTATAATTACAGTTATAAAATGAGTATTAGGTTTAAAATATATACTGTTAGAAAAGAAAGGGAAGATAATTGTTTTTTGGAGAATAAAGTGATATAATCAATCAAACTTATTTTTAATAATAAATGGCTTTATAAAATATAGAGGGAGGAAAAATGAATTTTTTATTAGATGATGTTATAAAATTTAGACGTGAATTACATAAGATACCAGAACTTAGTTTTAAGGAGTACAAAACGCAAAGTTATATAATAAAACAGTTGGAAGAGATGGGATATAAACCGGAAAAGATTTGTGATACGGGAGTAGTTTTATACATAGAAGGAGAAAATAAAGCGTATTGTAAAGCTTTTAGAGCAGATATGGACGCACTTAAGATAGATGAGGCAACAGGATGTGAATTTTCCTCCAGTCATGAGGGAGTGATGCATGCTTGTGGACATGATGGGCATTGTGCAACACTTTTGGCTTTTGCTAAGTATTTAACTACAGTTTCAGAAAAAAAATATAGTATTCTTTTGATTTTTCAACCAGCTGAAGAGAATATTGGTGGAGCAGAAGAAATCTGTAAAACAGGTATACTTGAGAGATATAATGTAAAAGAGATTTATGCTCTTCATCTTTTTCCAGAGCTAGAACAAGGAGTTATTTCAACAAAAGAGGGAGCTTTTTTTGCTCAACCAACAGAGTTTAATATTAAAATTATAGGAAAGGGAGGGCACGGAGGAATGCCACATAAGGCAATTGACCCGTTGATTCCTTTTTGTAAAGCAATTGATTCATATCAAACAATCATATCTCGTAATCTTTCTTCATTTTCATCAGCAGTAATTACAGTTGGAAAATTTTCGGGAGGAAAAGCCAGAAATATAATTCCTAATACAGTTGAATTTGAGGGAACTATAAGAACTTATTCACGTGAGGATACAAAGACCATAATTGAAAGAATCAGTGATATCAATAAAGGACTCGAAATAAGTTTTGGAGTAAGTTTTGAAAATGAGTTTAATACTCTATTTCCACCAGTTATTAATGATAAAAAACTTGTGGATAGATTTCTTCTAATATCAGATAGATTTAATTTTAAATATGCAGAAGCGTTGACATTAGCTGAGGATTTTTCATCCTATCAGGAATACATACCGGGTGTATTTTTCTTATTGGGAACCAAAAATGTGGAAAAAGGATATATCCACTCTCTTCATAATTCAAAATTTAATTTTGATGAGAAAGTTCTCCTAGAGGGAGTTAAACTTTTTTCAGAGTTATATTTTTTGGAAAAATAGTAGTATTAGACAAGGTCATAATAAATTAAGAAAGGGGAATGGAATGAGGTTTTCCTTTTAAAGAGATAGATATTTACTTTATATAAAAGAGATAGGATAAATTATAATTGTAAAAATATATCTCAATGTTCATGAAAAAGTTAAAATATTTTATTATTTATGAAATTAGAGAGAAATTGTATGATAAAAATATTAAAGATGAGAGTATATAAAAATTTGTCATAAAAGATAGAGTTTTTGAGAGAAAATTCTCTCTTTTTTTATTTATAATTGATAAAATAAAAAAGTAGAGATTAATGATATATGAATCAACTGTAAAATATGTTATTATATCTGTAAAGATAAGATTGGTGATGAATAGATTATTTTTACGAATATGATAGGAAGTTTTTTATCAAAGACAAAGTAGTGATGTAACAAAAAGTTTCTCATTACTGGAGGAGTTTAAGAAAAATGATTTGGAAAAGCATTGATGTGTTTATAAAACTTTTGTGGATAAAAATCTTTCAAAATTGGAATAGGAGTTGATTATGAATCATAAAAAGATAATGATAATGGGGACAGCATCAGGGGTTGGAAAAAGTATTATAACAGCGGGGTTGTGTAGAGTTTTTTTTAAAGATGGATTTAGTGTTGCACCATTTAAATCTCAGAATATGGCATTGAACTCATATATAACTAAAGAGGGGGCAGAGATTGGACGAGCACAAGTTGTTCAAGCGATAGCTTCTGGAATTGAACCTAGATATTATTTAAATCCAATACTTTTAAAACCAAATGGAAATGGACGGATTCAAGTCATTATAAATGGAAGTTCTCGGGGAAATATGAGTAGTATTGAGTACGGAAAATATAAGAAAGAATTAAAAAAAGATATTATTAATGCTTATTTAAAGATAAAAGAAAGATTTGAAATCTGTGTGATAGAGGGGGCTGGAAGTCCGGTGGAGCTGAATTTAAAAGAGGATGATGTTGCAAATATGGGAGTTGCTCATCTTTTAAATGCTCCAGTTGTATTGGTTGCAGATATAGATAAGGGAGGAGTATTTGCTTCCATTTATGGAACTATAGAGTTAATGGAAAAAGAGGAGAGAGAAAGAGTTAAAGGAGTAATAATTAATAAGTTTAGAGGAGATTTAGATGTCTTAAAATCTGGGATTGAAAGATTGGAAAATTTAATAAAAATACCGATTTTAGGAGTTGTACCGTATTTTCACTTGGATATTGAAGAGGAGGATGGTGCAACTGAAAAATTAGAGAGAATTAAAGAAAGAGAAAAGAAGATAAGAATATCGGTATTGAAACTAAAACATATATCAAATTTTACAGATTTTGAGCCATTAAAACTTTATGATGATGTGGAGATAAATTATGTTGAAAGAGTTTCAGATTTAGGGGATGAAGAGATAATCATTATTCCAGGTTCTAAAAACACAATAGATGATATAATAAGGCTGAAAGAGAATGGAATAGCGTCGAAGCTGATAGAACTCTCCAGAGAGGGAAAAATAATTATTGGAATTTGTGGAGGAATGCAGATTTTAGGGGACAAAGTTATAGACTCAGATGCAGTAGAAGGGGAGATAGAAGAGATATCGGGACTAGCTCTTTTAAATCTGCAAACAGTTTTAAAAAAAGATAAGATGACAGCACAATATGTAGGAGTTTTGAGAGGAGGAGAGGGAATATTTAAAGATTTAAGGGATATTAAAATAAAAGGTTATGAGATACATCAGGGAATAACAACAGGAATTGAAAAAAATATAACTGATGATAACCGAATTGTAGCAGTAGTTAAAGAAAATATATTTGCAACTTATCTTCATGGTATTTTTGAGAATAAAGAGTTTTCTGATTATTTAATAAATAAGGTTAGAGAGTTAAAAGGGATTAAGCAGAAAGGTAGTTTGATATCATATGAAGAGTATAGACTGAAAGAATTAGATAGATTAGAAGATATAATAAGAAAGAGTGTAGATATAAAAAAAATATATGGAATTATAGAGGGGATTTGATAGTGTGATTTTTAAAATTTGGATTGCTTATATAATGGATTTAATTTTTGGAGACCCTCACTGGTTTCCTCATCCTGTTAGAATTATTGGGAGTTATATAAGTTTTTTGGAAAAATATCTATACAGATTAAAAAATAAAAAAATAGCGGGAGGAGTTTTAGCTTTAACGGTAGTTATAACGACAATGTTATTATCTTATGAACTTTCAAATATCTCTAAATATTTGGAGATATTTTTTCTGTATACAACTTTAGCAACAAAAAGTTTAGGAAAAGAAAGTTTAAAAATATATAAAATTTTGGAAGAAAAAGATTTAGAGTTAGCAAAAGAAAAGATCTCTTATCTTGTGAGTAGAGAAACAAATGAGATGGATGAAGAACAAATTATAAAAAGTACAGTTGAAACGGTAGCAGAAAATAGTGTAGATGGCATAATTTCTCCACTTTTTTATGCTTTTCTTGGGAGTTATTTAGATTTTGCTCTTGTATTTGCAATGGGTTATAAAGCTATAAATACGTTGGATTCTATGGTAGGATATAAAAATGAAAGATATAAGGATTTTGGATTTTTTTCAGCAAAGATAGATGATATAGTTAATTTTATTCCAGCTAGAATAACTGGTGGGTTAATTATCCCAATAGGAGCTTTTATCTTGAGAATGGATTATAAAAATGCGTGGAAGATATTTTTTAGGGATAGATTAAATCATTCTAGTCCAAACTCTGGACATCCTGAAGCAAGTTTTGCAGGAGCGCTGGGAGTACAATTCGGTGGAAAAACTAAATATTTTGGAAAATGGCAAGATAAAGCCATTATTGGAGATAAACTGAAGCATTTTAGTATTTCAGATATAAGAAAAGCGGTAAAGCTTTTATATGTATCTTCTTGGGTAGGGCTGCTTCTATTTACAATTTTATATCAGTTTATAAATACATTAATTTAAGATGTGGTAGTGTGAGAACATAAACAACAAAGCCATTTTTCAGAAAAAGAGGTTATAAACTGATAAAAGTATAGTTGATAATTTTAGTAGAATAGAAAGAGGGAGAGTTAAATGGATTTACACGGTGGAAATATATATCGTTTTAAGAGAGAAGGAAAGGAAAAATTATTGGATTATAGTTCAAATATAAATCCTTTTGGTATTTCTGAAAGAGTAAAAGAGATAATTTTAAGAAATTTTGAGGAGATAGAAAGATATCCTGATATAGATTATGTAGAATTACGTGAGGCGATAGCACAGTATAATGATTGTGATAAAGATAATGTTGTGGTAGGAAATGGAGCAACAGAGGTTCTTTTTTTGTATATGAAAAGTATAGAAGGAAAAAAAGTTTTAATTATAGCTCCAACATTTTCCGAATATGAAAGAGCGGCTGAAATAGCGGGAAAAGAGGTTGTATTTATTGAGTATGGAAGAGGATTTGAGTTGGATGAAGAGAGATTATTGGAGAAAAGTGTTGAGTGTGATATAGTTGTTATTTGTAATCCAAATAATCCAACAGGAAAATTTCATGATTTAGAAAAGATAGAAAGAGTCGCAAATTACTTAGAGAAAAAAGATAAAAAACTGTTTATAGATGAAGCTTTTATCGAGTTTATCACTGATTGGAAAAAGAAAACAGCTAGTAATTTGAGGAGAAAAAATATATTTGTCTTAAGAGCGTTAACAAAGTTTTTTGGAATGCCTGGAGTTAGACTGGGGTATGGATTATCTTATGATGATAAGTTATTAGAAAAAATGCACTCCATAAGAGAGCCTTGGAGTATTAATGCGATAGCTGAAATTGCAGGAAAAACAATAATTTTTGACAAAAGTTATATTAATAAAACGAAAGAATGGATTGAGAGTGAAAGAGAATGGTTTTATAGAGAGTTATTAAAGATTGAAAAGATAACACCAATAGAGACAAAAATAAATTTCATATTGATAGAATTAAGAAAACATAATGCAAAAGAGATTCAAGAAAGAATGATAGAGAAAGGAATTTTGATAAGAGATGCCTCAAATTTTAAATTTTTAACAGATAACTATATACGTTTAGCTATAAAAGATAGAGAAAATAATATAAAAGTATTGAAAAGTTTGGCAGAGGTGGTAAAATGAAAGGCTTTGTTATAGGTGGAGTGAGTAGCGGTATAGGAAAGACCACTGTATCAATGGGGTTGATGTCTTTGTTTGAGAGTGTATCCCCTTTTAAGATTGGACCAGACTACATAGATACCACTTTTCATCAATTTGTAACAGGAAATAAAAGTTATAATTTAGACCTTTTTATGATGGGAGAAGAAGGGGTAAAATACTCTTTTTACAAACATCACAAAGGGATATCTATAGTAGAGGGAGTAATGGGGCTATATGATGGAATAGACCATAGTTTAGATAATAATAGCACTGCTCATTTAGCAAGAGTTTTGGATTTACCAGTTATTTTAATTGTAAATGGTGGTGGAAAAAGTACAAGTATAGCTGCTGAAATATTAGGGTATAAGATGTTAGATAGGAGAGTAAATATAGCAGGAGTAATTATAAGTAAAACTACTGAAGCTATGTATAATCACTATAAAGAAGCAATAGAAAAGTATACAGGAATAGAGTGTATAGGATATCTTCCTAAAGATGAGACTTTAGCAGTATCAAGTAGACATCTTGGTCTTTTGCAAGCTTATGAAATAGATGATTTAAAGGAAAAAACACAAAAGCTAAAGGAGATTTTAGAAAAAACCATTGATGTAAAAAGGCTTTTAGAGATAGCAGAATTGGGAGAAAGAGAGTATAATAAAAATCCCTTTGAAAATGCAAAGGATAAATATAAAGGGCTAAAGGTAGGAATAGCAAAAGATAGTGCCTTTACCTTTTACTATAATGACAATCTTGAACTAATGGAGCATATGGGAATGGAGTTAATCTCCTTTTCTCCCATAGAGGATAAAAAGATACCAGAGGTAGATTTATTATACTTTGGGGGTGGATACCCTGAAAACTATGGAAAAGAGCTATCTAAGAACAAAAGCATGATAGAAAGCATAAGAGAGTATCACTCTAAAAATGGGAAAATTTATGGAGAGTGTGGTGGATTTATGTATCTAACTAAGGGAATAGAGCTTTTAGATGGAAGTAGTATTCCATTATGTGATATTATAAAATGTACTATTCAGATGAGAGATAAGTTAGATATATCTAGATTTGGATACATTTCAATTTGTGACAAAGATAATATATTAGGGCGAGGGCATGAATTTCACTATTCTAAAATATCTAAAATAGAAAAGGACACTAGAGAGTATCAAGGAGTAAAGCCAAATGGCAAAAATTGGAGTTGTGTTTTTAAAGAGAAAAATTGTAGAGCTGGATATCCACATATACACTTTTTCAAAAGTTTGGGCTATTTAGATAAAATTATAAAAGGGAGTTGAAAAATGAGCACATATATAAAAGTACCAGAGGATATTGAAAAAAGAAGTTTTGAGATAATAGAGGAAGAATTAGGAGAAAAGGTAAAAAGTTTTAGTGATAAAGAACTTCCAATAGTAAAAAGAGTGATACATACAACTGCAGATTTTGAATATGCAGATTTAATTGAGTTTCAAAATGGTGCTATAGAAAGTGGTATGGAAGCTTTAGAAAAAGGTTGTAAAATCTATTGTGATACCAATATGATAGTAAATGGACTAAGTAAAGTAGCTCTAGGAAAATTTAATTCTATGGCATACTGCTTAGTTTCAGATGAAGAGGTAATAAAAGAGGCAAAATCTAGAGGAGTTACACGTTCTATAGTAGGTATGGAAAAAGCTGGAAAAGATAGAGATACTAAGATATTTTTAATAGGTAATGCTCCAACAGCTCTGTATCAATTAAAAGAGATGATAGAGAAAAATGAGATTGAAAAACCAGCTTTGGTAGTAGGAGTTCCTGTTGGATTTGTAGGGGCTAGTGAATCTAAAGACGAGTTTAAATCTTTAGGAATACCGTATATCACTATAAATGGTAGAAAGGGAGGAAGTACAGTAGCAGTAGCTATTCTACATGGGATACTTTATCAGATGTACAAAAGAGAGGGATTTTAAATGTCTGAAAACTTAAAAAGTGGTTATACTACTGGAACCTGCTCAGCTGTAGGAATAAAGGCGGGATTAGAGGCTTTATTAAATGATAGATATCTGGACAAGGTTGAATTTACTACTTTAAATGGAAAAAATATAGTAGTTCCTATATCTAAAATAAGAGTTAGAAAAAATCTAGTAAGTGTAGCTGTTACCAAGGATGCTGGAGATGACCCAGATGTGACTAATGGTATAAATATATGTAGTAGAATAAAATTAGTTGATAAATTACCTCAAAGAGAGGATGGAATATACTTTAAAAATTTTCTCTTGTTAGGAGGAAGAGGGGTAGGAAAAGTGACCAAGCTTGGATTACAAGCAGAAGTAGGAAAACCCGCTATTAATCCTGGTCCTTTAAAGATGATAGAGAGAGTAGCTGATGATTTTTTAGAGAAAAAAGAAAAAAAAGCTATAATAACTATTTATGTTCCTGAGGGGAGAAAAAAGGCTAAAAAGACTTTTAACCCAAAGCTAGGAATAGTAGGGGGAATTTCTATTTTAGGCTCTACTGGAATAGTAAAACCTATGAGTGAAGAAGCACTGAAAGATTCTCTATTTGTAGAATTGAAAGTTTTAAAGATGAGTAAAAATCGAGATTGGGTTATATTTACCTTTGGGAACTATAGTAGAGATTACTGTGAAAAATTAGGACTGGATTTGGAACAAACTGTGGTAATAAGCAATTATGTAGGTTTTATGGTAGATTCAGCTGTAAAACTAGGATTTAAAAAAGTTATCCTTTTAGGGCATATTGCTAAAGCTATAAAAATAGCTGGGGGAATATTTAATACTCACAGTAAAGTTGCAGATGCTCGTATGGAAATAATGGGAGCTAATGCTTTTTTGTGTGGTGAGGCAAGTGAAAATATTTATAAAATATTAGAAGCTAATAGTGTGGAAGAAGCTTGTAACTACATAGAAAAAAAAGAATTTTTTAATTTCATAGCTAACAAAGTGAAAAAAAGAGTTGAAGAGTATTCAAAAGATGAGCTTAAGTGTGAAGTGCTACTCTTTTCTTTTAGTGGAGCTACTCTTGGTTATAGTGATAATTTTTATAAAATGGCAGGTGAGTTCTCTGAAAAAGGTTAATATTGTAGGTTTAGGTCCAGGGAATGTAGAGTATATTACAAAATCTGGGATAGATATTATAAAAAAATGTGATATAGCAATAGGAGGAGCTAGACAGCTTGAAGAGGTTGCGCCATTATTATCTTTTGATTGTGAAAAATATACCTTAGGAAAATTATCTGATGTAATAGAGTACATAAATAATAATAGAGACAGAGATATAGCTGTAATTGTATCTGGGGATACTGGTTTTTATAGTTTACTTACCTTTATGAGGAAATACTATTCGAGGGATGAGTTAAATGTAATTCCGGGAATATCTTCATATCAATATCTTTTTGCTCGTATAGGAGAGGTATGGCAAGATTACAGATTAATCAGCGTACATGGAAGAGATACAGAGTATACAGAGGCTTTATTTCAGGAAAAAGGTATAGTTTTACTTACTGATAATATTAATAACCCTTATACAATAGCTAAAAATATCTATGAAGCTGGACATAGAGATGTAGAGATTGTAGTGGGAGAAAGACTTTCATATCCAGATGAAAAAATAACATTTTTAGATATAGATGATTATGAGAAACTTAATAGAGAGTTTTCTATTAATGTAGTGATAGTAAGAAAAAAGTAAAATAGAAAGGAAAGAAAAGAATTTGCATATATATGATAAAGAGTTTATACAAAGAGAGTTACCCATGACAAAACAGGAGGTAAGAGCAATATCAATAGCTAAATTACAGCTTGAAGAGAGTTGTGTTTTAATAGATGTTGGAGCAGGAACGGGCACAATAGCAATAGAGGCGGCAAGATATCTAAAAAAGGGAAAAGTTTTTGCTATTGAAAAGGAGATAAAAGGAATAGGAACGTTGAGGGAGAATATTGAGAAAATAGGTGTAAAAAATGTGGAGGTTATTGTTGGAAGAGCTCCAGAAAAAATACCAAATGTAGAGTATGATAGAATGTTTATAGGTGGTTCAACAGGAAGTATGAGGAGTATAGTTCAACATTTTATGAAATATTCAGCCGAAAGAGCTAGAGTTGTGATAAACATAATAACACTGGAGAGTTTAAATGAAACAGTGGAAATTTTAAAAGAGTTTGATTTTAGTGATGTTGAGATTGTGAATGTGATGATTTCAAGAGCGAAAAAAGCAGGAAATTATACAATGATGTATGGTGAAAATCCCATATATATAATAACGGCGATAAAAGGGAAAAGTGTATGACGTGATTTATCAATAAAAACAAAGAGGAGAGAAACCATGAGAGGAAAATTATACGGAATTGGTGTGGGGGTTGGAAATCCGAACCAACTTACATTAAAAGCTATAAATACGCTAAAAAAATTAGATGTTGTTGTTGTTCCAGAAGCAAAGAAAGATGAGGGAAGTACGGCGTATAGTATTGTAAAGGATTATTTAAAAGAGGGCGTAGAAGTGATTTTTATGGAGTTTCCAATGCTTAAGAATCCCAATGATAGAATAGAGAGTAGGAAAACAAATACACAACTTATAGAGAAGATTTTAAATAGTGGAAAAGATATAGGATTTTTGACGATAGGGGACCCGATGACATATAGTACATATATATACATTCTTGAAAATATTGATAGCAAGGTAAGGGTTGAAACTATTGCGGGAATAAGCTCTTTTGCAGATATCAGTTCAAGGTTGAATATACCTTTAGTAATAGGAGATGAAAGTCTGAAAATTGTTTCACTTAATTCAAAAGTTGATATAAAAAAGGAGATAGAAACAGCAGACAATATTGTTTTTATGAAGATAAGTAGAGATTTTGAAAGATTGAAACTAGCTCTGATAGAAACTGGTAATATTAATAATGTTGTATTGGTTGAGAATGCTGGCAAGGAGAAGCAAAAAATCTTTTATGAGATAGAAAAATTGGAGCAGAAAGATATACATTATTTTTCGACTATGATTTTAAAAAAAGGAGGAATGGAACAATGGAAAAGGTCTATTTCATAGGAGCTGGACCGGGAGACCCAGAGCTTTTAACCTTGAAAGGACATAGGTTAATAGGAGAGGCGGATGTGATTATTTTTGCGGGTTCTCTTGTTCCGGAGGAGGTCATAAGTCATCATAAGAAAGAAGCTTTAATTTATAATTCTGCTAAATTGAGTTTAGAAGAGATAGTTGAAATAATGGTAGATGCAATACAAAGTGGAAAGAGAGTAGTGAGAGTACATACAGGCGACCCAGCAATATTTGGAGCACATAGAGAACAGATGGATTTATTAGATAGTTATGGAATAGAGTATGAGGTTGTACCTGGAGTAAGTTCATTTTTAGCATCAGCAGCAGCATTAAAAAAAGAGTTCACATTACCGGAAATATCTCAGACTGTAATCTGTACAAGAATAGCAGGAAGAACTCCAGTACCAGAGAAAGAATCATTAGAGAGTCTGGCTACTCATAGAGCTTCTATGGCAATATTTTTATCTGTTCACATGATAGGGGATGTGGTAAAAAGCTTAGCTACTTCTTACCCTATGGCAACTCCAATAGCTGTAGTCCAGAGAGCCAGTTGGGCAGATGAAAAAATTGTAGTAGGAACTTTAGAAACGATAGAGAGTAAAGTGAAAAAAGCAGGAATATCCAAAACAGCTCAAATATTAGTGGGAGATTTTTTAGGGAATAAATGTAAAAAATCCAAACTATATGATAAAACTTTTACCCATGAGTTTAGAGAGGGGGATTATAAAAAATAGTTGAAGAGTAGAGTTTAATGGAGGGAATATGTTATTTTTAGAGGTTGATTATGATATAAAAGATAAAGTAAAAGCCTTAGGAGCAAGATGGAATCCAGAAATAAAAAAATGGTATGTGGAAAAGAAAGAAGATTATATTAAATTTGCTCAATATATATTAAAAGATACTACAGATGCTATTATAGTAAAAGATTACATTTATCTGGTAGTTACAAAGAGAATATGCTGGAAATGTAAAAAAGAAACAGATGTTATTGCGTTATGTATTCCTAATAGAATAGAATTTATAAATAAACCATTATATAGATGGAAAAATGGTGAGTTTTACGAAGAAAGTCAAAAATATAATTATAAAAAATTTAATTTTTCTGAAAGAGAATATGAAATAAAGAATGTATTAAGCTATGATATAATATGTTTGGGAAATATCTCTAAAAAAATATTGGATTCAATCAAAGATAAATATAATTACAAATTAAAGTATTCACACACAACTCAAAGTAAAGATTATGCTAACTGTTGTAAACATTGTGATTCTTTGCAAGGAGATTTTTTTCTATTAGCAGAAATAGACTCTCCTTTTCATGTGACAGGAAAAGAAACAGCTAAAAAATTGACATTTATAAAATATACACTAAAAAATGATTTTATTGTATCTGGATATACATCAATGAAAACTAAACTAAAAAATGATTTTATTTTATACGGTCATGCATCTCCTATAACATCAGCTTCTAATTATAGTGAAGAAGATGAGAAAAATGATATTGAAAGTTTTTCAGCTTTTATTGACTCAAATATAGAGATAGATGATATTATTTAAAATTAAATTTATTGGAGAGGGAAACTATGAGAATTGCATTTTGGAGTGTAACTCGTGGAGCTGGAGAGGTTGCTAAAAAAATTAGTAAAAAAATAGGTGGGGATGTATATACTCTAAAAAAATTTCAGACAGAAAATACTATACAGATAGATGATTTCAGTGAGGAACTAGAAAAAAATTTTAATTTATATGATGGACATATTTTTATAATGGCTACTGGAATAGTGATTAGAAAAATAGCTCCTCTCATAAAGAGCAAAGATATAGACCCAGCTGTTTTGGTAGTAGATGAGGGAGAAAATTTTGTAATCTCTCTTATTTCTGGACATATAGGGGGAGCTAATGAGTTAGCTTATAAAGTTGCTCAAAGCTACTCTCTAACTCCTATAATAACAACTAGTTCAGATATTACCGGAAAGATAGCGATAGATACATTGGCACAAAAGCTAAATTGTGAAATGGAATCTCTTACTAAGGCTAAAGAGATAACTTCTTTAATAGTTGATAATAAAAATGTAGATATACTTCTTCCAAAAAATGTAAAAATAGGGGAGAGTGAAAATTCAGCTGGGGTAGTGGTGGTATCTAATAAAAAAAATATAGATATAATGAGATTATACCCTAAAAATCTCATAGTAGGAATAGGGTGTAAAAGAGGAACTTCAAAGGAAGAGTTAGTAAAAGGATTGGATACAGTGATGAAAAAACATAATCTTGCCTATGAAAGTATTAAAAAAATAGCAACTGTAGATATAAAAGCCAATGAAATAGGAATAATTGAATTAGCTAAAGATTTAGGTAGAAACCTAGTAATTATTACAAGAGAGGATATAAAAAAGGTAGAGGATGATTTTATAGGTTCAGAATTTGTTAAAAATCAGATAGGTGTAGGTTGTGTATCAGAGCCTTGTGCACTACTTGCTTCCAATGGAAATGGTAATTTTTTAGAACAAAAATATGTATATAATGGGATAACAATATCAATTTATGAGGAGAAATTTGGCGATGAGTAAAGGAAAAATATATGTGGTGGGGATAGGTCCAGGAAATATAGAGAATATGACAATAAAGGCGTATAATATTTTGAAAAAAGTAGATGTAATAGTTGGATATACTACATACGTGAATTTAATAAAAGAGGAGTTCTCTGACAAGGAATTCTATATATCTGGAATGAAAAAAGAGATTGAAAGATGTGAAAAAGTTTTAGAGTTAGCAAGAGAGGGAAAAACAGTGGCTCTAATTAGTAGTGGAGATGCTGGAATATATGGAATGGCTGGTATAATGTTAGAGGTTGCTCAAAAAGGAGACTACGAGGTCGAGATTATTCCAGGAATGACGTCAGTGTTAGCAGGAGTATCATTAGTAGGAGCTCCTTTGATGCATGATAACGCAATAATTAGTTTGAGTGATTTGTTAACTGAATGGGAAATAATAAAAAGTAGAGTTGAAAAAGCTGCACAAGCTGATTTTGTAATATCTTTATACAATCCAAAAAGCAGAGGTAGAACAACGCAAATTATTAAGACTAGAGAGATAATGTTAAAATATAAATCCTCTAAAACACCTGTCGCGATATTAAGAAATATCGGAAGAGAAAAGGAAGAGTATATTTTGACAGATTTAGAAGAGTTTTTGAATTATGAGATTGATATGTTTACAATTATAGTAATCGGAAATTCAAACACATATATATCCAATGGAAAGATGATAACTCCAAGAGGATATAAGTTATGATTTGGATTATTGGAGGAACGAAAGAGAGTAGAGATTTTATAGAGCAATTTCCTTTAAAAAGTTTATTGATAGTCACGACAGCTACAGATTATGGAGCTAAATTATTAGAAGATATTCAAGAGATAAAAGTTATTGCTAAAAGAATGAACAAGGAAGAGATAAGAACCTTCATAGATAGAGAAAAAATTAGAATAGTGGTTGACCTTTCTCATCCATATGCAAAGGAGATTTCAGAGAATGCAATAGATATATCAAAAGAAAAAAAACTTTTTTATATTCGTTTTGAAAGGAAAAATCTTGAGAATTTATCAGATAAAAATAGTAAAGAGTTTACTGATATTGATGATTTAATAAGATATATAGAGACGCTAGATAAGAATATCTTAGTTACTTTAGGAAGTAACCTAGTTGAAAAATTTAAAGGATTAAAAAATTTGAAAAATATCTATTTTAGAGTTCTACCTAAATGGGAAATATTAAAAAAAGTTGAAGAATGTGGAGTTCTTCCTAAAAATATAATAGCTATGCAGGGACCATTTACTAAAGAGATGAATACTGCCATGATAAAACAATTAAATATTAGGGCTCTTGTGACTAAAGACTCTGGGACCACTGGAGGAGAAAAGGAAAAAAAAGAGGGTGCTCAAGAGTGTGAAGTGGAGTTAATAACCTTAATCAGACCTAAAATAGACTATCCATTCCAAGTGAGTAATTTGGAAGAATTGAACAGTTTAGTTTTTGAATATATAAAATAAACATTTTTATAGTGACTGTACCTCTAAAAAACATTACTCATAGAGAATTTTATTTCTGTTAGCGTTATTTATCATCTTGTTGCAAATAAAAATGACTAATGAAATTATTTCATTAGTCATTAATTGCAGGAAATAACTTTTATTTCACTTTCCTATTAAATAAAGTTTCCATATTTTCTGTTGGATTAGGTTGATAATTAAGGGATACATCTATCATTAAATCATCTTCAAAGTTATATCTGTTTTTGAAATTTTTAACAATCTCATTAGCCAATTTATTAAACTTTTCTGAAGAAAAATTTGATGAATTAGTAACAAGAGAGATTTCAATTCCTTTGCTATACGGTGAAACCATAATATCAGTTATATTCTCTTTAGAATATAGCTTTAAAATCTCTTTTTCAAATGGAGCATATGGATTCTCACTATTTTCTATAGTAGATGTATTTGTAGAAGTTTCATGGGTTTGTGTGTTACAGTTAACTAAAAATAAACAAAATGCAAGAAGTAAAATATACTTTTTCATAGATACCTCCTAAGTTTATTAAATTTTTATAAATTATTTTTAATTTTAAGAACTAGCTCATCTTTAACCTCATTAAAATTAGATAATTTTCTCAGTTGGACATTCTCACCAAAAAGTTTTAATTCAAACTCATCAATAAAATCTAAGAAATCTTTAATATCATTTTCACGCCGTTTAAAAATGAGAGCACGTTTTTCGATAGTTTCGCTAATTTTTAATAATAACATCCCTTTGGAAAAATCAATAATCTCTATTGATGAAATTTTATCAAGAAACTCCTTTTCAATTCGCTTTTCTTTTCTATTTTCAGCATTTATTCTTTTATTTTCAGCTCTTCTTCTATCATCTTTAAGTTTTTGAATTCGCTTTGCTTTTTTCATTTTTTTTAATTTATTGTATTCAGTTCCTTTTGGTTTATTTTTACTTATAATTTTTGTCAAATAGAGCTCACCTCATTATGTTAATTTTTATACTTGCTTAAGTCATTTGTTCTCATGTAGTCAGCAATGATATTGATTAGTTTTCCCTCTTTTTTTATAGTTGTTCCAGTTGGCTTTTCATAGTCAGGATTACTAGAATAAGCTGGTAAAGTAACTTTGTATTTTTTTGATAAATCTATCGGTTGATTATTGATTTTTAAGTCTATTATTTTTCTTCCAACAGGATTATTGGAATTGATTTTAAAATCAATCTTTGAAAACAACAATGTAGATGAATTAATTTTAGGTAAACTGCTCAGCCCTTTTTCAATCAATTCATATAATTTTGCTCCTGTCATCTCTTTTGTAACTAATTCTAACTGAGAATTATTAATACTTTTTTCTAAGATTTTATTTGTAACCGCACCTTTATATAAGTTGTTTCTTAAGGTTCCAATTTCAATACAAATGATATCCGTATCAGTTTTTGCTTTTATAGCATCAAATAGTAAATTTGAAAAATTTGTTTGTTTATACTCTTTCTCTTTTAATGGAATTTTTAAATCGAAATTTAAAGTTGCTAAAGATTCAGTAATACCACTTTCTTTCAATTCAAGTTCATTAAAGCTTTTTCTTAAACTTTCATCTTCAAAAATTAAGTCCGTATTTTTTAAAACAATTGTTTTTGTGTAGATTGAATAGTCTAAAGTATAATCTTGATTTTCATTTGAATCTAAATTAATTTTTAATACCCCAATACCCTCTTCAGAGGAATTGAAGTTTATAATTCTGGTATTGTCAACTAAATCAACAGCTTTTTTAGATTTTATTTTTTCAGAGTTAATAACTAAGTTAATCTCTGGAACCTTTTTTATAAAATCTTTCAAATCAAAATTTCGTTCAATATTTGCAATAGCTACAATAAAGTCAACTTTCTCTTTCTTCAACTGTTGTATAATAGATTTGGCACTAGTAACGACATCTTCTAGTGAAAAATTAGAGTCTGTAGATTTCAGATAATTAGGGATATTTTTTTCTGTGATATTAAGAGAGAAAATTCCGATTCTTCTCCCATTTGATTTTTTTATATCATAAAGATTATCTAAATCACCATTTTTATCTGTGATATTTCCAGTTAAAATTTTAGCTTTTCCTATTTTATTAAACAAGTTAATCTTACTATCTCCATACATGATATCATTTTGAGATAGAACTAGATAGTCAAATTTAGCTTTATTTAAAATATCAATTACATTTTCATCATTATCAAATGGAATATATTTATTATTTACAAAAATATTACCTATTCCAAGAAAGATTACTTCTCCGTTTTCTTTATCTTGTTTTAACCCCTCTGCTATTGTTTTTGTTCTAGTTAGTTCAATTTCGCTCTGCTCTTTTGAGTTATTGAATTTATTATCTATCCAAACAAAAGTGAATTCGTTATCAGAAGGATTTGAAGTAACAGCTGTACAAGATGTCAACAAATATAGTAATGTAGCACCTATAATCGTATTTTTTAATTTTTTCATTAATCTCCTCCAAAAAATTTAAGATATGATATAGATTATAATATAAACTCGTTTGAAAGTAAAACACTTATTTTAAAAAATATGATTTTTTTATAAAATTTATTAAAAATTATTGACTTTTTATAAAAAATAATGTACCAATTAGTATGAAAATTTAATAAATTTTTAAGTTTTTAAAATTTTAAATGCAATAAAAACCTATTTTTAAGGAGGATTTATGAAAATTTTAGCAAAAACATTGAGTATCGGTTTAATTTTAATCTCTGTAACTGTCAGTGCGAGTGAAAAAACTTATAAACTAAAAATGGGGATTGCAGCAAATAATAGTTCAAATGAATGTAAAGCGGCGGAGTTTTTGGCAAACTCTGTAAAAGAGAAATCTAACGGAAAATTAATAATCGAACTTTATCCAGGAGGACAACTAGGAGATGATAGAGCTGTTATTGAACAGATGTCTGCCGGGATAGTTGATATGGGATTTGCTGAGTTTGGAAGATTTGGTTTATTTTTTCCAGAGGCTCAAATCTATGCTCTTCCGTATATGTTCGATAATTTTGAACATATGAAAAGAGCTACCTTTGACACGGAGTTTGGAAAACAATTACAAGAAAAAGTTAAAAAGAGATTAAATATTGAAATCTTATCTCAAGCATATAATGGAACTAGACAGACAACAGCAAATAAACCAATCAATACAATAGAGGATATGAAAGGACTAAAATTGAGAGTTCCAAAGGCTGAGGCTAATTTAGATTTTGCAAAATACACGGGAGCATCTCCTACACCTATGGCGTTTTCTGAAGTTTATCTGGCATTACAGACAAATGCTGTTGATGGACAGGAGAATCCATTATCAACAATTAGAGCACAAAAATTTTATGAAGTACAAAAAAACTTAGCATTAACAAATCATATTTTAAATGACCAATTATATCTTGTTAGTGGTTCGACATTGAAAAAATTACCAGACAATTTGAAAAAAATATTAAAAGAGAGTGCAGAAGAGGCTGCTAAATATCACACTCAACTTTTTGTTGAGGAAGAAGCAAATATAATAGATTTTTTTAAATCGCAAGGTGTTAAAATTACTTCTCCAGACACAGCTCCTTTTAAAAATGCAATGAAACCTGTTTATGATAAGTATATGAAAAAGGTGAAGAAAGTAGGAAAAAAAGCACTTAAAGAGATTAACTCAGTGAAGTAGAGAGGGGTGTATAATGTTAAAAAAATTATTTGATAATTTAGAAGAGATTCTAGGAACGATTTTATTCATTGTAATGTTTTTTGTTTTAATTGCACAAATAGTTTCAAGACAGATTTTTAACACACCTATAATCTGGAGTGAAGAATTATCTACATTAATGTTTACTTATATTGGGATGCTTGGAGTCTCTTTGGGAATAAAGGCGAAACAACATGTTTATATTGATTTTATCTACAAAAAATTTCACAATAACAGTTTAAAATTAGTTAATAGTTTTATACAAGTTATTGTATTTATATCAATAGTTGCTATGATAGTTATTGGATATAAGCTTTTTATCAGAAAATTGATATTTCGGTTGATTGCGTTGGATATTTCATCTGGTTGGTTATATATCTCATTACCGTTAATCTCTATGCTTATGTTGGTTAGATTTTTTCAGGTTCTTAGGTCGGAATATAGAGATGGAAATCTAATTTTTACTGAAAAAAAGGGGGAAGTTGAGGTATGATAACTGTATTAACTTTTGTTGTGTGGTTTATTTTGATATTTATTGGTGTTCCGGTTGGTTTTTCACTAGTTTTTGCAACTTTATTTTTCTTCGCCCTTTCAGATTGGAATACGATTTATTTTGTGGGAACAACTCTCGTAGATAGTTTAGATAGTTTTAGTTTGTTAAGTGTGCCTTTTTTCGTATTAACTGGTGTATTGATGAATAGTTCTGGAATTACAGAGAGGATTTTTAGATTTGCAAAGTCTTTATTAGGTCATTATACAGGTGGAATGGGACATGTAAACATATTTGCTAGTCTTATTTTTTCTGGAATGTCTGGGTCAGCTCTGGCAGATGCTGGAGGATTGGGACAACTGGAGATTAAAGCGATGAGAGATGAGGGATATGATGATGATATTTGCGGGGGATTAACTGCAGCTTCATGCATAATTGGTCCACTTGTTCCTCCAAGTATCTCAATGATAATTTACGGTGTAATTGCTGACCAATCAATAGCAAGGTTGTTTTTAGGAGGATTTCTTCCTGGTTTGATTCTTACTTTTTCATTGATGATTATGAACTACTTGATTTGTAAGAAGAGAGGCTATAAGAGAGCACCAAAAGCGACTTTAAAAGAACGTTTTATAGCTTTTAAAGGAGCCTTTTGGGCTTTAATGACGCCATTTATTATTATAGGTGGAATTTTTTCAGGATATTTTACTCCGACTGAAGCAGCAGTTATTGCAACTTGTTATTCAATGATACTAGGATTTTTTGTCTATAAAGAACTGACTATTTCGATATTCTTAAAAGATATTGTTGAAACAATAAAAATAAGTGGAGTAACAGTTTTAATGATAATGGGAGTTACATTTTTTGGGCAAGTTATTGCTAGAGAACAAATCTCCATGAAAATAGCGGAGTTCTTTTTAACTTTTGGAAAGTCTCCTATGATGGTTTTAATAATGATAAATCTATTATTAATATTTTTAGGAACATTTATAGAAGCACTTGCCTTACAAGTTCTTGTATTACCGATGCTTATTCCAGTTATTATTCAATTTGGAATTGACCCAGTGTTTTTTGGAGTACTGAGCACCCTTAATCTGATGATTGGTATTCTTACACCACCTATGGGGATGGCTTTGTTTGTCGTTTCTAGAGTTGGAAAAATACCGGTTAGTACAATTACAAAAGGGGTTTTACCTCTTTTGATTCCAATATTAGTAACATTATTGTTATTGATGTTTTTTCCACAAATAGTTTTATTTGTTCCTAATTTAATATTAGGGAAATGATGATAAAGAATTTTAGGAGGTTTTTATGAAAGGAATATACTCAGCATTGTTGATTTCATTTGATGAAAAAGGAGATTTAGATGAAAAAGGAATAAGAAATATCATAAGATATAATATTGATGTTATGAAAGTCGATGGATTATATGTTGGTGGAAGTACAGGAGAAAACTTTATGATATCGACAGAGATGAAAAAAAGGGTATTTGAGATTGCGAAAGATGAAGCAAAAAATGATGTAAAATTAATAGCACAAGTTGGGTCAATAAATCTATTTGAAGCTGTAGAATTAGGAAAATTTGCAACAGAATTGGGATATGATTCTTTATCAGCAGTAACACCATTTTACTATAAATTTGATTTTGAAGAGATAAAAAATTATTATATGACAATTGTAAATGAAACGAATAATAATATGATAATCTACTCAATTCCATTTTTAACAGGTGTGAATATGAATGTCACACAGTTTGGGGAGTTATTGTCTCACGATAAAATTATTGGAATAAAATTTACTGCGGGAGATTTTTATCTTTTAGAGAGAGTTAGAAAAGCTTTTCCAAATAAGTTAATTTATGCTGGTTTTGATGAGATGTTGCTTCCAGCTGTAGCCTTAGGGGTTGATGGAGCTATTGGAAGTACATATAATGTCACTGGAAAGATAGCAAAAGAGATTTTTGATTTGACTAAGGCTGGAAAATTGGAGCTAGCTAGAGAAAAGCAAACCTATTTAAATGATATTATTGAAGCTATTTTGAGCAATGGATTATATCAGACGATAAAGGAGATTTTAAAATTAAAAGGGGTTGAAAGTGAGGGATATTGTAGATTACCTATGAAAAAACTTTCGCCTGAAAAAATTGAAAAAGCAAAAGAGATTGGAAAAAAATTTCTGTAGAGAGGTTAAGATGATTATAGGAATAGATATTGGTGGAACGGAGATAAAATATGGTTTAGTAAATGAAAAGGGAGAGATATTATCTTCTTCCTTTGTTGCAACAGAAGCTTCTAAAGGTGTGGAGATTTTACTAGAAAAAATAGATAAAATTGTAACAGAGCTGAGGGATGAAAGAACTCTTGGTGTTGGAATATCTGCAACAGGTCAAATTGATAATAGAACTGGAAAAGTAATGGGAGGAGCGGATATAATTCCAGGATGGATAGGGACTGGATTGGTTGAAATTTTAGAAAAAAGATATGGTTTAGCAATAACTTTAGATAATGATGTGAACTGTGCTGCTTTAGGTGAGATGTGGCTCGGTGCAGGAAAGGATAAAAAAGATTTCTTAATGTTGGCTATAGGGACTGGAATAGGTGGAGGAATAGTTCTAAATGGGGAACTTTTGAGAGGAGAGAGTAATATAGCGGGAGAGTTTGGACATATGCCACTTATAAAAAATGGTATTCAGTGTGCTTGTGGTGGAAAAGGGTGTTATGAAAGATACGCTTCAACCTCAGCTCTTGTTCAAATGGTTGAAAAAAATTTAAATATTTTGAAAAATGGAAAAGAGATTTTTGAAGAGATACATGCGGGAAATAAGGAATTTATCGAGGTTTTTGATATCTGGTGTGATTATCTTACTGATGGTCTTGTAACTTTAATATATACTTTTAATCCAAAATTGATTATAATAGGAGGGGGAATCTCAAAACAAGGGGAGTTTTTAAAGGAGAAAATTTTTGAAAGCTTAGTTAAAAAAATACCTCAAATATACACAAGAAATCTAGAGATTAAAATGGCAACAAAGGGGAATGATGCAGGTGTATTGGGAGCGGCATACACGCTTTTAAAAAAAATAAAAAAAGGAGATTAAAGGATGAAAAAATTACTAACATTGGCACTTGGAATATTCAGTTTAATATCAAGTTATTCAAATGCTTGTACAGGGATAACAATAAAAAACAATGAAAATATTGTACAAGCAAGAACTATTGAGTATGGAGAAGAAAATTTGAAAAGTCATTTGATAATTTCACCTAGAAATCATCAATATAAATCATTTTTACCAAATTCAAAAAATTTTGGATTAACTTGGAAAGCGAAATACGGGTATGTTGGTATTAGTGTTATAAATGAAAATTTTATAGGTGAGGGTATAAATGAAGCTGGATTGAATGCAGGACTGTTCTATTTTCCATATTATGGGAGTCTAGACTCTTTCACAAAGGCAGGTGAAAAGAAATCTTTAGCTGATATGCAACTAGTTTCGTGGATTTTATCTAATTTTTCAACGGTTGAAGAGGTAAAAAAAGCCATAAAGAAAATAAAAGTAGTACCTATTGCATATCAACCAGATGGACAACCATTGCCAACAGCACATTGGAGGGTTTCTGATAAAACAGGTGAAAACATTGTAATTGAGATTGTTGAAAATGGAAAAATAAACATCTATGACAACAAGATAGGTGTTTTAACAAATTCACCAGATTATGATTGGCAAGTAAAAAATTTGAATAACTATGTTAATCTTTATACAGGAAATGCAAAATCGTATAAGGTTAATGATACAGAGATATTCTCATTTGGAGCAGGAACTGGATTTTTAGGACTTCCAGGGGATATAACACCACCTTCAAGATTTGTGAGAGCGTTTTTCTATTTAAATTCATTGGTTCCTGTTGAGACAAATGAAGAAAGAGTTCATCAAGCATTTCAGGTCATGAATAATTTTGATATCCCTATTGGAACAGAATATCCAAAAGAACACTATGATAAAATACCTAAAGATTTACCAGGAGCAACACAGTGGACAGCTGTTAGTGATTTAAATAATAGAAATTTTTACTATAAAACAATGTTTAATGGTACGATTAGAAAGATAGATTTGAATAAAATTAATTTTTCATCGATAAAATTTGAAAAACTCCCTTTAGATAAAGAGAGTGAAAATGGAATTGTTGAATTAAAAATAAATTAGTAAAAGGGGGATGATTTCATGAAGAAGAAAAAACAACTTATAAAAACACTTGCTGTGTTTCTGGTGTTGAATAGTTCTCTATTAGCTAGGCCAGAGTATCAAAATTTGAATTATTCGTTGCTTGAAAGTAGAAGAGATTTATTAAGAGAGGTTATTTTAACATCAAATAAAGATACTGGAATAAGTTTAGGAGGTTACTACGGCAATTATGGAGGAGGGGGAGACCTAGTAGCAAATTTTGAGGTCTTTCAGATTGGAGCTTTTACAAATTACAAAACTAAGGAAAATACAACTGGAGTGGGTTATGATAAAAATAATGTAAATCTTTTTGCTTTAGGTGCTATTGGAGAGAATAGTTATTTTGGTTATGGATACTCTTACAGCCAGAATAAATATGACAAGTATGGTAATAGTGCCGTCAGAGCGAAATTAAAATCAAATAGCTTTATTATGGCAGGAGCATATCAGAGAGATTTTTCAGCTTTTAGTTATCAGATGGCAGCTATTGCTGATTTTGGTAAGTATGATATGGAAAAACGAGATGTGAGTAAAGAGGACTTTTATGCTTATTCTATTAGTATGTTAAATGTGATTACTAAGGAGTTTGATACTCAGTTTTTAGATTATTCCAGATTAAATCTTGGAATGAGAACTATATTTTGGGGACACACGGATACCAATTTAGATTTTGGAAACAAATTAGAAGAAAAGTATAATTTTTCAAACTCATTATATGCTGGTTTGGATTTTGGAAAGATATTTTGGATGAATGAAGTAGTAGGTCTAGGATTTTCAACATCTTTAGAATATGAAAAAGATTTAATTGATGAAAAAGAGTGGCGAGACACTATAAAAATTAATGGGGTCTCCACAAAATTGGGACCTACTTGTACTCAAAAAAGCTATGGTGAATTCAGAGCAACATTAAAAACATATTTCAAATTTGATGCAGGATGGTCGGTAGGAGCATTTTTAAAATTTAGAACAAATAGAGATGCGGAAGCTGGAATTGAAATAATGTTGAGATAAAATGAGAAACCTTTTTCGATTTTAATATCGGGAAAGGTTTTTCTTTTGATTTCATTGTTTTTTTACTAAAAAAATAGTATAATGCAGTAGATATGAAAAAATGGTTTTTATATATAATTAGGTGTGAGAATAATTCTTTGTATACAGGAATTACTACAGATTTAGAAAGACGTTTTCAAGAACATTTAATAGGAAAGGGGGCAAAATACACAAGAATGTTCAAACCTGTAGAGGTAGTGTTTTTTGTGGAGGTTGAAAATAGAAAAGAAGCATCAAGATTAGAGTCTAAAATAAAAAATTTGACAAAAGCTCAAAAAGAAAAAATTTGTTTACAAAAAAGAATAATTTTGTCAGAAATTGAAAGTAAAGGAGTAGAAAGTGTATAGAATACAGTATATATTATTCAGAGTTTTCAGAGCGATACTTCTTTTTTTTCCAGAGAAAACTAGATTTGGTATAGTTTCTTTTTTGGGAAGTATGGCGTATAAATTATTAAAAAAAAGGAGAGAAATAGCACTTATAAATTTAAAGATGGTTTTTCCAGAGAAAACTGATGATGAAAGAGAAAAAATTGCGAAAAAATCTTTTATAACAATGGTAAAAGCCTATACATCTGCATTGTGGTTTGATAAATATTTGAAAAATAATGTGGAGCTGGTAAATTATGAAAATTTGAAGAAGCTTTATTCTGAAAATAGAGGGGTTGTGGTTGCTCTAATTCATATGGGGAATATGGAAGCGAGTTTAAAAACTGCTGAAGATTTAGATATAATTACAGTTGCAAAGGTACAAAAAAATCCATATTTGGATGGGTTTATCACAAAAATAAGAAGTGGATTAAAAATAAGATTATTGAAAAAAAGTAAAAAAACTCCTAGAGAGTTAAAAGAAGCTATTGAGGAGAGAAAAGGTGTAGTCGCATTATTTAGTGACCATCGAGATAAGGGAGCTACAGTTAATTTTTTAGGAACTGAAACTATATCTCCAACAGGGGCAGTAAGTACGGCGTTGAAATATGATATGCCTTTAATAGTAGGTTACAATATCATGAAAGAGGATAATAGTTGTGTTTCATATTTTACAAATGTGATAGAATTGGATAAGAGTGGAGTATTTAAAGAGAATGTCAAAGTTAATACTCAAAAATTGATGGATGTGATAGGAGAGATAATAAAAAAGCATCCTGAGCAGTGGTTATGGGCTCATGATAGATGGAATTTATATAGAAAGATGAAGAAAGGGGAGTTATAAAATGATAGGAATCATAGGGGCTATGAATGAAGAGATTGTTCAGTTAAAGGAGATAATGAAAATAGATGAAACCATAAAAATTGGGGATTTTGAGTTTTTCAAAGGGGAAATTTTTGGAAAAAAAGTTGTATTGGTAGAGTGTGGAATAGGAAAGGTTAATGCTGCTATCTGTTCGACACTTCTTATACAGGAAATGAAAGTTGAAAAAGTTTTATTTACTGGGGTAGCAGGTGGGGTTAATCCTGAAATTGAGATAGGTGATATTGTTATTTCTACAGATTTAATGGAGTATGATTTTGATTGTACAGCTTTTGGTTATAAGAATGGTGTTATTCCTAGGATGGAGAGTTCAGAGTTTAAATCTTGTGAAAATCTTGTAGCAATTGCGAATAAAGCTGCTAAAAATATTTTTGAAAATAAAAAGATATTTACAGGAAGAATAGTGAGTGGAGATACATTTGTAGCTTCTGTTGAAAAGATAAGATGGCTGAGAGAGATTTTTAATGCGGAGTGTACAGAGATGGAGGGTGCTTCTGTTGCTCATGTATGCCAGGTGTTGAAGAAACCATTTGTGATAATCAGGTCAATATCAGATAAGGCAAATCATGAGGCGAGTGTGAATTTTGATGAATTTGTTAAGTTAGCTGCCCAAAATTCAAAAAGGTTGATAGAAGAGATATTAAAATTAATCTAGGCTGGTGATTAAATGTTAGAGGTCATATTAAAGGAGTTATATTCATACACAGCATCTGGAATAAAGTTGGGATTGGAAAACATTGAAAAACTATGTAATGAATTGGGAAATCCGCAGAAAGATTATAAGATAATTCATATAGCTGGAACAAATGGTAAAGGGTCAACATCAACAATTATAGAAAAATCTTTGATAGAGGCGGGATATAAAGTAGGAAAGTATACATCACCTCATATTTTAAAGTTCAATGAGAGAATAGTTGTTGATGGAGAGCAGATAAAGGATAATGAGATTGTAGATTATTATATGATGATAAAAAAAATTATAAATAGGTTGCAAATTCGTCCGACTTTTTTTGAAATTACAACTGCGATGATGTTAAAATATTTTTCTGACAAAAAAGTTGACTACGCTGTGATAGAGGTTGGATTAGGAGGAAGATATGATGCAACAAATATAGTGGATGGAGATTATGCAGTGATAACTAATGTTAGTTTTGACCATATGGAGTTTTTAGGGGATACTCTTTATCAAATCGCTAAGGAAAAAGCAGGAATTATAAAGAGAAATTCAAAAACTTTTGTCGGAAGTTCGGAAGAAAATCTTATAAAAGCAGTTTCAGAAAGAAAAAATGATTATATCAATGTAATGGAGAGATACAAAGAAAATTCGAGCTATAGATTAGATTTTGAAAGATTTATCACAGTTATATCAATTGATAACAACAGTTTTGAGTTGTCATTATTTGGGAAACATCAATATAACAATTTCATTTTAGCATATGCTGTTTTAAAAGATATTGGAATAGAGGATGAGATTATAAAGAGGATATCAAATTCTATTAAATGGCAAGGAAGATTTGAAGTTCTGGATTCTGGTAAGAGAAAAATTATACTTGATGGTGCTCATAATGAGGATAGTGTAAAGGTTTTGGCGGACACCTTAGATATGGGGATTAAGAATGATGATATTGTTGCAATAGTATCTGTTCTAAAAGATAAAGAGTATAAAAAAATTATCTCAATCTTAGAGGATAAAGTTTCAGAGATTATTTTTACATCTTTGAAAGAGAATGGAAGAGGACAAAGTGCAAAAGAGTTATTTGAAAGTTGTGATAATAAAGAGCATAAGTATGTATTTGAAGATATAGAGGAAGCGTATCAAATGGCTTTGAAAATGGATAAAAAATATATATTAGTATGTGGGTCTTTTTATCTTTTAACAAAATTTAAAGAGAGGGTATTGAATGAAACTTTATAAGATTGTATTGTGGATAATATTTCTTACTTTAATATATTTTATAGTTTCGAAATCGTTGGAGCTTAAGAGAAGTTTTATTGAAAGAGAACACAAGAGAGAAGAGATAATAAATGAGATTCATAAAAATTTTAAACCAAGAGAAAAAGGGTTTTATGAGAATTTGGAGAGAGATAGATGAAGATAGAAACTAAAAACTATCCTAAAGTTAAAGATTTAGTAAAAGCTTTAGATTTAACTGTTCTAGTTGATGAGGGAATGGAAAAAATAATTCAGACAAAAGGTGTATATAGAGCAGGATATGAGCTCAGTGGTTTTTTTCCGCCAGGTGAAGAAACTACAACTAATATAAACATTTTGGGAAGAAAAGAGCTTGTGTATCTTGGGAGAATGGATAAAGAGGAAAGAGAGAGAATATTAAAGAAATACCTCAGCTGTAGATTTCCAGTTTTAGTGTTGACTTATCAGAATGAAGTTGTGGTAGAGTTGTTGAAGATTGCCAAGAAATATAAAAAAGCAGTTTTGTTATCGAAGATAAGAACGCTTGAATTTTTGAGAAAAACTAAATTTTATTTACAAAAAGCGTTGGCTGATGAAATTATTTTGAATGATTATATTTTATTAGATGTATATGGAGTAGGTATTTTATTGACAGGGTATAAAGATGCAAAGCTTGGTGCAACTGTTGAACTTTTGGAAAGAGGACATAAATTTATATCTAATACAAATTTAAGGATAAAAAATGTAGCAAATCGTTTTTTAATGGGACTTGCTGAGACTCCAGAATACGGAGAGAGAAATAGGTTTGTTATCTCAGGTCAGAACGGAAGTAAAATTGATGTTACAACAAATTTTGGTATAAAAGCAGTAAGAGCTGATAAAAAGATAAGCTTGGTTATTGAGTTGGAGAAATGGGATGAAAAAAAGTTCTATGATAGATTAGGTTTGGAAGAGAGATATCAAGATTTCTTAGGTTTGAATATTCCAAAAATAGTTTTACCAGTTAGAAAAGGAAGAAATCTGGCGGTTATAATAGAAACTGCTGCAATAAATTATAGATTGAAAGAATCAGGAGTTAATTCAGCGGAATATTTTTTAAATGAGTCTCAGAGATTAATAAAAGAAAATAAAGAAAGAGGGAAAAATGTGAACAGTAAAAATAGTATACCAGTTCGAAATTTGAAAGAGCGTTTTGATTTAAAAGTTTTGAATGGAGAAGAATGGTTAGATAAGAGATTTATTACCACAACAGGGGTGTATAGACCATCACTAGCTTTAACTGGATATTTTGAGATATATGAAGAAGATAGCTATAAGGGTGTTCAACTTTTTACTGAAAATGAGTTTAAATATCTTGAAACTCTTCCGGAGGATGAAAGAGAAAGAAATTTAAGTAGGTATTTTGAAGAAAATTTTCCAGCTATAGTTGTTTCTGGTGTGAAAAAAATTCCAGATTACTTCATAAAAAAGATAGTGGAGAAAGACAGAATTTTGTTGAAGACGGATATTAAAAGATGCGGTCATGTTATAGCTGTGTTTAGTGCATATTTAGAGAATTGTTTTGCTATGACTACTACAATTCATGGTGTTTTAGTGGAGTTGTATGGTTTTGGAGTCTTATTAACTGGTAAAAGTGGTATTGGAAAAAGTGAAACAGCTTTGGAATTAATTCAAAGAGGGCATAGACTTATTGCAGATGATGCAGTTAGATTTGAGAGGGGAGTGGTTGGAGATATCACGGGATTTGCATCAAAACTTCCATATTTTATGGAGATAAGAGGTTTAGGTATTATAGATATAAAAACTCTCTATGGGATGAGCTCTGTGAGGATGAGTAAAAAATTGGATATTATAATTGAATTACAGGAGTTTAAAGATGAGGAAAACTCTTTGACTTCAATGGATTATAAATCAACAAAATATATAATCTTAGGGGAAGAGATACCTAAAGTAAAACTCTATATATCATCTGGTAGAAATGCTGCGGCAATGGTAGAGATAGCTGTAATGAATCTAATGTCTAAGGTAATGGACTATGAGTTTGAAAAGATATACTTAAAAAAATTGAAAAATAGTTTAGGTGAGAAAGATGAAGAGAAAAAGAATTAAAGTTTTAATGGAATATTTAAATATTTTTATTGGGACGGTAATAGCTTCAATTGCTATTAATATGTTTTTGGTTCCTTCACAGTTAGCACCTGGTGGAGCAACGGGAATGGCAATTTTGATAAATCACTTAACAAATATTTCAGTAGGAAGTATAATATTTATGATAAATATTCCTCTATTTCTTATAGGAATTAAAGTTTTTGGAAAAGAATATGGATTAAAAACACTTGTCGGGATAAGTTTACTTGCTTTGAATGTTGAATTGGTGAAAGAGGTTGTACCACAAATTAATAAGATAATTGATTTTTCAAATTCTGGAAATACAATATTAGCTCCGCTTTATGGTGGAATTTTGAATGGAATAGGATTAGGGCTTGTTATAAAAAATGGCGGTACAACGGGTGGAAGTGATATAATAGCTGGTATTTTTAATAAATACTTTAAAATATCTATGGGTCAATCTTTTATTATGATTGATTCACTGGTAATAATAACAGCTGGTTTCATTTTTGGAGTTGAAAAAGCTTTATTTGCACTGATAAACCTTTATACGACGGGAATTGTGATAAATAAGATAATAATAGGATTAGGAAATGCAAAAATGGTTTGTATTACGACTTCAAAAATAGAGCTTGTAAGAAAGATAATAATTGAGGATATTGGAAAGACAGGAAACTATTATAAAGCGGAAGGGCTATACACAAAACAAGAGAGGGATATAGTTACAGTTGTATTAAGGAATAAAGAGATTTACCTTTTGAAAGAGTTGATTTCTGAGGTGGATAAAGAAGCCTTTGTTGTGGTTTCTGAAGTACATGAGGTTTTAGGAAGAGGATACACGTTTTGATAGTTTAAATTAAGAAAGGAAGATTATGAGTTGTTTAAAAACAATAGTTGAAAGTAAGAATAGAATTTTAATAACGGGGCATATAAATCCAGATGGGGATGCTATTGGTGCAGGAGTAGCTCTTTTACTTGGCTTGAAAAAGAGTTATCCAGATAAGAGAGTTGAGTTTGTTCTTCAAGATAGTGTTCCGCGTCATATAAAATTTTTAAAGGGAACCTCTCAAATAAAAAGGTTAGAAAATAGAGAGATTGAAAATTATGAGCTGGCGATATTTGTGGATTCAGCTAATCCAGAAAGAACAGGAAGAGTAAGGGATATTGTAGATGAATGCTATATTGTAAACATAGACCATCATATAAGTAATACTCTATATGGGGATTTGAATATAGTAAAGGATATATCCTCTACTTCAGAGCTGATTTATGATATCTTTGAAAATGATTTGAAAATAAATATTGATACAGATATGGCAAATGCTTTATATTTAGGAATAATAAATGATACTGGAAATTTTTCTCATAGTAATGTTACAGCTAGAACTTTTGAAATAGCTTCTAAGCTTTTAAAAAAGGGAGTAAATAATAATTATATTGTAAATAACTTCTTTAAAAATAGAACTATTGAAAAAATAAAATTATTAGGCGAAGTGTTCACAAATATGATATACTTAAGAGAGGAAAAGTTAATCTACTATCATTTGACCTCTAAAAAAATATCGGAATTAGGCATAACAAATGAAGATACAGAAGGAGTTGTTGAGGAGTTATTGAGTTATTCCGAAAGTGAAATATCTCTTTTTATGAAAGATGAAAAGAATGGAAAGATAAAGGGGAGTTTACGAAGTAAAAATGATATTGATGTAAATAGAATTGCTTCTCTTTTGAATGGAGGGGGTCACAAAAAGGCTGCAGGTTTTACAACAGAACTATCTGTAAATCAAATTATAGAAAAAATAAAAGAGAGTATATAATTTAAGGAGGAAAAATGGAAAAAGGAAGTATAGTATTTTTTAAACCGACAAGATTTGAGGATTGTATGAAATGTATAAATTATATTAAAGAGGATAAAATACTTCACATAAATCTAGGTGATTTGGATTCGGAAAAATCGCAGAGAGTTTTAGACTTCATAAGTGGGGCAATACATATTCAAGAGGGAATTATTTTAAATCCGGGGGAAAAAATATATTGTTCGATTCCTAAAACTGTTAAATATGAATTGAATTATAAAGAGGCTCCAAAAACATTGTTAGATAGAAGAGTGGATGAAGAGGAAGAGATTATACCTAAATATAAAAAATAATTAAAATGGAGCTGTTACAAACAGATAATTATATCTTTAGTTTGTTTCAGCTTATTTTTATTAGTGGTTTTTGTAATTATTATTAGGAGGTTGAATATGAAAAAAGGACTGATAGTGTCTTGCCAAGCATTGGAAAATGAACCATTACACAGCTCTTATATAATGGGAAGAATGGCAGTAGCTGCAAAGATGGGGGGAGCTGTTGGAATAAGGGCAAATAGTATAGCAGATATTGAAGAGATAAAGAAAAATGTAAATCTTCCTATAATTGGAATAATAAAAAAAGATTATGAGGGAATAAAATCCTATATAACTCCTACAAAAAAAGAGTTGTGTGAATTAATAAATATAGGTGTTGATGTAATTGCCCTTGATGCCACTATAAATGCGGACATTGAGCTTTTAAAAAGTTTGAAAGTGGATTATCCAAATCAAAAATTTATGGCAGATATATCTACAGTTGAAGAGGGAATTAGAGCTGAAAAATTGGGATTTGATTATATAGGAACAACTTTAGTTGGGTATAATGAACATTCAAAAGGATTGAATAATTTTCAAGTCTTGAGAGAGTTAATTGAGAGATGCAGTGTTCCAGTTATAGCGGAAGGGAATTTTGATACTCCAGAAAAAGCTAAAAAAGCGATGGAGATGGGAGCATATGCGGTTGTAGTGGGAGGAGCTATAACTCGTCCACAACTTATAACAAAAAAATTTGTTGATGAGATTGAAAAAATTAATAAACTGTGAATTGAATAGTAGAAGATAACTAAATTTTGCCCTTTAACTTTGGTCAAATTGGGGGGCAATTTTTTATGTTTAGAAAAAAGTGTTGAGATTATTGATTCAGAAAGATAAAGGAGAATTATTTTTTGAAATATTTTATTTTTTATAAAAAGATGATATAATCACTACTGTGATTATTTAAAGAAATGAGGTTAATTTAATGAAAATACTGGTTGTAGGTGATGTAGTAGGAAATCCAGGACGTAAAACTTTAAAAGCATATCTCGATAAATACAAGAAAGAATATGATTTTATTGTTGTGAATGGAGAGAATTCTGCTGCTGGATTTGGAATTACAGTAGCTATATGTGAAGAGTTCTTTCAATGGGGAGTGGATGTTATAACGAGTGGAAATCATATTTGGGATAAAAAAGAGATATATGATTATTTAGAACGTTCTGAACGAGTTTTAAAACCATATAACTATCCAAAAGATACACCAGGAAAAGGGTGTACAATTTTAAGGACTAAAAATGGAGTAAAAATAGCGGTTATATCTTTACAGGGTCGCGTATTTATGCCCCCAATAGATTGTCCTTTTAGGGAGTTAGATAGATTGATTCCAGAGTTAAGAAAAGAGTGTAAACATATAGTTATTGATTTTCATGCTGAGGCTACTTCAGAGAAAATAGCCTTAGGACACTATTTGGATGGAAAAGTTTCACTTGTTTATGGGACACATACGCATGTTCAAACTGCAGATAATAGAATCTTGATGGAGGGGACGGGATATATAACAGATGTAGGAATGACAGGTTCTATTAGCGGAATCATTGGGATGAAAAAAGAAAGTATAATTCCAAAATTTTTAACAGCATTGCCACAACGTTTTGAAGTTGCAGAAGGAAATGAATATATCAATGGGATTGAAGTTATTTTAGACGATGAGACCGGAGAGTGTTTGAGTATTGAAAGAATAAATAAATCATTGATTGAGTTGGGAGTATTCTAATAATGAAAGTTGTTGAGATAAAGGTTATATTTGAAAGTGATAATATAGATGGTGTTCAAAAAGAGATTTGTGATATCTTTTATAATTTTGGTGCTACGGGATTGAAAATAGATGAACCATTAAAAACAAAAAATCCTCTTGATTTTTTCAAAGATGAAAAACAATTTTTAATGATTAATCATGCTGTTTCAGCTTATTTTCCTCTAAATCTGTATTCAGATAGAAGAAATAAGATAATAAAAGAGGAGTTTGAAAGATATTTTTCTGAAAGAGATGATGTTGTTTTTACTATAGATTTTTATGAGTATGAAGAAGAGGATTATCAAAATAATTGGAAAAAATATCTTTATCCAGAGAAAGTGAGTGAGCGTTTTGTAGTAAAGCCAACTTGGAGGGAGTACACTGTGAATGATGATGAGTTAGTTATTGAACTTGACCCAGGTAGAGCTTTTGGAACAGGTTCTCATCCAACTACATCTTTATGTTTAAAGATGATGGAGGAGAATGTCAAAAATGGGGATTCGGTTATTGATATTGGAACAGGTTCTGGAATTTTGATGATAGCAAGTAAAAAGCTTGGAGCCAATGAGATCTGGGGAACAGATATAGATGAGGTTGCTATTGAGGTTGCAAAAGAGAATCTTGAATTGAATAATGTTTATGATGAAAACGTGAAGCTTGCTGTTGGGAATCTTTTAAAAATTGTAAATAATAAAAGATTTGATGTTGTGATTGCAAATATTTTAGCAGATATCATTATTTTACTTTTAGAAGATGTTGAGAAAGTTATGAAAGAAAATGGGATTGCCATATTTTCTGGAATAATTGAAGATAAACTATCCGAGGTAGTAAAAAAAATTCAAGATAAGAATTTAGAAATAGTCGAAATAAAGGAAGAGAAAGAGTGGCGAGCAATTCTTGTGAAAAGGAGAGAGAGTTGAGTTATGAAAAACTTTATTATAGCTTTAGATGGACCAGCAGGGAGTGGGAAAAGCACAATAGCTAAAATAATATCTAAGAGAATGAATTTAACTTACTTGGATACTGGAGCTATGTATAGAATGGTTGCACTATATGTTAAAGAGAATAGAATTGATGATTATTCAGCGATAGAAACTCATTTCAATAATATAGATATGGATATTGTAGGGGAGAGATTTTTTTTAAATGGAAGAGATGTGTCGGAAGAGATTAGAACCCCAGAGGTTACAAAGATAGTCTCTCCGATATCTGCTATAAAATGTGTTAGAGAAAAGCTTGTAAAACGTCAAAGAGAGATAAGCGAAGGAAAAAGTGTTATTTTAGATGGAAGAGATATTGGAACAGTTGTTTTTCCGAATGCTGACTTAAAGATATTTTTAGTTGCTTCCTCAGAGGAGAGAGCAAAAAGGAGATTAGAAGAGTACCAGAAAAAAGGAATAGCACAGAATTTTTCAGATGTTTTGGCAGATATAAAACAGAGAGATTATATTGATATGACAAGAAAAGAGAGTCCGTTGAAAAAAGCGGACGACGCCATAGAGATAGATACAACTAAACTTTCAATAGATGAGGTTGTTGATAATATTTTAGATCTAATTAATAGAAAAGTAGGAGAATAGGTTATGTTATATAATCTGATTAGAGTTTTATTTTATTTTATTTTTTTGTTATATTCACTCTTTAGACCTAAAAATTTTAGATTTATTTCTGAAAGAGTTTTTCAAGATTTATCTAATATAAAAAATGGTAAAGATTATATTTGGATTCATTGTTCTTCAGTTGGAGAGATAAATCTTGTGGATAGTTTTGTTAGACAGTTATTGAAAAAAAAAGATGAAAATATTTTGATTACAACTTTCACTGATACAGGATTTGAAATAGCAAAAATTAAATATTCTAATGAGAAAAAGATAGATATTTTAAAATTTCCTTTAGATGATTATTTTCTAATAAAACGTATTTTAAAAAGAATAGATTTAAAACGGTTGATAATAGTTGAAACGGAGATATGGTTAAATCTTATAAATTTAGTTTCAAAAAGAGCTGAAATCTATTTAATAAATGGAAGAATATCTGATAAAAGTTTTTCAAAATACAGAAAGATTAAGTTTTTATTAGCACCGATTTTAAAAAAAATTACTCTATTTTGTATGCAGTCGGAGAGGGATTTGAATAATATATGTGAGCTTGGAGCAGATAGAGAAAGGTGTTTTGTTACAGGGAATTTAAAGTTTGATATTGATTTTGAAAGATATACTGAAACTGAAAGAAAAAATTTAAGAAATTTGATTAATCCTACTAAAAAAAATATATTTGTGGTTGGAAGTAGCCGTGCAGGTGAAGAAAAGATTTTTCTAGAGATTTTAGATAAAATCGATAATCTTTTACTAGTTTTTGTTCCTCGCCATTTGGAGAAAGTTGGGGAAATCGTAAGCCTTTTAAATGAAAATAGGATAAGTTTTCAAAAATATTCAGAGATACTAAAAAACAATAAAAGTTCACAATTTAATAAAGTTATTATAGTAGATAGTATGGGTGTTTTAAGGCAATTTTATGATATTGCTGATTATTGTTTTGTTGGAGGGACTATGGTCAATATTGGAGGGCATAATCTTTTAGAGCCTCTATATTATGGAAAAGCGGTAATGTTTGGTTCATACCTACAAAATGTCAGAGATATATCAAGGGAGATATTAAATTTAAATGTTGGATTTAAGGTTGAAAAAGTTGATGACATAGTTAAGTTAATAAATGATGGCGTACTCTCATCAGTTTCAAGTGAGAGAATAACAGATTTTTTCTTAAAAAATAAAAATGCCGTGAAAAAAACCTTAGATATTATGGAGGAGCGATGCAAAAAAAAGTAGAAGAGAATATGTGGAGACATTTTTTTAAGAATCCAAGAACTAATTATAATCCATATATGAAAAGATTAGCAGATTATCCAGATTATATAATGTATGACAAAGAGATTATAAATTTACATAAGGGGGAGTGGAGCAAAAAAGGATTAAATAATTTAAATCCGTTATACTTGGAGATTGGTTCTGGAAGTGGAAGTTTTGCTGTTGAAATGGCAAAAAAATATCCAGAGAGAAATTATCTTGCTTTGGAACTACGATTTAAAAGATTGGTTCTTTCAGCGGTTAAAGCTCAGAAGAGTGAATTGAAAAATTTATTATTTTTGAGAAGAAGAGCGGAAGAGATAATAGAGTTTATCGGGAATAATGAGATTGAGGGAGTATATATAAATTTTCCTGACCCTTGGGAAGGAAATGAAAAAAATAGAGTTCTACAACCAAGATTTTTTGAGCTATTGGATAAAGTAATGAAGAAAGGTGGAGTTTTATTTTTTAAAACAGACCATGATAGATATTATAATGATGTTTTGGAGTTTTCAAAGCAACTTGAGAATTATGAAATTATCTATCATACAGATGATTTACATAATAGCATTAAAGCTGAAGACAATATAAAAACAGAGTTTGAAAATCTATTTATCAATAAACACAGTAAAAATATCAACTATATAGAAATAAAAAAAATAAAATAGTAAGGAGGAGTTAAATAATGGCAGGTTATGTTGTCGTTGGGACACAATGGGGAGATGAAGGAAAAGGAAAAATTATTGATGTATTGGGGGATAGAGCTGATTATGTTGTTAGATTTCAAGGCGGAAACAATGCAGGGCACACTGTTGTAGTCAATGGAGAAAAGTTTATTCTTCATCTTTTACCATCTGGAATGTTACACGGACAAGGAAAATGTATAATTGGGCCAGGAGTTGTGGTTGACCCTAAAGTGCTATTGAAAGAGTTGGATACTTTAGAGGAAAAAGGAGCAAAAATTGATCATTTATTTATCAGTGATAGAGCTCATCTGATAATGCCTTATCATATTAAATTAGATATTTTACAAGAGGAGAGAGGTGGGAACAATAAAATAGGAACGACAAAAAGAGGGATAGGACCTTGTTATGCCGATAAATTCTCAAGAGTTGGTATCAGAGCTGTTGACCTTTTAGATATGGAGTTATTTGGAAAAAAATTAAAGTTAAATTTGGATACAAAGAATGAGATTTTTACTAAAATATATGATACAGAGATTATGGATTTTGATGAGATATTCAATGAGTATAAATTATATTCAGAACGATTAAAAAATAGAATAATAGACGCAACACCAGAGATTAATAAAGCCCTTGATGAAAATAAAACAGTATTGTTTGAGGGAGCTCAGGCAATGATGCTGGATATAAATTATGGAACATATCCATATGTAACCTCATCATCTCCTACAAGTGGGGGAGTAACAACAGGTGTTGGAGTTTCTCCGAGAAAGATTGATAAAGTAATTGGAGTCATGAAAGCTTACACAACTAGAGTTGGAGAGGGACCTTTTGTAACAGAATTAAATGATTCCATTGGAGAGAGGATAAGAGAGATAGGTGGAGAGTATGGAGCTACGACTGGGAGACCCAGAAGATGCGGTTGGCTAGATTTAGTTGTTGGAAAATATGCTGTTGATATTAATGGATTAACAGATGTTGTGATAACTAAGATAGATGTATTAACTGGATTTGATACTTTAAAAATATGTGTGGGTTATGAGATAGATGGAAAGGTATACAATAGTGTTCCAGCAATGACAGAAAAGCTTTATAAGGCAAAACCAATATATGAAGAGCTAGAAGGTTGGAAAGAGGATATAACATCTATAAGAGAGTATGAAAAATTACCTGAAAATTGTAAAAAATATTTAAAAAGAGTGGAAGAGATTTTAGGATGTCAGATAACAATGGTATCAGTTGGCCCTGATAGAGTTCAAAATATATTTTTAAAAGAGATTTAAGAGTAATTACACTCGTTTTAGAATCTATTCAAGAGATGAACAAAAGTAAAATTTACTGAAAATAGGCACTTTTCTAGATTAATGAAGTTGATTAAGTTAAAATCCCCATTGAATTGACAATGGGGATTTTTTTGTGATATATTAAACTAAATGAAAAGTTTTCAAGGGGAAATATGAAATTAGTAAAATATCATAATCAAATATGATGTTATGTAGTGAGATTAGAATTAAAAGGAGGTAGTCATGTTAAATAAGAAAAAATTAGGGCTTGGAATCGAAGATTTTAAAGAGATAATTATTTCAAATTATTACTATATAGATAAAACAAAATTTATAGAAGAGATTCTAAATGATGGAGCTAAAATAAAACTGTTTTGCAGACCAAGAAGATTTGGAAAAACACTTAATATGTCTACTCTCAAGTATTTTTTTGATATTAAAGATAAAGATGAAAATAGAAAGCTCTTTGATGGGTTATATATAGAAAATTCTCCTGTGATAAATGAACAAGGAAAGTATCCAGTAATATTTATTAGTATGAAGGAGCTAAATGGTTATAGCTTTGAAGAAGTTATCGAGGGAATTAAAGTTAAAATATCTGAAGTATTTAATGACTATTTTTTTATTGAAAAAAATCTATTGACTTCTGATAGAGAGGTTTTAAAAAAAATTACGACTAAAAAGGGAAGCTTGGCAGAGCTTAGGAACTCTTTAAAGCTTTTAACAAAACTATTATATGAATATTACGATAAGAAAGTAATAGTATTAATAGATGAGTATGATGTCCCTTTATTGAGTGCTTATGAGAATAGATATTACAATGAAGCGATTAATTTTTTTAAGGGATTTTATGGAAGTGCATTAAAGACTAACGAGTATTTACAGATGGGAGTTTTAACAGGGATAGTTAGGGTGGCACAAGCTGGGATTTTTTCTGATTTAAATAATATAGAAAACTACACAATACTAAATAAAGAGTATTCTCAACATTTTGGACTACTTGAAGAGGAGGTAGAAAGAGCATTAAAAGATTATGAGATTAGTTATAAACTTGATGAAGTAAAATCTTGGTATAATGGATATAGATTTGGTAATTCTGAAATATACAATCCATTAAGTATACTGAAATTTTTAAAAACACAAGAGTTAGGAGCATACTGGATAAATACATCAGGAAATGCACTGATAAAAGAACTACTTAAAAACTCAGATAAGTTTGTATTTAATACGCTGAATAATCTATTTAATGGAAAAGAAACAGTAGTCTATATAAGTCAAAGTATAGCACTTAGCAATAATTTATCTCCAGATGATTTATGGGAATTATTGTTATTTTCAGGGTATTTAACAGTAAAAGAAAAGATAGAGATGGATACATATTTTGTAAGAATACCAAACGGTGAGATAATGACCTTTTTTAAGAAACTATTTGTAGATATCGTATTTAATGGGCTTGGAATTATTAGTAAGTTAAAAGTGGCATTATTAACAAAGAGTTTTGAAGAGATAGTAAGTTGTTTTGAGAATTTAGTGTTAAACGGGATGAGTAGCTATGAGACAGATAGAAGATATGAAAGTAACTATCAAATGTTATTATCAGGATTTTTATATGGATTAGAGGGAACATATTTAATGATACCAAATCAAGAGAGCGGAGATGGAAGAGCAGATATAGTGTTAAAGCCGGTAGATAAAAATAAGCCAGCTTACATATTAGAGTTAAAGAGATTGAAAAAAAGTGTAGGGAAAGAGTTGGAAGAGGCATTGAATCAGATAAAAGAGAAGAGATATGATTCTATTTTAAAGAGAGAGGGAATAAATGATATAACTAATATAGTGTTGGTTTTTGATAAAAAGAAAGTGTTTTTTAAGATAGAAAAAAATAAATGATATATAGTCATATTTCAAAAGAGACAGCTATTTGAAACTTTAAAGTTGTCAGAAATGATAATAAACGAAGCTCTCACTTTAAAAGTTGAAGTTTTAATTGGAGAGGCTTACAATTTACTGAGAATCTAACTACAAAGAGAGGTATGTATGAAAAAAATTAAGTTTTTTATATTTATTTTTTTTGTAAACTTTACTTTTTTATTTTCAGAAGACTCAGCACTTAAACAGGATTTAAAAACGAAATTGAATCAAATTCAAAAAGAGTTAGATGAATTGGAAAAGAAAAAAATAGAACTTATAACCTTAAAAGAACAGTTTGAGAAGAGTGATAAGATAAAAAAACCTAAAATAGCTCTTGTATTGAGTGGAGGAGGTGCAAAAGGGGTTGCACATATTGGAGTTTTAAAAGTTCTAGAAAAATATAATATCCCGATTGATTATATTGTTGGAACAAGTGCAGGAAGTATAATAGGAGCTATGTATGCAATAGGTTATTCTCCAGAAGAGATAGAAAATATCGTATCAAATCTTAAAATAGATAAACTTTTTACAAATAATTTAAATCGTGAGTTAGAAAGTATTTTACAGAAGACACAAAAGGTGAAGTATCCAATAAAAATTGCATTTGATGAAAACTATAACCCTTTATTACCTATGGGGGCGTTAAGTGGTGAATATATCTATCTTGAACTGAAAAAAATTTTTTCAAAGGCAGAGGGAATCAAAAAATTTTCAGAATTTCCCATCCCGTACAAAGCCATAACTACAAATCTTCAAACGGGAGAAACTGTTGCACTTGAAGACGGAGATTTAGCACTTGCCACTCTTAAGAGTATGGCAATTCCAACTTTTCTTGAGCCAATAAAGGTTGGAGATAACTATTATGTGGATGGCGGAGTTTCAGATAATTTTCCTGTGTTACAAGCTTTAAAAATGGGAGCCAATATTGTAATAGGTGTTGATATTAGTGCTCCTCCTACTAAAATTACTGATAATACAAATATAATTCAAGTTTTGGATAAATTATCTTTGTATCAAAATGAGAAAAACTTTAATCGACAGCTGAAATATGTGGATTTTTTGATTCGTCCAAATGTAAAAGATTATGGAATATTCGATTTTAGTACCATTTCAAAACTTGTTGATGAGGGAGAAAAATCAGCAACTTTATTAAAAGATAAATTAGTTTTACTTTCTAATAAGAGTAAGTTTGATGAGATAAAGATGAAAAAAGATAGGTTGAAAAACAGAGAGTTTGACATAAAAAAAGTTGTAGCAAAAGGGAATGAGCTTTTAACTACCAAAATAATAGAGGATATGAAACCTGAAAAAACCTATCTTTCTGTAGAAGATTTAAATCTTTGGAGTGAGAAAATTTATACTAAATCATATGTAAATAGAGTTTTTTATGAAGTGATGAATGAAAATACAATCAAGTTTGATATACATGAAAAGGTTGACAAGGAACTTCAATTAGGACTTTTTTATATCTCGAATTATGGGGCTGGAATAGAGATTGTTGCTCAAACTCCTGTTTTCAATAGATTTAATATAGAGAAAAACTATCTTTTAAAGACAGAGTTTTCAAAATTTCCTAAAATTAGTATAACTGACTTAGCTCAATATGAGATATTTAATCAAAAAATGTTATTATCTTTGACGTTACAATATGCGAAAAATCCTTTATTTATATATCAAAAGGGAGACAATACTTCAACATATTCAACTGATAATTTTACGACAACTCTATCTTTAGGAACAATTTTATGGAACAAAATTATAGCGGGATACTCTTTTATATATAAAAATTTGGATACAAGTTATAGTTCAGGAAATAGGATTCCTAATTTTTCAAAACTTTCAAAAGATGGCGACTACCTAAGTAGTGCGTTTAATATTTATTATGATAGTTTAAATCAAAATAACTATGCACAGAAAGGAAGTGTTATACTATTTCAAGTTTTTTCAGAAAAAAATCTCAATAATGGAAAGATGTTTGAAGGCTATGTAGGAAAGATTGCTACGAACATGAGATTGACTGAGAAAATCTCTTTCGGTGCAGGAATAACCTCTGGGCAGATTTTACATGCAGAGAAAGCTCCACTATCTCAGCTTTTTAATATAGGTGGTTTAAGAAGTGACATGTTAAAAAGGGATTATTCTTTTTATGGTTTACCACTTTCATCAGTTTATACGGATAACTTTTTTATTGGTTCACTTGGACTGCAGTATCAACTTTATCCAAATATTTACTTAAAAATGAATTATAATCTAGGGACATATGATTATAGAGATAATTTTGTTAGAGAAAAGAAAATGTGGCAAAAGTTAAACCATGGATATGGTGTGGGGATTGGCTGGAATACTATTTTAGGACCAATGGATTTTATGGTAACAAATAATGTTTTAAAAGATAAAGAGTTATTATTCCAAGTTCATATAGGCTACGTCTTTTAGTTGAACTTTTATTTTAAAGATAGGTGATATATTTGAAAAAGAACATAAAAATAGTATATGAATATGACGGAAGTGAGTTTTATGGATTTCAAAGACAGCCCAAATTAAGGACTGTTCAAGGGGAAATAGAAAAGGTTTTAGAGATTTTATTTAAAGAGAAAATTGATTTAATATCTGCAGGTCGTACGGATAGAGGTGTACATGCTAAAATGCAGGTTTCAAATTTTTATATAAAACTGGATATTCCAATATCAAAATTAAAAAAAATATTGAATGCGTTACTGCCAGAAGATATAAATATATTAGAGGTTGAGGAGATTGAATTAAATTTTAACTCGAGATTTTCAGCAAAATATAGAGCGTATGAATATTATATTACAAATAAAAAGAATCCATTTAATTCAAGATATATGAGTTTTATAGATGAAGAGTTTAACATTGAAAGATTAAATAAGATTTTAACTATTTTAATTGGAGAGCATGATTTTAGTAACTTTAGATTGAGTGATTGTGGAAGCAAGACAACTATTCGAGAGATTTATGAGATAAAATTTATTAGAGAAGATGAAAATATTATAAAACTATACGTAAAAGGTAACGCCTTTTTAAAGTCTCAGATTAGAATAATTATAGGAACAGTTTTAGCCATCTATCAAGGAAAAAAAGAGGAAAAATACCTTGAATTGATGTTAAAAAATCCAGATGAGAGATTTTCAAAAATAGTTGCTAAACCAAATGGATTGCACCTTATAGAGATAGGATATTAAGGAGAAAGATTATGAAAATATATGAGGTAACACCTAATGACACAGAGTTAATAAAAGAGATTTTAAAAAACGAGATGGAAAGTTTTGGAGAGTGTGGCGGAGCAGATATGTGGTTGATAAAAAGTTTTATCAGATATGGAAAACTTTTTATTCTTTTGAACGAAGAAAACACTCTTTTATCTGTCGCCCAATATCAAGGAGTAATAGGGGAGAAAAAAGTTTTTTTATATGGATTTTCAACTTTAAAAAAATGGAGAGGAAAGGGATACGCAAAAGAACTTCTATCTAAAACAGAAGAACTACTGAAAAAGATTGAAATAGAGGAGATTTTATTAACAGTAGACCCTAAAAATATAATCGCTTTAAATCTTTATAAAAGCTTAGGATATAGAAAAGTTGATTTTCTTATTGATGAGTATGGAAACGGTGTTGATAGAGTATTGATGAAAAAAGAGTTAAATTCGATAAAATAGGTAGAACTTTTTTAGATTTTTTTACCTTTATTTATAGTAAAAACAGAAAGTAATTGTTTTAAATTTCCTAAAAAGGAAAACGGTTAAAAAAGTCATGCTAAACTTAATGTAGTGTCCATTTAGGGTATACCCTAAATAGACTATTTAAATGTTTAGCGTTGAAAAAAATAATTGTATAAT
>CASFCG010000004.1 GCA_949293295.1 uncultured Cetobacterium sp.
GTATTAAAATGAAAAAGTGTCTATCTGGGGTATACCCCAAATAGACACAAAAAATAAAAAAGAAAGCAAAAATTTAGTAAACTAAACTTTTGCTTTTTATTCTAAAAATATTCTTTTTATACGCGAAAATTTTTAAATTTTCATAAATTTTTGTGTCTAAATAGAGTATACCCTAAATGGACATCACAAAAATTCTATCATAAAAAATAAAAAAATATTCCTAATATGGAAAGTGTTGATTGTAAAAAAATTTTTAAGCCTATACACTATTTTATCTATAAAATTTAAATAACTTAAAACTCGTTTATAAAAAAATATAAATATGATATAATGATTGAGAAATAATTAGAATAAAAGGTGGAAAATATGAATAAACATAGTTATAAAGTATTAGAATTCAATAAGTTAAGAGAGGAATTAGCTAACTATGCACATATAGAAGAGAATCAAGGTGCAATTTTGGAATTAGAACCAATTAAAGATGTAACCAAATTACGAAAAGAGTTAGATAGAACTAGAGATTTCATGGATTTTCTAAAATTTGATGGCGGAATAGAGCTTAATGGGGTAAAGGATATCAGAACAATTATAAAGAAAGTTCAGTTGATAGGAATCTACCTTGAAATTGATGATTTATGGGATTTGGGCTTCAATCTACGAATTTTTAGAAATTTTAGAAATAGATTAGAAAGCCTAGAAAAATATAAGGAGTTAACTTCTTACTTTTTAGGAACTCAACCTTTAAAAATTCTAGAAGATTTAATTAATAAAGCAATAAATAATGACAAAACTATAAAAGATGATGCTTCTCTGGATTTAAGAGATATAAGATTTCAAAAAAAAGGTATGCAAGAAACAATAAAAAGAAAGTTTGATGAGATTTTTTCAAATCCAGAATATACAAAAGCTATTCAAGAAAGAATTATAACAACTAGAGATGGAAGAAGTGTTATACCCATAAAAACTGATTTTAAAGGAGTTATAAAGGGAATTGAACATGATAGGTCAGCAAGTGGCTCTACAGTGTTTATAGAGCCTATCTCAATTGTTTCACTAAATAATAAAATGAGAGAGTTAGAGGTTAGAGAACGTGAGGAGATAAGAAAGATACTTTTAAAACTTACTGACCAAGTAAGATTAAATTCACAAGCAATCCTAGAAATAGGAGAGTTAATCGTCTACTTAGATTTATTAAATGCAAAATCTCTTTATGGAATTGAAAAAAAAGCAACAATACCAGAAATAAATACAAAAGAACAGTTAAATTTAATATCTGCGAGACACCCTTTTATTTCAGAAAAAAAAGTTGTTCCACTTAGTTTTGAGATTGGGAGGAGCTACAACACTCTTTTAATAACTGGTCCAAATACAGGAGGAAAAACTGTAGCTTTAAAAACAGCTGGTTTATTGACACTCATGACATTGTCTGGAATACCAATTCCAGCTGATGAAAAGACAAGTATAGGCTTTTTTAGTGGTGTTTATGCAGATATTGGGGATGAACAAAGTATTGAGCAATCATTATCCTCATTTTCAGCTCATTTAAAAACAATACAAGAGATTTTAAATAGTGTCACAAAATCATCATTAATTCTTTTAGATGAGTTGGGGTCTGGAACTGACCCGATGGAGGGTTCAGCTTTTGCTATGGCTGTAATTGATTATTTAAAAGATAAGAAATGTAAATCGATGATAACAACCCATTATAGTGAGGTAAAAGCATATGGTTATAATGAAGAGGATATTGAAACTGCTTCCATGGAATTTGACGTAGAGAGTTTATCTCCGACGTACAGACTACTTTTAGGAATACCTGGAGAGAGCAACGCTTTAACTATCGCTAAGAGATTAGGTATTTCTGATGAGATAATTGAGAAAGCTAAAAGCTATATAAGCGATGAAGATAAAAAAGTTGAAAAGATGATAATCAACATAAAAGAGAGAACAAAAGAGATTGAAGAGAAAGAAGAGGAGTTATTAGAACTTAAGAAGAAAATCCAAAAAGATAGGGATGAGTATGAGGAAAAATTAAGAGTTCTAGAGAAAGAGAAAAATCAAATTTTAAAAGATGCGTATGAAAAAGCTGACAAAATGATGAAAGAGATGCAAAATAAGGCTGCTGCTTTAGTAAATAAGATTCAGAAAGAGGATAAAACTAAAGAGGATATGAAAGAGGTTCAAAAACAACTGAATATGCTTAGAACTTCACTTCAAGAGGAAAAAAATGAAAATGTTGAGGTAAAACCTAAAATTGCGAGAAAAATAGATTATAAAGTTGGGGATAGGGTTTTCATTCAAAGTTTAAATCAATATGCGATAGTAAATAAAATAAATATGAGTAAAGAAACTATAAATATACAAGCTGGAATCTTAAAACTGGAAGTTCCCATGGATGATGTGAGAAAAGTGATTGAGCCTAAAAAGAAAGAGTATAGACCGATTAACACTCATTCCAAGACAAGAGTTAAAAATGAGGTAGATTTAAGGGGAAAATTAGTTGATGAGGGAATCTATGAACTAGAAAACTACATGGATAGAGCTTTAATGAACGGTTATACAGAGATATATGTTATACATGGAAAAGGAACAGGAGCTTTGAGAGCTGGAATTATAGAGTTTTTAAAAAATTCAAGATATGTTAAAGAGTTCAGAGCTGGAAATCATAATGAAGGAGGTATTGGATGTACAGTTGTAACTCTAAAATAACTCTGATTGTTGCAGCTGCTGGAGTTGGAAAACGTATGGGATTAAATTATCCAAAGCAATTTTTTGAAATTGATAATAAACCACTGTTCCTGTTGACACTTGAAAAAGCTGAAAAAATAGAGGCTATAAAAGATATTATAATTGTCACAAGAGATGAAGATTTTCATTTCGTGAAGAAAAATATAAAAGAGATAAAAAAAGTAAAAGTTTTAGTAAAAGGCGGGAAAGAGAGACAAAACTCTATAGAAAATGCTTTAAAATACTGTGAAAATACAGAGTTTATAGCGGTTCAAGATGCAGTAAGACCTTTTATGAAATCTAAATATTTTTCACAGGCTTTAGAGATGTTAGAAAATGATAAATCACTGGCTGGAGTTGTTGTTGCTACAAGATTAAAAGATACGATAAAAAAAGTTGATATTAGGAATGAAATCATAGAAACGCCCAATAGGGATGAGTTTGTAGCAGTTCAAACTCCACAAATTTTTAGAGAAAATATATTGAAAAAGGCTTATAAAAAGGCGAAAGAGGATGAGTTTTTAGGAACAGATGATTCCTCTTTGGTTGAAAGATACGGCGGAAAAGTTAAGATTTTAATCGGGGATTATGACAATGTAAAGATAACTACAAAAGAGGATTTAATTTTTTTAGAGAATAAGGAGTGAACTTATGAAGATATATTTGGCTCAAATAAAGCCATATTTGGGAAAAGTAAATGAAAATTTAGATATGATGTTAAAAATAATAAAAGAACAGATTGAATTAAAAACAGATATAGTGGTATTTCCTGAGCTAACTTTGACGGGTTATCTTTTGGAAGAGATGGTATATGATGTGGCAATAAAAGAACCTTTTGAAGAGTTGTTAGAATGTTCAAAACATATATCTATAGTATTTGGAGCTGTCGAACTTGGGGAGGATATGTATCATTATAATACCGCATATTATTTAGAAGATGGAGAGATAAAACATAAACATAGAAAAATTTATCTTCCGACATATGGACTGTTTGATGAGGGAAGATATTTCAAAGAAGGAGAAAGAGTTAAAAGTTTTGATACAAAATTTGGAAAAATGGGATTGTTAATCTGTGAAGATATGTTTCATCAAAGTAACAGTTATATTTTAGGCGAAGATGGAGCGAAGATAGTTTTTACCATAGTGAACAGCCCTGTGAGAGTAAATGAGAGTGGGATTGAAATAGAGGAGATTTGGCATTCACTTTGTCGAGCTAGTTCTGTATCAAATAGTAACTTTACTGTAATGGTAAACAGAGTTGGTGTTGAAGATGGTGTAACTTATTGGGGTGGAAGCTTTGTAACTGCTCCGTCTGGTAATCTCTTGGGAAAACTAAAAAGATTTGAAGAGGATGGAAAAATTATAGAGATTGATTTACAAGAGATAGTAAAAGCAAGATTTGGAAGTTCAAGTAAAAATGAGAGAGTTGGAGTTGTTTTACAAGAGTTAAAACGTATAAATGATGAAAAATTTAATTAGAAAGGGAGTAGAAGATGTTAAAAATCTATAATACTTTAAAAGGAGAGCTAGAGGAGTTTAAACCTTTAAAAGAGAATGAAGTTTCAATCTATGTTTGTGGTCCAACTGTTTACAACTATATACACATTGGAAATGCTAGACCAGCTATATTTTTTGATACAGTTAAAAGATATTTTCAGTATATCGGCTATAAAGTAAATTACGTTCAAAATTTTACAGATGTCGATGATAAAATGATAAAAAAAGCAAATGAAGAGGGTGTTGAATTAAAGGAGATTGCTGATAAATATATAAAAGCATATTTTGAAGACACTTCAAAAATCAATTTAAAAGAAAAGGGAATGATAAGACCAAAAGCTACAGAGCATATAGGAGATATGATAAAAATAATTAAAAATTTAATTAATAAAGGCTATGCTTATGAAGCTGATGGAGATGTATATTTTAATGTAAACAGTTATAAAAATGAGTATGGAAAACTTTCAAAACAAAGCATTGAAGAGTTAAAAAGTGGTGCTAGGATAGAGGTATCAGAGTTAAAAAAAGACCCACTTGATTTTACACTTTGGAAGAGAGCAAAAGAGGGGGAGCCCTCTTGGGATTCTCCATGGGGAAAAGGAAGACCAGGATGGCATATAGAGTGTAGTGCTATGTCAAACAGATATCTTGGAGAGAGTTTCGATATTCATGGAGGGGGACAGGATTTAATATTTCCTCATCATGAAAATGAGATTGCTCAGTCTAAATGCGGAGTTGGAGGAGAGTTTGCAAGATATTGGATGCACAATGGTTATATAAATATCAAAGGGGAAAAAATGTCCAAATCAAAAGGAAACTTTTTTCTTTTGAGAGATATTTTAAAAGATTTTGAGGGAAGAGTTATAAGATTCTTTATATTGGGTTCTCATTATAGAAAACCTATTGATTTTTCTGATATTGAATTAAACCAGAGTAAATCGGGACTAGAGAGAATAGATAATGCAGTTTTAAGAGCTATGGAGAGAGTGAAAGAAAGTCCGGTACTGGATGGAGAGGGATTGAACCAATTAAAACAATCTCTTATTTTATCAAATGAAAAATTTAATAGATGTATGGAGGATGACTTTAATACTGCTGGTGCAATAGGTTCTGTTTTTGAGTTTATAAAAGATTTAAATTTAGCATTAGAAAATGAGAAAATATCGCCTGAGGGGTTTGATGTATTAAAAGAGAGCGTGGATTATATTGTAAAAGTTATGGAAGAGGTTTTAGGAGTAAAATTAAAAATTGAAACGCAGATAGGAGATTTAACCTCTGAATTGATAGAGTTTATTTTAGAACTAAGAAGAGAGGCGAGGGAAAAGAAAGATTGGAGTTTTTCTGATAAGGTTAGAGATAAGCTTTTGGATTTAGGAATAAAAATAAAAGATGGAAAGGAAAAAACAACGTGGACAGTTTAAAAGTTCGAGAGATGAGTGGACTTGTTTTAGCTTATTTAGGGGATGCGGTATGGGAACTATATATGCGGGAGTTTTTTATAAAAAAAGGGCTAAATATAAAAAATTTGAATAAAATTGTGAAAGAAAATGTAAACGCTAAAAAGCAGAGTGAGTTTTTTAAAACTATTTTTCCAAAACTTGATGAGAGTGAAAAAGCAATATTGAATAGGGCGAAAAATGGGAATATAAAAACATTTCCTAACTCTTGTAGTGTGATGGAATACAGAGAGGCAACCGCATTTGAGGCTTATATAGGTCTTTTACATCTTACTAAACAGTTTGAAAAAATAGAAAAATTAATTGAAATATTATTATAAGAGAAAGAGGTCTATTCTATTAGAAAATTGTGATAAAGGAGAGTTAAAGAAAAGATAGTAGAAAGTGAGATAAGAGAATGAAAAAAGTGCCTAAGTTAAGATTTAAAGAGTTTAGTGATGAGTGGGAAGAGAAAAAGCTGGGGGAAATAAGTGAGGTTAAAGACGGAACACATGATTCTCCTAAATATATTGAGGTTGGTTTTCCTTTGATAACTTCTAAAAA
>CASFCG010000005.1 GCA_949293295.1 uncultured Cetobacterium sp.
TAACCCAAAAAGAAACACTTTAACCCATCACTCTGGATATACTAGAGGAGATGATAAAAAAGAAAAAGTTGTAAAAGTGGAGAAAACATTTTTTCAAGAAGTAAGAGATATAGTCGGAACTGGACTAGAGTTTGTAAATTACAAGAACTATAAGCCTTATCCAAAGAAAGGTGTCAAAGGTCTAAAAGATACAAAAGAGACTTTAAAATGAGATAAAAGAGGAGGAGAAAAATGAAAAAAATACTTATAATTTTGTTAATAGTAACATTAATAGGATGTAGTAGTACTAGCAAAAATACTGAAATAAATAAAGAGAAAATATATATGGCTATAGATAACCTAATGACCGAGAAAGAAAAACAGAATTTAAATAATAATAACTCTCTATCTTTATCAGTTGTAAGTATTGATGAGCCATCATACGGAGTTATTGGTAACGGATTAAAAACTTTAATAAGAAGTTTTCAAGAGTATGATGAAGAAACAACGAGAATTGTAAACCTTATATTAAGTAAACCTGATACTATTTTTATCTCTGAAAATTCTGATATATTATTGAAAGCGATAAAATATGTTGGAAATACAGTTGAAGGAAAAAAAGTCTTACCAAGAGCAAGATTCGTTTTTTTCAACACTCCATCTACGAATGCCTCTTCTCTGAATAAGAAAGAGATAGAAAATTTATCAAAACTATATAATTTCAAATATTTCTATTCAGAATAGAAAACTTTAATAAACAAACTACCATCATATTGAGGAGGAAAAATGTTGGTTAAAAAGATTATTTTTTTGATATTTTTTACATTTTCTTTTGGCGCTTGTTTAGCTCCACAAAAAAACTATTTTTATAAAAAAAATGTCAATGAATATATAACTATTGAAGCTACTTTAATGGATAGTAGTGAAAGAAATAGCCCTTTAAATGAAATTAAAGTAGTTCCTACAAGATTTGCAACTGTAAAAAAATTGGAAAAAATAGAGATTTTAAGCAAAAAAATATTAATTGAACACGAGGGAGAGAAATCTTTTTTAGAGGTTACCGACGGCAACTCTCTTCTTCCCTATGACCAAGGAATCATCATAAAAGAAGGAACAATTATAGTTCATTTAGGAAAAATAAAAATCGGAAATAAAATAATCCTTGATGTTCCTCCCATTGATTTAAAAAATTATTTTAAATTAAATGTAAAAATTTCTGACTCTTCTGAGGATATTTATTATGGTAATGCGGATGGTTACAAAAGAAATAAAAGCAAGAAAAAATAAAATATTTTAAGTTAATTTATTCTTTATATTGACAGATAAGCTTAATAAAGTTTATAAAAATGAGATTAATAGTGATTAAAATAAAAGAGACAGAGTTCTTGGTATTCTTTGTCTTTTTCTCCTTTTTTCTAATCGTTTACTTGCTGATTTAATTATAATACAGATTTTTTTAATCTCGATGAAACTATGTTAGATTTTTAAATGGGAGATTTTAGCAGAATCTCCTGTTTTTTTGTTTCAGTATATTTTTATAAAATAGATTTTCTCTTTATCTAGACATAAAAATATGCTACAATAGAGAAAATGGGAAGTAGTTTGATTGCATTAAGAAATGCTAAAAATAAAACTTTATTTTTAGGAGATGATGAAAAATGACTAAAATCGAAGAGAGCTTCATTTTAAAAGGAAAAGTTGCTATTGTAACTGGAGCTGCAGCCGGTATTGGAAAGGCTTCGGCAATAATGTTAGCTAGAGCTGGAGCAAAGGTTGTTTGTTCAGATTTAAACCTTGATAACGCTCAAGAGGTTGTTAAAGAGATAAAAAAACTTGGTGGAGAAGCGATAGCAGTTAAATGTGATGTTACTTCTGAAGCTGAACTTGAAAGCTTAGTAAAAACAACAATTAATGAATTCAAAACTGTAAACATTCTAGTTAATAACGCTGGTGGTGGCGGTGGAGGAAGAGAAAAATTTACCGAATTAACAAGAGAATATCTATCCAAAATATTTGCTCTTAATACATTTAGTGTATTTGCTCTTTCAAAATTCTGTGTTCCATATATGAAAGAGAGTGGATATGGAAGTATTATAAATATAACGTCAATGGCTGGAACAATGCAGACACACAACATGAGTGTTTACGGAAGCTCAAAAGCAGCAACAAATCAATTAACTAAATATATGGCAGTGGACTTAGGACCTGAAATAAGAGTTAATGGAGTGGCTCCTGGTGCCATAAAAACTAGAGCTTTAGCATCTGTTTTGATTCCTGAAATAGAAGAGAAAATGTTGAGAAAAACACCTCTTAAAACGTTAGGAGAGGCGGATGATATAGCTATGGCGGTATTATATCTAGCATCCCCAGCTTCTAAATGGGTATCGGGACACATTATATCTATTAATGGTGGTGGAGAGCAAGAGTTAGATTAAAAAAATTTTTAGAGAGAGGCAATATGAAGATAAATAAGATATTTAGCTTCTCTCCTTTTTGTGTCTAAGGAGGTTAAATGTCTATCTGGTTTTATGTGGGAATCATCTTTTTGGCTATTGAATTGCTAACTTTTGGTGTTGTGTCAATCTGGTTTGCACTCGGTGCTTTCTTAACAATTTTTTTTAAGAATCTATCTCTAGAATATCAATTTTACATCTTTGTTGTATGCTCCTTGATATCATTGGTTTTGTTTAGACAGATATCTTTAAAATACTTAAAAGGAAATAGTAAAGAGTTAAATAGAATAGATGAAAAAATTGTAAAGATAGAAAATATTGATATAAGAGGAAATTTTATAATCTATACCGTCTATTTGGACGGAAAGCTGTGGGAAGCTATATCTGATGAAAGATTTAATCTTGGAGACAAAGCTAAAGTTAAATCTATCACGGGAAATAAATTAGTTTTGATTAAATAATAAAATTAAGGAGGAAAAGATGCCATTTTTATTTGGAATATTATTTATTTTTATAGTTTTAATTACTATAAATATTAGAATTGTCGCACAATCAGAGGCTTTTGTTGTTGAAAGATTAGGAGCATATCTTGGAACTTGGAGTGTTGGAATTAATTTTTTAATCCCTTTTATTGATAGAGTCGCTAAAAGAGTATCTCTAAAAGAGCAAGTAATAGATTTTAGACCTCAACCTGTTATTACAAAAGACAACGTAACTATGCAGATAGATTCTGTAGTCTACTTTCAAATAACAGACCCCAAATTATATACTTATGGTGTTGAAAATCCATTAAATGCAATAGAAAATCTGACTGCCACGACTTTAAGAAATCTGATTGGGGAGCTTGAACTTGATTCAACTTTGACCTCAAGAGATACTATAAACACAAAGATGAGAGCAATTCTTGATGAAGCCACAGATTCATGGGGAATAAAAATAAATAGAGTTGAACTTAAAAACATTATTCCTCCAGCTGCTATTCAAGATGCAATGGAAAAACAAATGAAAGCTGAAAGAGAAAGAAGAGAAGCTATCTTAAAAGCTGAAGGACAGAAAAAATCCGCAATATTAGTTGCCGAAGGAGAAAAAGAAGCTGCTATTTTAAGAGCTGAAGCTAAAAAAGAAGCTGCCATAAAAGAAGCTGAAGGGCAGGCAGAAGCTATTTTAAGTATTCAACGAGCTAACGCGGAAGCTATTAGATTACTTAGAGAATCCGCTCCAGATAAAAATGTTTTGGCATTAAAAGGAATGGAGGCTTTTGAGAAAGTAGCTAATGGACAAGCTACAAAGATTATTATTCCTAGTGAATTACAAAACATTGTAACTCTAAGTGAACTTTTCCATGAATCTAAAAAATAACAGTTATTTCTATTTTTCATAAAATTGCAAAAAAACTAACGAGATATTTCACGTTAGTTTTTTTACTTATTACATAAATTAGGATACAAAAAAAGGGCGGAATAACTCCGACCCCTCTTTACTTTGCATACTCTGTTGCTCTCGTCTCTCTCAAAATTGTAACTTTTATCTGCCCTGGATACTGCATAGTCTCCTCTATTTTCTTGGCCATTTCTCTTGCCATTTTCACAGCTCCATCATCCGATACAATCTCTGGATTTATAACAATTCTTATCTCTCTTCCAGCTTGAATTGCATAAGAGGACTCTACACCATCAAACGAGTTAGCAATCTCTTCTAATCCCTCTAATCTTTTTAAATATGTAGATAACGTTTCTCTTCTTGCTCCAGGTCTTGATGCCGAGATAGCATCAGAAGCCTGAACTAAAACAGCCTCTACCGTCTCAAATTCGACCTCATTATGATGTGCCATTACCGCATTTATAACCTCTGGTTTCTCTCCAAATTTTTTCAAGAACTCTCCACCTATAATAGCATGAGAGGATTCTGTATCATGTTCTAACACTTTTCCAACATCATGCAACACTCCTGCTCTTTTTGCTAATTTAGCATCTGCCCCTAACTCTGCCGCCAATGTTGAAGCCAATTTTGCCACCTCTATTGAGTGGGACAAAACATTTTGCCCATAACTTGTTCTATATTTCAATTTACCCAAAGTCTTTATTATCTCCGTATGCATTCCTGGTATTCCTAACTCCAATAATGCTTGTTCTCCAGCTTCCAATATATCCTTATCCACTTCTCTTTTACACTTATTGATAATCTCCTCTATTTTTCCTGGATGAATTCTACCATCTAATATTAATTTCTCTATAGCTCTTCTAGCGACCTCTCTTCTAACACCGTCAAAACTTGATAAAACTACTGCCTCTGGAGTATCATCTATTATTATATCCACTCCTGTTAGAGCTTCAATCGCTCTTATATTTCTTCCTTCTCTTCCAATAATTCTACCTTTCATCTCATCATTTGGAAGATTTACAACCGAAACTGTCGCATCTGCCACAAACTCTGTTGAAGCCTTTCCAATAGCTGTTGAAATTATTCTCTTAGTAATATCCTCTTTTTCCTCTTTCAATTTTATCTCAAACTCTCTTATAGCTAAAGCTGTTTCATGTACCAGCTCTTCTTTTAAGTTGGACATCAACATCTCTTTAGCTTCAGCTTTCGACAACTCCGCAACCTTTTCCAAAATCTCCTCTTGTTGCTTTTTCAATTCATCTATCTTAAGTTTCTTATTTTCTAAATTAATATTTATCTCTTCTAATTCTTGAGCTCTACTTTCTATCTTTTCTAATTTTAAATCTAGATTCTCCTCTTTTTTGGATAATCTTTGTTCCTTTTGAATAATCTCATTTTTAGCTTGCTTTATCTCTTTCTCCGTTTCCTCTTTCATTCGATATAAATCTTCTCTTGCTTTTAATTCTAACTCTTTACACCTTGCTACAGCCTCTTTTTCAGCTTTTTCAACTATCTCTTTCGCTTTTAGTTTGGCTTTTAATCTCTCATCCTCTAATTCATTCAAAACCTCTATCTGTTTATCAATAGATATTTTTTTATAGATGAGTCCAACAACCAAAACTACAGCAAGAGTTATCAATCCTATTCCTAATATAAAATCCATAATCTCTCTCTCCTATCTATATTTTTAAAAACTAACAATAGCTTTATTTTCATCCTCGTACATTTCAAACAACTCATCCAATCCAACCATTTCAAAAATATTTTTAACATGTTCACTAAGCCCAACTAATTTTATATCTCCATTCATCTCACGAGCTTCTCTCAACTTTCCTCTCAATATACCCATTGTCAAACTATTTATATGCGAAACCTCTTGAAAATTTATAACCAATCTGCAATTTCCATTCTCAACGTGCTTTGCCAAAATCTCTTTGACTTTCGGAGCCACTAACGCATCCAATTCACCATAAAATTTTAAAACTAAAATGTTCTTTGTCTTTCTTTCTGTCACAAAACTGCTTCCCATTTAAAGATTCACAACCTCCTTAACCCTTTTCAAAACTTTTATTCTTGTCCCTTTCAGCTTCTTCTCCACACATAAACTATCAGACATGGATTTAGCTAAAATAAGACCCATTCCTCCCTCTTCTTTACTTTTTCCATTTTCATTAAACCCATTTCCATAATCTTCTACAACTATGGACATCATATCCCCATCCTTTTGAAGTTCTACTACTATCTCTCCTATGCTATATGCATAGCCATGTTCTACTGAATTTGTCGTTAATTCATCAACAATTGATACAATTTTCAGAACATCCTCATTTTCAACTCGTTGAACTTCCAAATAAGCCTTTACCATAGCCCGAATAACAGATAGATTTTTCAAAGATGAAGGGATATATATTTTTACCATATTTTTCACATCTAATCCCCTCTTTCCTTAATATCAATGACTCTCCACTCTTTATTCTTATAACTGTATTCTACATCTAAATAAAAAATATTTTCTCCATACCTCAAGCCAACACTATTTTTTACACTATCCTTTTCAAATTCCGGTTTCGTATAATAAAACTTCACTCCCTGAGGTAAGTTATTCAATAATCTCTTTATTTTATAGTTTTTTATTATAGATATATCCAACATGTCAACTAAGGTTGAAACCTTATCCTCTTGCATCTCTTTTTTTATAAGCTCTAATTTAGAAGTCAAGACTTCCAGAGCTTTATCCCTTTCACTGACCTGTTTGATATCAACTTTAGAACAAGATACCAATAAAAAAGTTACAACTATTACAACAAATCCCCTCTTTATCATTAAAATTCCTTTCTATAAATTTTTACATCTCCGTTCAAATAATACCACATAGATAGGTTTTTATCAAGTTTATTTATCTTTAGAGTTTAACTCTCATTAATAATTTTCAAAAGATTTTAGTATGTCCGAGCATATCTCATCCACTGAAATATAATCTAAATTATACCATTTATATTCACTATCATTTTTAAACCAGGTAAACTGTCTTTTGGCATAGTTTCGTGAATTTTTTTTTATCAATTCAATAGCTCTTTCTAAACTAATTAATCCCTCTAAATAATCTATTATTTCACTATATCCTATTATGTTTATTTTTCTTAGGTTCTCTCCATAGACTTTATAAAGAGTTTCCACCTCATCCACAAGCCCAGCATCAATCATAGCCTCTACTCTTTTATCAATTCTTTTATAAAGATTTTCTCTATCCCTTTCTAAAGCTACCTTAAAAAACTTAAATCTGTTTCCTTTTATATTTTGCTTTGAGAGAGTCGAAAATTTTTTACCAGTTTCATAAAAAACTTCCAAAGCTCGTTCTACTCTTCTTCTATTGTTTTTATGAATAGAATCAGCACTTTCTGGGTCAATGGTTTTTAATACATCATAAAGTTCATCTATATCTTTTTTAGACAGTTCCTCTCTAATCCTCTCATTGCCATTTGGGAGGTTTGCTAAGCCTCGTACTACAGAATCTATGTATAATCCAGTTCCTCCAACCAATATTATATTTTTTCCCTCTCTCTCTTTTAAAATCCTATCTACCTCTTTTTGAAACTCTCCGACATTATACTTCTTTATCGGCTCCACTATATCTATCATATGATGAAAAATATCTTGTTGCTCCTCTTTAGCAATTTTTGCTGTTCCTATATCCAATCCTCTATATACTTGAGCAGAATCTACAGAGATAATCTCCGCTTTTAAAGCTTTGGCTAACTTCAAAGATATCTCTGTTTTTCCAACACCAGTCGGACCTCCAATCACAATTGCTCTCATGCTCTTTCCTCCATCACTCTACATATTCAAACTCTGTATCTGCAATCCTAATTGTATCCCCGTCTTCAACTCCAGCTTCTTTTAATGCCTCTTCCAATCCCAAGTTTCTCAACATATGCAAAAATGTGATTAATGATTCATCATCATGAGTTATGATATACTTAGCTAAAACACCATCAACTACTGAACCATCAACTATAAACACACCTTCCTCATCTTGGGTTATCTCAAACATCTCTTTATCTATCTTATTAGATTTCAAAACCTCGACAATATCTGTTTCCTCTTCAAGTTCCTCTCTCTCCGTTTTCTGTAAAATATGCCAAGTATCATTTAAAACCTCTTTTAGTCCCTCACCTAATATAACAGATATTGGATATACTCGTATTCCTCTCTCTTCAACATATTTTTTAAACTGTTCATATTTTTCCATATCCCAAATTAAATCCATCTTGTTTGCCAAGACAATCTGTTGTTTTTTAGACAATCTCTCACTGAACTTTGTTAACTCGTTATTTATCTTCTCAAAATCCTCTACAGGTTCTCTTCCCTCTATCCCTGCTACATCAACAATATGATATATCATTTTACATCTCTCAATATGTTTTAAAAACTTATCTCCCAGTCCAATTCCCTCATGGGCTCCCTCTATAAGACCAGGGATATCTGCTACGACGAAAGACCTTTCCTCTCCCAATCTTACAACCCCCAATTTAGGCTCTAAAGTTGTAAAATGATAGTTCCCAACTTTTGATTTAGCAGCTGAAATCTTATTAATCAAACTTGACTTTCCTACAGAGGGATAACCTACTAATGCTACATCTGCTAATAACTTTAATTCCAACTTAACTTTTAATTCAACTCCCTCTTTTCCCTTTCCTGCCATTGTTGGAGTCCTTCTGACAGAGGTTTTAAAATTTGTATTTCCTAAACCTCCTTTTCCTCCTCTTAATAAAACTCTCTCCTCTCCTTGTACATTCATATCCAATAATAGTTTTCCTGTCTCAAAATCTCTAACTTGAGTACCAACTGGAACTTTAATTATCAGATTCTCTCCGTTTTTTCCGAACATATTTTTTTTAGCTCCATTTCCACCGTTCTCGGCTTGGAAAAGTTTCTTATATTTAAAATCAATCAAAGTATTAATATTTGAATCGGCTACGAAGATAATATCTCCGCCTCTTCCTCCATCTCCTCCATCCGGTCCACCAAATTGAACAAATTTTTCTCTTCTAAATGTTGCAGCCCCGTCACCACCATTTCCAGCTTTTACTGTAATTACTACTTCATCTATAAACACAACATCCTCCTAAAATCTATAAAATCAAGCTCTATTCTACTTTTTTATTGTAATATTGTACAATTTTTTAGACTATTTTGCAATTTATTTTAAATCTCCTATTCTACTCTCCCCATAAATATCTATATAATCCGCTATCCACCACATTTTTTAACTTTAAATCATACATTACAACAGATATTCCTTGCTTATCTTTAATCTCCTCAAAATCTATCACTTTTTCAATCTCTCCCAGATAATAAAAATTCTCTCCATTTTTCTTTTTAGCAAAAAGGTGAAGAGTATAAAAATTTTCTGCAACTCTTCCCTCTTTCGTAAGTTTTCCATCTCTTTTTAGATATCTATTTGATTTCGAAAACCATTTTATGGTGTCTCTATTTTTTATCCTGTTATCATATATATCAAAACTGTTATCTATAGTTATGAATAAACACCCCACTCGACTTTCATCAATCAAAGTATAACCACTCACTTGATATCCATTATTATAATCTAAATTTAAATACCAAAACCCCTCCTCTTTTGTGTATTCTTTATGCAAAATAATTGTTTTTTCTGTCTGTTGTGGATAATACTTTCCGCAAAATTTTAAATTATAACTTATAATATCCAAAACTAAGTTTCTAAAATAATCATTCTTTTCAAAAAATTCTCTAAATTTTCTATCTAAAATATAGTTTCCGTCTATTTTTTCTAAAATTGCAGGATATTTTTTCACAACACTATAGCTCGTAAAAATCTCTTTTGCCAGATGTTTTACAGCATTCAAAATATTTTCACTTTGATTTTGTAAGTTATACTGTTTACTTAACCTATTCTCAATTCTCTCAATAGAAAACTCCCCATTCTCAATACACTCCTCTAAAACTATCATCTCATGCACTCTTTTTGCTGGAGTAAATATTGTAGATAAAAATCTTAAATACTCCCTCTCCTCTTTAGATATTATCTTTCTCTTCTCAGGGTAAAACAACTCTATAATCTCATCATAACTTTTCTTATACTCTAGTATTACAGCTGGTTCAATCATATTGTTAATGAAAAAATCACATAAATATGGTATTCTACCTAATTTTTTCTCTAAATACTTGAAATCCCTCTCTATATTTTTCTTCGTTGAAAAACTGCTCTCTCCTATATTCTTAATTATTCTTTCTTTTGCTATCTCTTCAAATGTGATACTACTTTCACCTGGTATCAAATCGGTTCCATTTTGCAAAAATCTTCGCATGTTGTCCTTATTATAGCTATTATCTTGTGATATAGCTATCGGTATCAAAAAATTCTTTTCATAGTTTCCTATAAAATCAATTATAACTAAAAACTCTTTCCCCTGATGATGTCTCAATCCTCGACCTAATTGTTGAATATATACAATTGAAGAGCTTGTTGGTCTTAACATTATCACCTGATTTATGCACGGAATATCCACTCCTTCATTAAATATATCCACTGTTAAAATATACTCAATCTCTCCTCTTTCAAAACTCTTAATCGTATTCTCTCTGATTTCATCGTTATCTTCACTCGATAAAAAAACTGCCTTTGCTCCTCTATCACTTAACTTTTCTGCTAAAATTTTCCCCTCTTCAATTTTCGAAACAAATATCAATCCATGACATCTTTCTCCACTATACCCATAAAATCTGCTTTTTTCCAAAACATGTTCCACTCTTTCATCCATAATAAGATGGTTTACAGTAGTCTTTTCATCTATAAGAACACCATCCACGTCTATATCCACTACACCAAAATAATGAAATGGACACAATATCTGCTCTTCTAAAGCCTGATGCAATCTTATTTCATAAGCAATGTTATAATCAAAAACCTTGAAAATATCGAAATTATCAGTTCTTTCAGGTGTTGCTGTCATTCCAAGCAAAAATTTTGGCTTAAAATAATTTAATATCTTTTGATAAGTTTTTGCTCCACTATGATGAACCTCATCTATTACTATATAATCAAAGTAATCCCTTTTAAACTTTGTTAAATGTTCCTCCTTATTTAAAGTCTGAACCATTGCAAAAATGTAATCGCAGTTCAATTCTCCATCATAGATTCCAATTTTTTTATTTCTTATCAAAGTTTTATAAGTTTGTTTTGCCCTCTCTAAAATAGTTCTTCTATGAGCTAAAAATAACATCCTCTTAGGTTTTACTTTCTGAACATCAAATCCGCTTAAATAGGTCTTTCCCGTCCCTGTTGCACTTATCAATAATCCTTTATTTGCTCCACGCTCTCTTAATTTTTCCAGATTTTCTATCGCTGCTCTCTGCATCAAATTTGGTGTTATTTGCTCCCTATCATCAAAATTTCCACTTTTTTGAATAAGCTCCTGATATCTATTATAGATAGTTGTATACTCCTCTAATTCTTTCAAATCCAGTCTCTTTAAACTGTCATAACTCCTGTAAAACTCCTTCAAAACACTATTTACAATCTCTCCTGTTTCCATTGAGCTGATTTTTAAATTCCATTCGAAATTAGTTGTTAAAGCAGATGCTGTTAAATTACTACTTCCTATTATTATATTCCACTTATCTCCTTTTTTAAAAAAGTATCCTTTTGCATGAAAACTTTTGCCTCTCAGTAATCTCAAATCTATATTTGAAAACTCAAGAATCCTTTTTAGTGCTTTGGGCTGAGTAAAATTCTGATAATCCCCTGTTAAAATATACCCTTTTACGCCTCTCTTTTCAAGCTTTTTTAATGTTTCAAGAAGCAGAGTTACTCCTCCCTCCGTTATAAATGCAACAGAAATAACAAACTCATCACAATTTTCAAACTCTTCCCTTAATTTTGAAATTATCTTCTCTTTTCCATTAGATAAAAGAGTGTGTCTATATTCTCTCCCAGAATCTATATCTTTATCTATCAAACTTGTCCTTATACTTTCTAAAATACTCATAAAAACTTTCCTCTTTCCTTTTTTATTTCTATACAATATAATTTTACACTTTTTTTATAAAAAATAAAGAGTATAACTATTTTTTGTGCTAACCTTTCAAAATTTTCAATCTTAAACTAAACTTTTTTTATTTTTTGATAAAAATTTTTTCCATTTTCACACACTATATTAAATAAAATTAACTCAATCACATCTTAAAACAGAATACCAAATTTAAAATAAAGTGTTATAAATCTTCACACTTAAATTTCACAAATCTGGTAAATTACTAATTGACAAATTATGTAAAATTAAGTATCCTATGGGTGAGTTTTGATTAGGATACTGGAGAATAAAAAATTTATTAGAAGGGTGATAGTTATGATAAGTAAAACAGTTGAAATTAAAAATGAAACAGGATTACATACAAGACCAGGAAATGAGTTCGTAAGCTTAGCAAAAACATTCTCATCACAAATTGAATTGGAGAATGAAGAGGGAAAAAGAGTGAAAGGAACATCATTATTGAAATTATTATCACTAGGGGTAAAAAAAGGAGCAAAAATAACAGTTCATGCTTCAGGAGAGGATGAAAATGAAGCAGTTGAAAAGTTAGCGGATCTGTTAGAAAATTTAAAAGACTAATTATTAAATAGATGTTTGTTGTAAAACTAACAGAGAGGATTCAGGTTCATAGTTTTTGTTATATATTTAGGGAAAGAACTACCCAGAAAGCTCGGAATTTTAATTCAAGAGTTTTCTAAATAAACAGTTCAGAAATAATATTTAAGAGGTATAAAGCATATGAGAAAACACATAAAAGGGATTGATGCTTCCCCAGGTGTGGCTGTAGGGAAGGTGTTTTTATACAAAGAGGAAGAGCTTTTTATTGACAGAGGTGAATTTGAAAACACTGAAATACAAAAAGAAAGATTGATTGAAGGAAGAGAAAAGACAAAACAACAGCTCCTAAAAATAAGAGAAAAAACAGCTTTAAAACTTGGAGAGGATAAAGCAGCTATATTTGATGGACATATAACTTTGCTAGAGGATGAAGACCTTTTCGAAGAGGTTGAAGAGTTAATTGAAGAGGAAAAAATAAGTGCTGAAAATGCTCTAGAACAGGGAATTAGAGGATATTGTGATATGCTTTCCAATCTGGAAGATGAATACTTGAGAGAGAGAGCAGCAGATTTGAAAGATATCGCTAAAAGATGGCTTTATAATATAGCTGGAATAGATATAGTTGATTTATCTTCACTTCCTGAAAACTCTATCGTTGTTGCAAGAGACTTAACTCCATCAGATACAGCTCAATTAGACTTAAACAATGTTATTGCTTTCGTTACTGACATCGGAGGTAAAACAGCACACTCATCTATAATGGCTCGTTCTTTAGAGATTCCAGCTGTTGTCGGAACTGGAAATATAACAGAATTGGTAAAAAATCGACAAGAGATTATTGTAGATGCTTTAACTGGGGATATTATAATAGAACCATCAGGAGAGGAAAAAACTACTTATCTTGAAAAGAGAAAAGCATATTTAGATGAGAAAGAGTTGTTAAAACAATTAAAGGATAAAAAAGCTATTTCTAAGGATGGAAAAGAGATAGGTGTCTGGGCAAATATTGGTTCACCTAACGATATCCAAGGTGTTCTTAAAAATGGAGCAAAAGGTATAGGACTTTACAGAACTGAATTTCTATTCATGGCTAATGATAGATTTCCATCGGAAGAGGAACAGTTTGAAGCTTATAAAGTTGTAGCAGAGTCCATGAAAGATGAAGATGGAAACTATTATCCCGTAACAATTAGGACAATGGATATTGGAGGGGATAAATCACTGCCATATATGGAGTTACCTAAAGAGGAGAATCCTTTCTTGGGATGGAGAGCGTTGAGAATATGCTTGGATAGACCAGAGATATTGAAAACTCAATTCAGAGCACTTTTAAGAGCTTCAGCTTTTGGATATATTAAAATTATGCTTCCTATGGTAATATCGGTTGAGGAGTGTAGAAAAGCTAAAGCGTTGCTTGAAGAGTGTAAAAAAGAGTTACGAGAAGAGGGAGTAAAGTTTGATGAAAACATTCAACTTGGAATAATGATTGAAACACCAGCAACAGCTTTTAGAGCTAAATATTTTGCTAAAGAGGTGGATTTCTTCTCAATTGGAACAAATGACTTAACTCAATATACTTTGGCTGTAGATAGAGGAAATGAAAAGATATCGAATCTATATGATACCTACAATCCTGGAGTTCTAGCTGCTATAAAATCTGCAATTGATGGAGCTCATGAGGGTGGAATTACAATATCTATGTGCGGAGAGTTTGCAGGAGAAGCAAGAGCAACAGCAGTACTATTTGGAATGGGATTGGACGCATTTTCAATGTCAGCTATATCTGTTGCAAAAGTTAAGAAAAATATATTGGAATTAGATTCCAAAATAGCTCAAGAATTAGTCGCAAAAGTTTTAGAAAAATCTACTACCGAAGAGGTTTTAGAAGAGATAGATAGATTTAATCAAAAATATCTATAATTATTTAATAAAAAACACTCTGATTTCACTTCCAGTGAATTTTAATCAGAGTATTTTTTATTTTTTAATTTCGTATTATTTTAATCGCTCTTTCTCTATTATCAATCACTTCTATATTGTAGTTTTCCTGTATAAACTGAGAATCTCCAGATGGTTCTATTTTTATCTCTACAGAAGTTTTTGTTGTCTTAAGAGTAACCTTTATATTTGCGTATTTTCCTTTTTTATACTCTTGTGTCTCACCATCATCTTCAAATGAAACATAAGTTGTTTCACCCTCTATATCATGAGCATAAACTACAAACCCTCTCTCATCCTTATCTTTACTCTCAAAAGTATAATCAGTCGTATTTATAGGAATGATTGCTCCCTCTTTTATCATTAAAGGAAATGTATTCAAATCAGCATCAACTATAATCTCTTTTCCTCCTTCAAAAATCTCATTTGTGTTATAGTTATACCATGCGTTTCCTTTTGGAAGATAGATTTTTCTTTTTCTTTCACCTTGATTAACTACAGATGCAACTAGTAGATACTCTCCTAATAAAAATTCATCATTTTCATTAAAAGTATTCTTATCATTCTCATACTTGTAGAATGTTGGCATCATAATCGGAGTATATTCTGTATGTGCTTTATATATTAGATTATAGATATATGGTGTTATTTTTCTTCTAAAATCCATCGCCTTTTTAATCTGTGGCATCACTTCAGGATACATCCAAGGCACATTTACAGTTTTATCATCGTTCCAAGAGTGAATTGTAAATCTTGGATAGAAAATTCCATTTTGTACCCATCTTACAAATAATTCTGAATCTGGAGCTAATCCGGAAAATCCACCAACATCATGCCCTAAATTATAGACTCCCGACAAAGATAATCCAATCGCCATATAGTTGTTAAATCTAAGTGTCTTCCATTCTGTTCTATTATCTCCTGTCCATGTTTGTACATATCTTTGAATTCCTGGACATCCTGACCTAGATATTAAATAAGGTCTCGTATTTGGAGCAAACTCTTTTTGTGCCGCAAAAGAGCTCTTTAGCATTAAAAGTGTTTGTATGGGTCTAATTAGCCCAATATCAATTCCTTTTCCAAATCCATTACATCTTGCTTTTGAATCCCAAACCTCATATTCATTATTATCATTCCAAGTTGAATCTATCCCATACTCTAATAATTGTTCTTTCACATTATTTTTCCACCAATCAAAAGCCTCTTTATTAGTGAAATCAATATATGCTCCTGTATCATCCCAGAACTGTACTAATTCTGGTTCTTCACTTTTTGCTTCTTTTACAAAAAGTCCCTTTTTTCTCATCTCTTCAAATTTAGGATGGTCATTTAAAAATCCTGGTTTTATATTTGCACAAAGCTTCACACCATTTTTATGAAAATGCTCTGTAAATCTATGAATATCTGGGAATTTATCCCTGTTCCAGTTAAATACATATCTTTTATCTCCTATCGAAGTATATCCAGAAGATAACTGAAATGATGAACAAGGAATATTATGTATTTTACAGTCATCTAAAAATTTATTTAAAAGCTTTTGGGATTCCGGTAAATCTGTATAAGTCATTGTTGAACCTGAATAACCTATACTCCATTTAGGAGAAAATATTGTTTTCCCTGTTAGCCATGAAAATCTTTCAGTTACTTTATTTATACTTGGTCCAGCTATAACATAGTAGTCTAAATCTCCATCTTCAGCTTCAAAATATCTATATAATCCATGATAATTATCTAACTCTGTCCCCATCTCAAAAATAACAGTTGAAGTATTATCATAAAATATTCCAAAAGAGTATTTTGTTTCTGGGTTTCTTGTAATATAGAATGGAATATGTTTGTAAAGAGGGTCAGAATATTCTGCATCATAACCCATAGGGTCTACATTCTGCATCTTCATTCTTCTAAAATGTTTATTTACTTTTCCTGTTCTCTCTCCAAACCCAAAATATTGTTCACATAATTTTCTTTCTAAATAGTGGTAGATTTTATCTCCCCAATATCCAAAATTATAAGCTTGTGTCTTTCTATCTTGAGCTATTTTTACCCATTGATTTTCCAATTTCCCGAACCATTCTATCTTAAAACCATCCAAGTCAATTTTCAATCTTAGGTCTTTTGTTTCTATCTCTGCAACTTTATTTTTAATCTCAAACTTATACTTCGGTAAACTATACAACGAATGGTCAAATCTATCTCTTCCCTCAATATTTACATCCTCTTGCCCCGGAGATATGGTCCACGTCTTCTCTAATCTAAGTTTATTATTTTTAACAAATGTTACTTTTACTATATCATCCTCTAATATCGAAATTTTAGCCTCTAAACTCTCATTCTCTAGTTTGAATGTTATTATATTATCCTTTTCATTTATCAATTCAAAAAAATAATTTTTTTTGATTCCCATAATCTCCTCCAAAACTACTAATTTATCCCTATTTTATGAATCCACCTAATGTAGGAAGATATAAAGAAAGTGCTGGAATATATGTAACTAACATAAGAACTCCTATTATGACAATATAATATCTCAATAGCTCTCCTATAACATCTTCTATTTTCAGTTTTCCAACTCTTGCACCTATAAATAAAGTATTTCCAACTGGAGGAGTGATATTTCCTATACACAGATTAAATATCAAAATAACTCCAAAATGAACAGGACTCATTCCAAAAGATTTTACTATTGGTAAGAAAATTGGAGTAAATATTAAAATAGCAGGTGTTACATCCATAAATGTTCCTATGAACAGTAATAAAATATTTATAAGCAATAAAATTAAATATTTATTCTCAGTTAAACCTAAAATTAATCCTGAAATCGCTTGCGGTACACCTGTAAAAGCTAATACCCATGACATTATTGTTGATACACCTATCAAAAATATTATTATTCCTGTTATTTTAGCACTCTCAGCAAATATTTTAATTAACTCTTTTAATTTCAAGCTTCTATAAAATACCATTGAGAGAATAAGTGTATAAACAACTGCAACTATAGACCCTTCTGTTGGAGTAAAAATCCCTTTTATAATACCTCCAATAACTATAATTATAAGTGCTAATGCAGGTAAAGCATCTAAGAAAGTAACTAATATCAACTTTAATCTAAAGCTATTCGTTGATTTCATCCCTCTTTTTTTACAAAGATATAAAGTTAATATCATGCATCCTAATCCCCACAATATTCCAGGTAGGTATCCCGCCATAAATAAAGCTGCTACAGAGGTTCCACCACTCACTAGTGAATATACGATAAACGCATTTGTTGGAGGAATTAATAAACCTGTTGGAGCTGAAGCTATATTAACTGCTGCTCCTAACTTTTTATCATACCCTTCCTCTTCTTCCATTGGTAACAAAATTCCACCCATAGCCGCACAAGCTGCCGTAGCTGACCCTGATATCGCTCCAAACATCATATTAGCTAAAACATTAGTTTGCATCAATGAACCTGGTACCTTACCTGTCAATGATTGTGCAAAAGCCACTAATTTTTTAGCAATTCCTCCCTGATTCATTATATTTCCCGCAAGAATGAAAAACGGAATCGCTATTAAAGTAAAGCTTGATATCCCAGAAAATATCCTCTGAGCTCCAGTTACCAACGTATTATCAAATGCCAACGATGGTAAAATTGCCAAAATTGAAGATATACCTATACTAATTGCAATAGGAAGTCCTAGAAGTAATGTTATTATTAGCACTACAAACATAATTAAAGCTGTCGTTAATATCATTTTACACTTCCTCCTTTAACTTTTCTACTAACTCTAAGATATTGAAGATACTGTATAGTGAAATTACAACTCCACAAATTGGCAATACCGAATAAATATATCCCATAGATACTCTTAGTGCTGGCGTAATCTGTGTCAATGTAAGTGTTGTTATTGTTTTTCCTCCACATATCAAAACAAAAAATGCAAATAACAATATCACTACCTCTGAAAGAATAGATATATTCAACTGTAGTTTTTTAGAAAGCCTCTCTACGAAAAAAACCATACTCATATGTTCTCTTTTTCCGAAGACATACGCTGCTGAAAACATTGCCATCCAAGTAAAAGAGTATGTTACCAACTCCTCCGATACTACACTAGGGTCTTTCAATAGATATCTTGAAATAATCTGATAACTTCCCACTATAAGCATAAATACAAATAACGCTATACAAATTCCCATTATTATCTTATCCAGAATATTTTTTACATTTCTAATATTATTCATCATTAGTTATCCCCTCTTTTATCATTGCTCCTATCTCTTGTATTTTATCGTAAATAGGTTTTAATTTAGGATTTGCTTTTAAAACCTCTCCATGTAAAGGTAAAACTTTTGCTTTAAATAAAGATACATCTGGATAGATAAACTGTACATTCATTTCGTTTTTAGCTTGATGTTTCGCTTTTTCAACTGAAGCTTCCCAAGCTCCTCTTTGAACTTTTGAAAGAACTTTGAACCCTTGATTAAAAATCTCTCTCTCTTGTGCAGGAAGCCCATTCAAAAACTTTGAATTTCCTATTAAAATATCTGGTACCATTTGATGCATATCATATGAATAGAATTTAACTACCTCTCCATGTTTTGTAGTAGTCAATGAAAGTTCATTATTTTCAGCACCATCTATAACCCCTTGTTGCAAAGCAGTATAAACTTCTGCTAATCCCATAGGTGTAGCAGCTCCACCAAATAACTCCATCATTCTTATATTAGTTGCACCTTGTTGTACTCTTATTTTTAATCCTTTTAAATCCTCTGGAGTGTTAATTGGCTTTTTTGTATAAAAACTTCTTTGCCCTGCATTTAACCAAGTTACAGCTTCAAAACCTGCTTTTTCTGTAGATGTAAATATCGGCGTTATCAACCCTTCGTTATCCATAACAGCTTGGTAATGTTCTGGACTATTGAATAAATACGGTAGGTTAAAAATCTGATAGATATTATCAAAACTTTCCAAAATTGCGTTACTTGCAACCACAAAATCTATTGCTCCAGTTTGAGTAAGTTCAACTGTATTAATTTGTGAACCTAACAACTCATTAGGAAAAACTTGAACATCATATTTATCTCCCAACTTTTCCTCTATAAACTTTTCAAAAGCCACTAATCCTATATGTGTAGGGTGCTCCTGAATCTGATTATGTGCTATTCTTATTACTCTTTTATTCTCTTTTTCTCCGCAAGCTCCAAATACAAGTAGGCAACCTAGTATAATTAATAGTTTAAAAATTCTTTTCATTTATCCCCACTGTATGATATTTTCTATCATACACCTCCTTTTTAATTTATCTCTAAGTAGAAGGGCAATTGTATAACTATTGTTCCAATTAATCATACGATTACCCTTTCTATTTTTTTATTACTTTTTGTAATTGAAATCTGGGATATTAGTCCATCTATTTTTCAAAATATATGCTGCCATTTTAGGCTTTCTATCTCTTGTAAATATCCCTTTTTTATTTCCTCCAACTCTCATAATCGAATCATATCTCGTTGCAAAATCTGCAAAATTCCACACTTGTTCCCCTATAAAGAAAGGTAATTTATCAAAAGCTCTTCCATGAATCTCATAGAATTTAGCTTGATAATCCTCACTAAAAATTACAGGAGTACTCTCTTTTAGTCCATTTACAGTATCTGCACCATACTCTGTAAACATTATAGGCTTTTTATGATGATTCCACCACATCTCAATCTCTTTTGAAATTACAGGTTCCACTGCTTCAATCTCACCTGTTCCCCAATACCATCCATAGTATCTATTTAGACAAAGTACATCTAGTTCTGCACAAACTTTATGTGCTTCTTCGGTATTTAAAGGGTAAGCTATATGAGATACCAATGTTACAGGTCTTTTTTGCTGGTCTAACTCTTTAACCAAATCTATCAACGGTTTATAATAATCATATGACCCTTTCTCCTCTAATGCTGTTTCATTTGCTACACACCACATCACAACACATGGATGATTTTTATCTCTTGCAATAAGCTCACTGATATCTTTCAAATGTTGCTCCTTTGTATCCAAAATCTCCCAAGTAGACTTATCAGATTTTATACCAGCATATGTATTTTGAAAGTTTGCATGAAGTCCAACTGCTGCTACCTCATCTATCACTACAATCCCTTCTTCATCAGCAAGTCTCATTAACTCTTCAGAATAAGGATAATGAGAGGTTCTAAAAGAGTTTGCCCCTATCCATTTGATAAGATTGAAATCTTTTACATTTCCAGCTTCATTAAGCCCTCTTCCAGATATATTTAAGTCCTCATGTTTTCCAAAACCTTTGAAATAGAATGGCTGCCCGTTGATTAAAAACTTTCCATCTTTAACTTCGACTGTTCTTATTCCACATCTCTCATAATAAACATCTATCGTGTCATCGTTTCTTAGCATTTCAACTTTAATTTCATAAAGATATGGATTTAAGGGTTTCCAAAACTTAGCATTCTCTATAGTTATAGAATTTTTATTCCCGTGAGTTGTAGCAATTTCAACCCCATCTTTATCCAATACTGTAACCTTTATATCTGCTGTAGAGGATGTCACAATCTCATAGTGAATAATTCCTGTAGTTCCATTGATATCAGTATCAATATAGATATCTTTGATATAATCTTTAGGAGTTGTATATATCTTGACTGGTCTATGAATTCCAGCATAATTGAAAAAATCTACACAATAAGCACTATGCCTTTTAATTGGAGTATCAAAAGCTAAACTCTCAAGTCCAACTCCAGGAGTTTTAATCTCTTTTACAAATCCAACTGGTAAAGTTGTGTTATCCAGTTCATTATTAACAGCTACAGTTACTCTATTTTTATCTGAATTTAAGAAAGATTTTATATCTACTTCAAAAGGTAAAAATCCACCCTTATTAGTTGTTACCTCATGCCCATTGATATAAACTTTAGCTTTATGAGTAACACTTCCAAATCTTAATATAACCCTATCCTCTGAAAGAATATTTTTAGACAGTTCAAACGTTTTTTCATACCAAACCCATCCTACAAACTCCCTTACTTTTAAGTCATCAATAAGGTCATTAAAGCTAGATGGAACAGGCAGATTATAAATCTCTCCACTAAGAGAGGATTTAGACCATTCTTTTTCAAAACCTTCGTTCTTCTCATCTAATTTAAACTTCCAAATTCCAGATAAATCCACTAAATTTCTTGTTTTTGTTATTATTGGATAAAGCATAATTGTTACCTCCTAAATCTATATTTTTTTGGAGTAAAGGTATTTTAAGTATAAAATTTTCTTTCTTAATTTTTAGAATGCATTTTTTCATACATCTCTGCATCAATTGGAAACCCTCTCATTTTAAGCATAGCTATAGTGTAACTTATCAACGGCATCCCAAAATAAAGGAAAATAATAGAGTAGTATAGTTTTTGAGTTACCTCTCCACCAGGTATATACCCAGCAAACTCTAGTATTATTCCAACAAATAAGCCAGCTAATGAACTAATCAATTTATCAAAGAATGAGAATATAGTTGAAATCATACCAGGAACAAACCTATTATTAATATATTTTTCATAATCCACCACATCAGCAATCATAGGTATTACCTGAGCCTCTGTCATACTTTTACCAAAATTAAATAATCCACACATAACAACAAGTAATAATAATTGATTTTCTGCAAAAGGTCTCACAACTAGTATAGAGATAAGAGTTGCTACTGTAAATAAAGCTCCAATAAGATAGGCTTTTTTTCTTCCATATTTCACTGCCAATGATATCGCTACAAACGAAGCTAATAGCCCTATAAAGACAGTTGGAGCATTAACTTTTAACTGTGCATTTTGAACCTTTACAACTAAACTGAAGAAGTATATTGTTACAATACTCATTGTACTCAAAGCAATTTTTGTAGAAGATGCGGAGAAAACTAGAGTTTTCAAAGCTTTATTATTAAGAAATATTTTCAGATAATCGGAAAATTTTAAATCCACTTGTGTTGAGGTTATATAATATTTACTATTGTCTTTTTTCCAAATTCCCAGTATTGCTGAAAGAGAGCAAAAGCTTGTTATTATCACAATAATGAAAGCAAAAGCTCTAAAAGCTTCACCGCTTTTAATTCCACCGAAGTGATTTAATATCACCATTCCACTCGCCAAAATCATAAAATTTAATGCCATCATAGCAATCGTATCTATCCCACTTAACAGAGACCGCTGAGCAGAATCATTAGTAAGAATAGCTTGTGCCCCTTTCGTACAAATCGTCACACAGGTATAACCAATGACCCAAATTGAGTAAGCAAAAATAACATAGATATAATTTTTTAAATCTGTATCAAATTTCACACCCCAGAATACCGATAAAAAACTCAGATTCATAATAATTGTTCCGAAAAACATAAAAGGTCTAAATTTCCCAAATTTCGTATCTGTCTTATCAATTAAAAAACCGATAATGGGGTCTGTAATTCCATCAAAAACTCTAAATAAGGTCATTAAAATCCCTATAACAACAGGGGACAACTCTAAATAATTCGTACAATACACAAGAAAAAAAACTGAAATATAGAACCAATGTGCATTACTAGCGCTGTTATTTAACCCAAAACCTATCAACTGAAAAATACTAGCTTTATTTTTACTCACTCTATTTTCCTCCTAAGTTTATTTTTACTACACCATTCTGCAACTCCTTCTTCTGTTCTTGTCTGTAACTCTTTTTAATTTTATCATCCTAAATATCTCTTCAAAGTGTTTATTACTGCGTCTTTTCCAGCTAACATCTCTACAAAATAATCTTCAATTTTGTTAGCCATTCCAATCTCTTCCAAATCTACACCAAATATCATTTTATTTCTCAAAATCTCTTTTAACTGCCCTTTATATGATTCTGGTTTTCCAAACTCTATCCCTACCATCCTCTCTTTTAACATATCTAGCATAGGGTCTGGACTGATACTTCTTTCATTTCCATTGTCATCTATTCCTAGTAAATATCTGAACCATCCAGCATATACAAGAGGGATGTATTTTATATCTGCCACATTTAACTCATCACTTGCTAAATAAGCTTTTATAGTCTCTCCAAATCTTATTCCTACTTTTTGAGATGTATCTGTAGCTATTCTCTCTGGTTGGTCTGGAATAAACTTATTTGCAAATCTCTCATCAATTACTTCGTCAATAAAAGCTTTTGGACTCAATATTTTTGGGTCATCTACAACTTTTAAAGCCTCATTATAGCCTATATTTTTTATCAATTTATTTAAATATGGATCTGATACAGCATCAAATATTGTTTTTTTATTCAATAAACATCCATATATAGCCAATGTTGTATGCAATGGATTTAAACATGTTGTAACTTTCATCCTTTCAGTTTTCTCAACTGTTTCTCTATCTGTTACATAAACTCCAGCATCTGATTTTTCTAACTCTGGTCTTCCATTTGGAAATTTATCCTCTACTACAAAATACTCTGGTGCCTCAGCATTTACAAAGGCTCCTGTATAAGTATTTTTAGAAGTAACTACTATATTCATATCTTCAAACCCTAATTTCTCTAAGTACTCTTTTACTACTTCCGCAGGTCTTGGAGTTATCTTATCTATCATAGATATTGGATAGGCTACTTTCTTTTCATCTGATATATACTCTAAGAACTCTTTTTCTATATATCCTTTCTCTATCCAATGTTTTGCTATATCACCTACTGCTTCCTTAATCTTATCTCCATTCCCAGCACAGTTATCCATACTTACTAAAGCTATTGGAGTTGCTCCAGCTTTGTATCTAACATATAATAACTCTGTTATTACGCTCATTATATGTTTTGCTTGTTCTGGAATATTATTTAAATCTGCTTCCACAACTGGTATATACTCACCGTTTGGAGTTTTCAAATTATAACCTTTCTCAGTTATTGTAAAACTGACCATTTGGAGAGTTGATGCTTTTATAAGCTCTTTTACTTTCTCTTTATCTATATCAATTCTCAAAGCTTCAACAATGCTTCCGATAACCTCAGTCGAAAAATTGCCATCTTTTGATAAAGTTACAGATAAAGTCAAATTGTCATGTTTTTTATAAACTTTATCGATAATCTCTGTATCAAAGCTCTCCACAACAATAATTCCAGTATCTTCAAGTCCTTTATTCAAAAGATTTTGTTGCATCTTTGCCACATAAGCTCTAAAAAGATTACCTGCACCGAAATGTAACCATTTTGGTGTTTTTGCGGTATTCTCTTTGACTCTCTTTATATCATATGCGGGAGTTATCACTCCATCCTTTTTTGCGATATCTTTTATTTCATTTAAAATTAATCTCATTTTTACTCCTCTTTCAACTACTTTGAAATTTTTGAGATTGTTTCCCAAATTCCAGTAATATAGCTTGCTCCTAAGGCTCTATCATAAAGCCCATATCCAGGTTTTCCTGTCTCTCCCCAAATCATTCTTCCATGGTCTGGTCTCAAATATCCATCAAATCCATTTTTATAAAGCATTTTCATTATCTCAACTATATCAAGAGAACCACATCCAGAATAATGAGCTGATTCCTCAAAGCTAACTCCATCAGATAATATCTTCACATTTCTCACATGAATGAAATGAATTCTTTTCATAGCACTATATTTATCTACTAGTCTTGCCATATCATTAAATTTAGCACAACCAAGAGAACCAGTACAAAGAGTCAAACCATTATATCTGCTATCTACAAGATTTAAAAATCTATCTACATTCTCCTCACATGTAATTATTCTAGGAAGTCCAAAAATTGACCAAGGCGGATCATCCGGATGAATTGCCATTTTCACATCTGCCTCTTCTGCAACTGGGATTATCTCTTTTAAGAAATATTCTAAGTTTTTCCATAATCCCTCTTCCCCTATTTTTTTATAAGCTTCAAATAGCTCTGACAACTGCTCTTTTGTATAACTTGAATCCCAACCAGGCAAAGATAAATCCTTATTTAACGGGTCCATTTGGTCAACTTGCTCTTTGTAATACACAAGAGTTGTAGAACCATCTTCCAATTCTTTATCTAATTGACTTCTTGTCCAGTCAAATACTGGCATAAAATTATAACAAATAACTTTTACTCCTGCTTTTCCTAAGTTCCTAATATTTTGTTTATAATTTTCAATGTATTTATCTCGGTCTCCTCTTCCTAATTTAATATCCTCATGAACAGGAACACTCTCAATAACATCAAATTTTAATCCAGCTTTTTCAACAATCTCTTTAAGATTTAATATCTTCTCCATTGACCATACTTCACCAACTGGAACATCATATATTGCAGTTACTATACTTTCCATTGTTGGAATCTGTTTTATATATTCCAACTTCACAGGGTCATTTACCCCATACCATCTGAACGATAATTTCATTTTTCCTCCTTAAAACTTTATATTAATTTAAAATAATTTTTAGCGTTTTCAAATGATATCTCTTCTATCATTTTTGTCAAAATCTCTTCATCATAAGGAATCTCTCCATCTATAACCCATTCCCCAACAAGATTACACAAAATTCTTCTGAAATATTCATGCCTTGTGTAAGACAATATACTTCTTGAATCTGTAAGCATTCCCACAAATCTTCTTAACAATCCAAGTTGGGACAAAGCTGTCATTTGTCTTATCATTCCATCTTTTTGGTCATTAAACCACCAACCAGAGCCAAATTGAATTTTTCCTGGCATATCACTATTTTGGAAGTTTCCAATCATAGTTCCTAAAACCTCATTGTCCTTAGGATTCAAACAATATAAAACTGTTCGAGATAGCTTCTCTTCCAAATCCAAAGCACTTAACAATTTTGAAATAGACAAAGCATAGTTCTCATCAGCTATAGAATCAAATCCTGAATCCGCTCCTAATATTTTAAACATACGTTCATTATTATTTCTCATTGCTCCCATATGAATTTGAATCGCTAAATCGTATTTATGATAGATTTTTCCAAGAGCCAAAAATAGCTCTGTTTTATATATCTCCTGCTCCTCTAAACTCAATTCTTTTCTAGATAACCTTTTAGAAAAAATCTCTTCTATCCTTTCACTCCCTCTTCTGAAGAAAGGTTTTTCTATACTGTGGTCTGTAACTAAACACCCATTTTCTTTAAAAAACTCAACTCTTTTTTCTAGAGCTTCAATTAATTGACTAAACGAAACTATCTTGATTTCTGATATCTCTTCCAACTTTCTTAACCAATCTAAATACTCCACTTTTTCTATAGCTAGAGCTCTATCAGGTCGAAATGTTGGAAGTACTTTTATTTCAAAACTTGTATCCTCTTTTATCTTTTTGTGATACTCCAAGTTATCTACCGGGTCATCTGTTGTACAAACCGCTTTTACATTTGATTTTTTCATCAACTCTCTAGGAGTGTACTCTTTCTCTTGTAATAACTTGTTTACTTTCTCCCATATTTTTTCAGCATTCTTTCTGTTTAAAATCTCATCCACTCCGAAAAATCTTTTTAATTCCAAATGCGACCAGTGAAACATTGGATTTCCATAGCAGTACTCCATTGTCTCAGCAAATGCCAAAAACTTTTCATAATCTGAAGCATCTCCAGTAATATATTTTTCATCTATACCATTAGACCTCATAACTCTCCACTTATAGTGGTCTCCCGACAACCAAACCTCTGTCAGATTTTTGTAGTTTCTATTCTCTGCTATCTCTTTTGGATTTAAATGACAGTGATAATCAAAAATTGGCATCTTTTCTGATATAGAATATAATTTTTTACTAATCTCATTTTTTAATAAAAAATCATTATCCATAAACTTTTTCATTTTACCTCTCCTTATTTGTATGATTTGTATACAACAATAATATAATGTTTTATATCATTTGTAAAGTAATTTTTTATATTGTTTAGTACTTATTTAGAACACTTTTTTAGGATTTTATATTTAAAATCAGATTATATAAGAATTTTTGATTTTTTTACCAGCAGGTAAACTTCTGTTTTTAAAAAAAGTAGTATAATTTGGAAACTAAATATTATAAAACTAAGACAAATAAAACGCTACCTTACAAAATATTCATAACACAGTTCTGCTACTATTAAAAATAAAAGTTTAATACACAAAATGCTAAATAATTATTTAAAGTTTGGTAAAGAGCTCGTAAAATACAGTTATTTCCTAAGAACTTCCCGTTTCTTAAAACACCGATAACTTACTGATATCATTTCCCGTCTTTAAATTTTGCTGAATAATATGTAGAAATGAGTAAAATGAAATGTTAAATAAAAAAAGTTCTTTATTTCATACAAATTAAAAAGAGAGATGTAATAAACCGTAATTTATACTTCTCTCGTTTTTTACTTAAAGTAATTAGGATATTTTTCCTTATACAATTTTATAGACTCTGTATATTTTGTTAAATGTTCTTTTACTAACTCTTTAACCTCTTTCGAATTACCACTTTTAATAACCTCAAGTATCAAAAAATGTTGCTTTAGAGTTGTTTTCAAATTTGTCTGTTCTAATGCTTCCAGTAATCTCAATCTATCGTAATGAGTGGATAATCTCTGAATAGCTTTCCAACTATTCTTCTTATTAAAATATTTAAACAAAATATAATGAAACTCATTATCCAAATCAAAAAACTCATATAAATTTTTTCCATACTCTTCTGTAATCTCCTGACATGCTAAATTTTTCTCTAAATCTACCAAAAAATCCTTTTTTTCATCTTTACAAGCAAGCTTTAATATCTCACTTTCACATAGCTCTCTCACAAAAATAGCTTCCTCTACTATATCTAAATCAATTTTAGATACGAACGAGCCTTTCTGTGGAAAGACTACTATCAGTTTTTCTTCGATTAATTGAACCAATGCTTCTCTCAATGGTGTTCTACTGACACCAAGAACATTACTCAATTCAATCTCTTTTATTGCTTCACCCGGCTTTAACTCTAAATTCATTATATTTGTCTTTAGAACCCTGTATATATACCGTCTTGTATTCTCTTTCGCTTTTTTTCGTTCTATTTTCATAATCTTACATCTCCACCTAAGTTCTTAATCTATTTTCAATCAAATTATTTTACATAATTTTTCTACAAATTGCAACTTAAATAGATTTTTATTTAAACTTAGATATCATATCATCTTATAAATCAACTATAATCATCTCAATTTTTATTATTTTTCCCACTCCTCTATCACCTTTTTCAAATAATTTCTAATCGAATTAAAATAAATAGTTTTTGATTTGTTTTTTAAATCTAATAAAAAGTTTACACTAATATTTTCCTCTCTTGCACATTCTTTTACTGCTTTTTCTTCAATTTTTAACTTTTCATATTCATCAAACTTTTCAAATAGCTCTAGATACCCTTCTTTTTTTTCATTTTCATTTATTAGCTCACCTATATTTGTTACAATAGATTTTTTTAATGGCTTTCTAGCTTGATTTAGTTTTCTTTTACTTGTTAACCCTTTTTCCATACTATTAAATAAAGTTAAATTTTGCTTTGGAGTTTCTCTTTCTTGCTTTGACAAATTCTTCAATACTCCATTTATATATTGAACTAACGTCGTTTTTACTGGAGAATTTAAATTTTTATAAAGAATCTTTAAAAGCTCTATCAAAAACTCCTCTCCCTCTTCAAACATTATCTTTCTAATTTTGGTGTCAGTTCTCTTGTCCCAAGATTTCGAAATATATATATTTCTTTTTGTTTTTTGAATCTGTGTAACTACTTTTTCAGAATAATCGCTGTATTTAGATTTTTCATTTTTTGGAGTCATCTCAGATTTATTATCTTCTACAATTTCTGCTTCTTGTATATCATTAATCTCGTATTTAGAAAAATTTCTTTCAGATTTCTTACCTATTTTATTCTCAATCTTAAACTGTTTACTATTTTTTGCTTCTATATACTCAGATATATGACATGTCCCATCTTTATTTTCATCAAACACATACTCTATATAATATGTGTCCTCCTCTTTATCCTGATAGGAACTATATTTTTTTATATACCCTAACTCTTTCAAAACCTCATAGGCTTTCTCAACCCTTTTCAAAACCTGCTTCATTCTGCATAAAATATATTTTTTTATTTCACCATTTTTACTAACTCTCTCTGTTATTTGCTCTGTTTTTAGAGGAATAATTGCCGCTATCGTCCTTAAGTTTATCCTATCTTCTTGCTTTTCATACCTTATTTTACTTATATATTTGTATATTCTTCCAGCGATAGGGTCTTTTGCTAATATCTCCATCAATGCTTTTGAATTGTACTTTATATATCTCTTGTCTTTTATTTTTTGCCTTATATTTTTATTTAATGTTACTCTATAATAGATTTTTTTTCCTTTTTTTAACTTTTGATATGTCAAAAGCTTAAACTCCTCATCCTCAAATTTATATTTTCCCAGTTTTGTGTGATTTGAAACCACAAATTGATACTCTGTATTTTTTAAATTTTTTAATGCTTGCTCAACTTTTGTGTAATAGGTTCTGTTCATTTTATTTCCCAAAAAATTAACTATAAAATCAGAGATTTCAAACTCTATATGCTCCTCTGAAAGTTCCAACTCTTTCTTTATTTCATATGCTGAAATCAAATAAGTGTATATTTTTTCTTCAAATATTGAGGGTTGAAATACTTTATCTTTTGCATTCTTAGCAACTAGAGTACAATACATAGTCACACCTAAATCTTCAAAAGAGTACTGAAAGTTTACTCTTTTATTTTGCTTCTGAGGAGTAAAAAAAGGAAACACAATCATTTCAACTGGGATGTTTATCACATTATCCTTTAGATTTAAAAAATTTCCAGTCTCTTTTATAACAACCTCTTTTACCTCTATATCTGGAATCTCATTTAATTGTATATCTATTTTGGTAATATCACTCAATAATGACCCTGTCGAGGATATATTTATATTTTCAATTTCATTTAAATTTAACTCTTTTTTCTCCATATATCTCCTTAAAAATTAATATCTTTAATAATGTGTATATTAATAAAAATATTATACCAATTTTTTTGTATATACTCAATAATATTTTTACAAATTTTAAAATCTTTATTTTCAATCTTAGAATTAATAGTACACCCTTTTGTATTGAGAAAAATAAGAGTTTTCACAAATGTATATAAAGAATAATAAATCAGAATTATTAGTTTTTTTAGCTATATAAACCTGCTACTGTTAAAAATACTGAAAACTCCTATCTCGCTCTTTTGTATATATTCAATAATATTTTTTATTCTCATAACATACTAATTTTTAATATATTAATTTTTTTCGACTTAATTTTAATAGGAAAAAATCTTGATTTCTCTTTATGTATATTTTCAATAATAAATAAAAATATTTATTTTTTCTAGAAAATTTTAATTTTAAAACTCAAAAAAATAAATAAATTCTAATTTTATCTTTTGTATATACTCAATAATATTTTTTTATTATAACACATTTATTTTTAAAGGTTGATTGCACTTTTTTTTGTCATCTTAATCATTACATTATACATATAACAATTAACTAAATAACAACTATAATTGTGTGTTGTTATTTATTATTTTTTTAAGATAATAGTTGCATAAGAATCTCAAAAAATGCAAGTAAAAAAAGAGTTTTTTACTGATATGTATATTTATAAAAATAAAATAATTCCCTTGAATTTATCAAAATACTATTCAAAATATATCTTTAATTCTTATTACAATAACAAATAAATCACTTGACAAAACAAATAATTTCTTCTACAATAATTATCTGAAATATAGATGCTTTTGGGGAGGTGAAAACAAATGAAAAGAACGTATCAACCAAATAATAGAAAATACAAAAAAGACCACGGATTTAGAGCTAGAATGGCGACTAAAAATGGAAGAAAAGTATTAAAAAGAAGAAGAGCCAAAGGAAGAAAAGTATTATCTGCGTAAAGCCCGGTGAGAAACTACACCGGGTTTTTAAAAATGGTTACAAAATAAAACAAAAATAAATTTGTTTAACAATAAAACAAATCTATGCTATAATGTTGAAGAAGATCTTTTATTTTCAACGTTCAGGAGTTTTATATGAAAACATTAAAAAAAAATAATGAGTTTAGGCTGATTTACAACATAGGAAATAAAATATACGGCTTCTATGTAATTGTATTTTTAAGGAAAAACAAAATGCAAGAAAATAGATTTGGATTTGTGGCTAGTAAAAAAATTGGTAACGCAGTTTGTCGTAATAGAATAAAAAGGTTATTCAAAGAGTATTGTCGAGTCAACGAACTTCGTTTTATTTTGGGATTTGATATCGTATTGGTAGCTAAACAAAAAGCAGGTAAAAAATTCAAAGAATTAAAATACAAGGAGATTGAACAAGACCTTGAAAAATGTTTCGAAAATTATAGGTTATTTAAAAAGCAAAGTTGAACTAATAGTGAAAATAACAATCTTATGTATAATAAGATTTTATCAAAAATATATATCTAGTTTATTGGGGAAAAATTGTATCTACTACCCTACATGTTCTCAATACATGCTTAAAGCTATAGAGAGATATGGAGTTTTGAAAGGTGGGTATTTAGGAATAAAAAGATTATTAAGATGCACGCCCTTTCACAAAGGTGGATATGATGATGTTCCTTAAGTAGCATAGAAATCTAGGAGGAAGATTAATGGAGTTTTTATATAAAATTTTTGAAGAGGCACTTTTATTTTTGAATGGATTAACGGGGAATTTCGGTCTAGCAATTATATTATTGACCCTTTTAATAAAAATTATTTTGTTGCCTTTGACTTTAAAACAGGATAAAGCGATGAAAAAGATGAAAGAGTTACAACCGACATTGGATAAATATAAAGAGTTATATGGTGATAATAAAGAACTATTAAATCAAAAAACTATGGAGTTATATAGAGAGAAAAACATTAATCCAGCGGGAGGATGTCTTCCTTTATTAATACAACTTCCTATTCTTTGGGCATTATTTGGTGTTTTAAGAGCTGAAAGAGGAGTTGTTCCAGCAGAAAGCTTTTTATGGTTAAACTTGTTAGAAGCAGACCCTTTTTACATATTACCGATCCTTAACGGAGTTATAGCTTTCGTGCAACAGGCTTTAAGTGGAGCTGGAAATAATCCTCAAACTAAAAATATGATGTATATTTTTCCAATCATGATGATTTTTATCTCATATAAGATGCCTGCAGGATTACAAGTTTATTGGTTAACTTCAAGTTTAGCAGGAGTTATTCAACAATACTTCATAATGAAAAAAGGAGATTAGAACGATTATGAAAAACATAATTGAAATAAAAGCTAAAAATAAAGATGTTGCTGTGGCTAGAGCGATAAAAATACTAGAGATTGACAAAAAGGCAATAAAGAACATTACAGAGGAAAGAAAACCATTTTCATTTTTGGGGTTATTCTCTAGAGAGGGAATTTATAAGATTGAGATTGCTTCAGATGAGACTGAAGAGAGTGTAGGACATGAAGTTAATAAAGAGAGGGAGATTTTACAAAAAGGAAAAGAACTATTAGAAAAGATGGGATTAGATTTAGATGCAGAAATAGAAAAAAAGGATTTTAGAACATATACACTTAATTTACAAGGTCCCGATAATGGAATTATTATAGGGAAAAAAGGAAAAACGTTGAATAGTTATGAGTATTTGTTGAATATTATGGCGAAAGAAGCTAAAATTGAGGTTGATGTTGAAGGGTTTAAAACTAAGAGAGAGGAAACTTTGAGAGAATTAGCTAAAAAAATGTCTGATAAGGTTTTAAAAACTTCAAAACCTGTTAGATTGAATCCAATGTCACCGAGAGAGAGAAAAATTATTCATGAAATAATAAATACTTACCCAGAATTGAGCACGTACAGTGAAGGAAAAGACCCGAGAAGGTATATTGTTATAAGGAGAAAAAGATAGGAGAGGAAAGAAAATGTTTGATACAATCGCCGCAATCTCTACCCCAAGAGGCGAGGGGGGGATAGGAATAGTGAGATTATCCGGTAAAGATTCTTTGTGTATACTCTCAAAAATATTTAAGCCAAAATCGAATAAAAAGGTAAAAGAATTACGTAATTTCAGTATAAATTATGGTCATCTTTATGATGAAAAAAAGGTTGTAGATGAGGTTTTGGTCTCAATAATGAAAGCACCAAATACTTATACGAAAGAGGATATAGTAGAGATTAATTGCCATGGTGGCTTTTTGATAACAGAGAAGATATTAGAACTTGTTTTAAAAAATGGTGCAAGATTAGCTGAGACTGGTGAGTTCACGAGAAGAGCTTTTTTGAACGGAAGATTAGATTTGACGCAGGCAGAAGCGGTAATTGATTTAATCCATGGAAAAACAGAGAGGAGTTTATCTTTATCCTTGGAGCAACTAAGAGGAGATTTAAGAGAGTTAATAAATGAGTTGAAAAAGAAAGTTATGGATGTTTCAGCTCATGTAAATGTTGTATTGGATTATCCAGAGGAGGGGATAGATGACCCTTTGCCAGAGGAGTTAGTCTCAAATCTACATGATGTTATCAATACGACGACAAGATTGATAGATACCTACAGTAAAGGAAAATTGATAAAGGAAGGTGTTAAAACTGCAATAGTTGGAAGACCGAATGTAGGGAAGTCAAGTTTGTTGAACACTTTTTTGAAAGAGGAAAGAGCTATTGTAACACACATAGCTGGGACGACAAGAGATATCATCGAAGAGGTAATAAATATAAATGGTATTCCTTTAATTTTAGTTGATACAGCAGGGATAAGAAAAACAGAGGATATTGTAGAAAATATAGGAGTTGAGAAATCAAGAGAGTTAATAAGAAATGCTGATTTAGTTCTTTTTGTATTAGATAACTCTCAAGAGTTAACAGAAGAGGATTTGAAAATATATGAAGAGTTGAATTATAAGAAAGTTATAGGAGTAATAAATAAAACAGATCAGGAAAGAAAGCTAGATATATCAAGATTGGATAGAATTGAAAAATGGTTGAGAGTGTCAGCCTTGGAGAAAGTTGGAATTGATGTACTGGAAAAAGAGATATATAATCAAATTGTGTCGGGACAGATAGAGGATAGTTCACAAAAATTAATAATTACTAATATTCGTCACAAGTCCGCTCTAGAAAAGACTAAAAAAGCGATTGAAAACATATTCGAGACAATAGATTTGGGATTGCCAATGGATTTGATGGCAGTAGATTTAAAAGAAGCTTTAGATTCATTATCTGAGGTAACAGGTGAGATTACTAACGAGGATTTGTTGGACCATATATTTAGTAATTTTTGTGTTGGGAAATAGAAAATTGATTGAGCCACGGAGATTCTCTGTGGCTTAGTTTATAGATAATATCAAATAATATGTATATGAATAGAAATAAAAAGAGAGTATCTGTGTTTTATTAGGTTTAACTTGAATGTTATTAAGAGTTGAAATCAATAAAACTCCCAAAAATTTTAGTAGATTAATAATGAGAGGAGGTTGTATTGATAAATATTTTTATTATTTATCGTACAAGAGATTATGAGTTTTGAATATGATGTAATTGTTGTAGGTGGGGGACATGCAGGGATAGAGGCAGCCTTAGCAAGTGCGAGATTGAATAGAAAAACTGTTTTATTCACGTTATCACTTGATAATATAGGAATGATGTCCTGTAATCCATCAATAGGAGGCCCTGGAAAAAGTAATCTAGTTGCCGAGATAGATGTTTTGGGTGGAGAGATGGGAAAACATATAGATAGATATAATCTTCAATTAAAGCATTTAAATACTAGTAAAGGACCAGCAGCAAGAATAACGAGAGGACAGGCTGATAAATTATTATATAGAAGTAAGATGAAAGCATTGCTTGAAGAGACTGAAAATTTAGAGATTATTCAAGACCAAGTAGAAGAGCTTATTATTGATAATAAACATATAAGAGGTGTAAGAACCGCATTAGGGATTGAGTATTTTTCGAAAGCGGTTATCTTAGCAACAGGGACTTTTTTGAGAGGAAGAGTTGTAATTGGAGATATAAAATATCCTGCTGGAAGAATGGGAGAGAACTCTGTAGAAAAGCTTTCGAAAAGTTTAGAGCAAAATGGTATTAAATTAGGACGTTATCAGACTGCTACACCACCAAGAATAGATAAAAGAACAGTTAATTTTGAAGAGATGAAGCCACTTTATGGAGAGGAAAAACCTAGATATTTTTCAATATACACAGAAAAAGAGAGGAATGGTGTTGTTCCAACTTGGTTGACTCACACATCAGAGAAAACTATAGAGGTAACTAAGGAGTTATTAAAATATTCTCCCATAGTGTCAGGGATAATAGAGACACATGGTCCCAGACATTGTCCGTCTTTGGATAGGAAAGTTTTGAACTTTCCAGAAAAGCATGACCATCAGATTTTTTTAGAATTGGAATCTAGAGAATCGAATGAGTTATATGTTAATGGATTGACGACCGCGATGCCACCATTTGCACAAGAGCAGATGTTAAAGTCAATAAGAGGGCTTGAGAACTCTAAAATAATGAGATATGGATATGCTGTGGAGTATGATTATGCTCCGGCCTCCCAGCTTTATCCAAGTTTAGAGAGTAAAAAAATAGAGGGGTTGTATTTTGCAGGACAGATAAACGGGACTTCTGGCTATGAAGAAGCAGCAACTCAGGGATTTATAGCAGGAGTGAATGCAGCTAGAAAGACAATGAGAAAAGAACCTGTAATATTTGATAGAAGTGAGGGATATATTGGGGTTTTAGTTGATGATATAATTCATAAGAAAACTCCAGAGCCATACAGGGTACTTCCTTCGAGGTCAGAATATAGATTGACCTTAAGATTTGATAATGGTTTTATGCGTCTTTTAGATAAAGCGGAAGAGATAGGAATTGTTTCTAAAGAGAAGATAGAGTATTTGAAAGAGTGTAGAGCAAATGTATATAAAGAGATTGAAAGAATAAAAGAAACGAAAGTTTCAATGAAAGAAGCCAATCTATTTTTGGAGGAGAAAGGATTAGAGGTTAGGTTGACAAAAGGGGTCTCAGCTTCTGAATTATTAAAGATAAAAGAGGTTACATATGAGGATTTAGGAAGATTTTTAGAGTTACCGGAGTATCCAGAGTTCGTGAAAAATCAAATAGAGGTAATGATAAAATATGAAGTATTTATAGAGAGAGAAAGAGAACAGATAGAAAGATTTAAAAGACTGGAGTCCATAGTGATTGAAAAAGGGTTTGATTTTGATTCAGTTGTTGGAATTTCTAATATTGCTAGAGCTGGGATGAAAGAGGTAGAACCACTTTCAATAGGAGAAGCATCGAGAATAAGTGGAGTGACTGGGAATGATATAGCTATTTTATTAGCTCATTTAAGAAGAGATTAAAGAGTGTAATTAACGCACTCTTTTTGTCTATAATAGGTTGAGGAGGTGATGAGAGTGGCAAAAAACAGTTTTATAATTGAAATAAGTAGGAAAAAAATGATTGATAATTATGAGTATCTTGTGAGAAAAACAGGGAAAAAGATGATTGCAGTTGTAAAATCAAATGCTTATGGGATTGGCTTAAGAGAAACTGTGATGATATTGAATGAAAATGGGTGTGATTACTTTGCAGTTTCAAGGGAGAGAGAGATAAAATCTATTTTAAACATGGGGTTAAGCGGGATAAAAATATTGTTTTTAGATATCTTGGAGGATTTTATAATATTAAAAGAGAATAAAAATATTGAAATGGTTGTCACAGATATAGAGGTGTTAAAAAGTTGTATAAAACAAGGAATAAGTTGTTTACAACTGCATATACGTTTAGATTTTGGATTTTGTAGAAGCGGCTTTAAGGTTGATGAGTTAGAAAGGTTAATAGATTTTATTCAAAGCAAAAATTTAAGATTTAGAGGGATAATGGGACATCTTTTTTCAGCTGATAAAGATGATATGGAAATAATAGAAAAGCAATTTACAGAGATTGTAGAAAAAATAGGAAAGGAAAGATTTGAAGTAATACATCTTCTAAATAGTGATGGAGTGGAGAATATACAGTGCGAAATAGCTACTCATATAAGATGTGGACAGCATATTTTTGGATTACAGACAAAAGGAAAAAATAATAAAAATATAAAAAAAGTTTTTGAGTTAAAAGGAAAAATTTTTGATATAACAGAAATAGGAAAATCAGAATATATTGGATATTCTAAAATTAATGACCTCATTTTGAAGGGATATAAAAGAGTAGGACAGGTAAAAATAGGATATGGTGATGGTTTTTTAAGGAAGTATGAGAATATTATGTCTATAATCAATAATAAAAAATATAGAGTGATTCATATCAGTATGGATGTATCATTTGTTGTTGTGGATGAAAATATAAAAAATGGGGATGAAGTGGAACTCTTTTTCGATTTTGAAGAGATAGAGGAAAAAGAATCTTGTGAAGTTTTGGTAAATTTAAATGAACGTATAGAAAGAGTAGTAAAATAAAGTTTGAAAAAATAAAAAAAAGTGTTATAATGATGACCGGGAACAGAAAAAATAGATTAATTTTAATATAAAAAAGGAGGAATGTGGAATGAAGGTAGTTATAATAGGTGGCGTCGCAGCTGGGATGTCAGCAGCAGCAAAAGCTGCAAGATTGAACAAAGATGTAGAAATGGTAATCTATGAAAAAACTGACATTGTTTCTTGGGGAGCATGCGGACTGCCCTATTATGTTGGAAATTTTTTTGAAGATGAAAAAGATATGATAGCAAGACCGGTTGAAAAATTTATAGAAGCAGGAATGAATATAAAAATTAAACATGAAGTAATTGATGTTGATGTAGATAAAAAAGAGATAACAGTAAAGAATTTAATCACTGGAGAGATATTTCAAGATAGTTATGATAGATTAATGATTGCTACAGGGGCGAGTGCTATCATCCCTCCTATAAAAAATGCAGATGCAAAAGGGGTTTTTACTCTAAAAGATTATAGTGATGGGATAGAGCTTAAAAAAGAGATGATAAAAGAGGAGAATCAAAATATTATAATCGTTGGGGCTGGATATATAGGAATCGAAGTTGTTGAAGCAGCTAAAAATTTAGGAAAAAGCAGTATTAGATTGATTCAGTTAGCAGATAGAGTATTATTAGAAAGTTTTGATAAAGAGATAACGGATATAATGGCTGATGAGATATCCTCTCATTCAGGTGTAGAACTTCATTTAGAAGAGGTAGTGGAAGAGATAATACAGGAAAATGGAAGTGTTGTAGGAGTAAAAACGAATAAAGGACAGTATAAGGCGGATATTGTTGTAATAGCAACTGGGGTAAGACCAAATACTTCGTTCTTAAAAGATACAGGAATACAAATGTTAACAAATGGAGCGTTAGTTGTCAATGAATATGGAGAAACGAGCATAGAATCAATCTATTCAGCTGGAGATTGTGCAACAGTTCCGCATTTTTTGAGAGGAAATGAAACTTATATCCCTTTAGCTACAACGGCAAATAAGTTAGGACGGGTAGTAGGAGAAAATTTGGCTGGAGTAAAAACAGTATTTCAAAAGACTTTGGGAACGGCAGGAGTGAAAGTTTTAGATTTAGAAGCTGCTAGAACAGGATTAACAGAGGTAGAAGCACAAAAAATGGGAATAAACTATAAAACTGTTTTTATAAAAGATAAGAATCAAACAAACTATTATCCAGGTAGAGAGGATATCTATTTAAAGTTAATATATAATGCAGAGTCAAGAGTTATTTTAGGAGCTCAGATTGCTGGAAAAAAAGGAGCTGCGTTGAGAATTGATGCTTTAGCAGTTGCAATCTATTCAGGAATTACAGTTAATGAATTGGGGATGATGGATTTTTGTTATGCTCCGCCTTTTGCTAGAACTTGGGATGTTATGAATGTTGCTGGAAATGTTGCAAAATAAATAATTATTATAAAACGAAAGGAGAATGTAGAGATATGGAGAGTATGTTTTTTAGAGAGTTTTTGATGATTAGCGATTTAAAGACGGTTATTTTTCTACTTATTTTATTTATTTTAATGTTTATAATCAACAAATTACCAAAACAAAAATTTAACTTTTCTGCAAAAGTTATGATTGCAACGGCAGTAGGTCTTGTACTTGGATTAGTAATTCAATATGTTGCTGAATTTCCAGTAAATCCGATGGAGTTAACATTCGTAAAAGAGACAACACAGTGGTATAGTCTGTTCGGTGGAGGATTTATTTCTTTTGTTAGAATGCTTGTTATACCTCTTGTTATGGTATCTATAATCTATGTAATTATAAATATGAAAGATGATACCAATTTAGGAAAATTAGTGAAAAGAAGTCTAGCTGTAGTTATGTTTATGGTGGCAATTTCTGTAGTTGTAGGATTGTTATTCGGTATTATATTTAAAGTAGGAAAATTGGATGAGACAGCGGTAGCTGTAACAACTGAAGGTGCTAGGAAAATAAGAGATATAAAAAATATAGTTGATACTTTAAAAGATTTGATACCGGCTAACCCAATAGGAGCTATGGTAAATCTGAATATAGTAGGATTAGTTATATTTTCTGCGATTGTTGGAGTGGCAGCAAAAAGAATGTCGAAAAAATATATGGATGTGGTAAAACCATTCTTTGATTTAATAAACGCTTTACAAAAAGTAATAATATCTATGGCGATGAGTATCATAAAATGGATGCCTTTAGCAGTAGTTCCATTGTTAGCAAATACAATAGCTCAGAGAGGAATTGAAGCGATTGTTGCTGTTGGAAAATTTGTTTTAGTGTTGTATTTAGCTGTTATGGTTATGTTTATTATTCAGATGTTTGTAGTTTCAATGTTTGGATTAAACCCATTCATCTATGTGAAGAAGAGTATTTCATTGCTTATTCTGGCGTTTACATCAAGGTCAAGTGTGGGATGTTTACCGGTTACAATATCTACAATGACGAATAAATTAGGGATTAATGAATCAACAGCTAGTTTTGTTGCAAGTTTTGGAACAACAGCCGGAATGCAAGGTTGTGCGGGTATTTTTCCGGCTTTAACAGTTGTATTTGTTTCAAATATGAGTGGTCATACGATTGATTTTACTTTTTTGGTTACATCAGTAGTGGTTATGACAATTGGTTCGTTCGGAATAGCTGGAGTTCCAGGAACTGCAACGTTATCAGCGTCAGTAGGACTTTCTGGAATGGGATTATCTTCTTTATTTCCTCTGATAAATCCTATTTTGGCGGTTGACCCTATAGTTGATATGCCAAGAACGATGTTAAATGTAATCGGTTCAGTTACAAATGGTTTAATAGTTGATAAAAGTTTAGGAAATTTAGATATTTCTAAATATAAAGATATGGAAGCTGGAAAGGAAGAAAAATCGTTAGAAGATAGTATGTAATTTAAAATAGGGATAAAAAATTTGAGCACAAAAAAGCAGAAGATTAGTTCGCTAAACTTTTGCTTTTTTAATTTTCATTTGGAGTATTTCTAATGGATGCGAAAGTTATTTATTTTATGGATAATTCAAAAGGAGAAGAGGAAAAATTTGTTCTAGTATAATATTTTAAGTTTGTCAAGTAAATATATTGTATGATATAAATAATAGGATAAAGATATAAGAGAGATATAGGGGATTATATTGATTTAGGAAAAGAGTTCACTATGGCAAGGGGGGATTTAGATTTTTGAGGAAAGCGTTAGAAACGATAGCTGTCTTTATTTAAGATAATTCTTACAGACAAAAATAAGAGTTTAAAAATGAATCTTTAGTCGCATTTTTATCACTGATATAGAATAAACTTAAACAATTCTTAGGTTAAAAAAAATATACTTGGATATAATAATGTAAAATGATATAATAGTGAAATGAGAACTGAAAGAGGTGGAGATTATGTTCATAAAAGCGATTATTTTAGTTATAATTGGTTCTATAATTGGATGGATAACAAACTATATAGCGATAAAAATGTTATTTAGACCGTACAAAGAGATAAATTTTGGATTGTTTAAAATACAAGGATTAATTCCTAAAAGAAAACATGAGATAGGTGAAAAACTTGCAGAGACTATTCAAACTAATCTACTATCAATAAAAGATATTGTAAAGGAGATTGATAGTTCTAAGATTGAAAGTGAGCTAGAGAGTGCTATTGATATGATGTTGGATAAAAAGTTAAAAAGTGAAACTTTAGTAAAATATTTTCCGATGCTTGCATTATTTCTAAATGAAAGTATTATCAAGCAGATAAGAAATTTTGTTAAGAAAACAATTTTGGAAAATAAGGATGAGATAATTTCAAAACTGTTGACAGCTTTTGAGAATAGTGTAGATTTGAAGAAAATTATTGTTGAAAAGGTGGATGAGTTTTCTCTTGAAGATTTGGAAAGGATAACATTTCAATTAGCCAAAAAGGAGTTGAAACATATAGAGTTAGTTGGTGCTGTATTAGGAGGAGTTATAGGAGCTATTCAATTCGTAGTAACAATAGTGATTTAAGGAGAGGATATGGAGAGAATTGTAGCTAGTGGTGAATTTGATTATGAGAAAGAGGTTCAGAAGAGTTTAAGACCTAAAAGGTTAGCGGAATATATCGGGCAAGAAGCCCTGAAAGAAAAGATGCATATATTTGTCGAGGCAGCTAAAAGAAGAGCTGGATGCGTAGACCATATATTATTGTATGGTCCGCCAGGACTGGGAAAAACGACATTAGCTGGAGTTATTGCAACAGAGATGGGAGTGAATTTGAAGATAACTTCTGGACCTGTGTTAGATAAAGCTGGGGATTTAGCGGCTATCTTGACCTCGTTAGAGGAGAATGATATTTTGTTTATAGATGAGATACACAGGTTAAATACAGCGGTAGAAGAGATTTTATATCCGGCAATGGAGGATGGAGAGTTAGATATAATTATAGGAAAGGGTCCTTCTGCAAAGTCAATAAGGATTGAACTTCCACCTTTTACATTGATAGGGGCAACGACTAGAGCAGGGCTTTTAAGTTCTCCGTTGAGAGATAGATTTGGAGTTGTTCATAGAATGGAATATTATACAGAAAATGAACTAATGGCTATTGTGAAAAGGGGAGCTTTATTGTTGGGGATAAGTGCAGAAGAGAGTGGAGCGAGAGAGATAGCATTGAGAAGTAGAGGAACGCCCAGGATAGCAAATAGATTATTAAAAAGAGTTAGAGATTACTGTGAAATAAAAGGAAACGGGGTAATAGATTTGCATCATACGGTAAAAGCGTTAGATATATTAGGAATAGATAAGAATGGATTGGATGAACTGGATAGAGATATAATAAAAGCTATAATTGAAAATTATGGTGGTGGACCTGTTGGAATAGAGACATTAGCGTTGATGTTAGGAGAGGATAGAAGAACGTTAGAGGAGGTTTACGAACCATATTTGGTAAAGATAGGATTTATAAAAAGGACTCATAGAGGAAGAGTTGTTACGGAGAAGGCTTATAATCATTTGAAAGTAAAAGGAGAAATAGATGAAAATAAGTACAAAGGTTAGATATGGTTTAAAAGCATTGATATATATTGCAGAATCCTCTCAAAAAGGTAAGTTGGTAAGAATAAAAGAGATATCTGATGCTGAGGGGATATCAATTCAATATTTAGAGCAAATACTTTTTAAATTGAAAAATGAAAATATAATACAAGGAAAAAGAGGACCAAATGGAGGGTATAAGCTTTCTTTAGCTCCAGAAGATATAACCCTACATGAGCTTTATAAAATTTTGGATGATGAACAACGAGTTATAGATTGCAATGAAAGTAGTGAAAGTTGCCTGTGTGGAGAGGAAGAGTGTTCAACAGCGTGTATATGGACAAAATTAGATGTTGCAATGACCAAAATACTTGAAAATACCAGCTTAGCAGAGATTATAAAAAATAAAGATAAGATATAGGAGATAGAAGTGATAAGTGTTATAATATCAAAAGAGAATATTTTAGGCGATATGATAGAGATAGTTGATAAAAGCAATTTAAATCACTTGAAAAACTCTTTTAGAATTAAGATAGATGAGAAAGTACGAGCTGTAGATGGTGAGTTTGAGTATATTTGTAGAGTTGTTCATATAGACAAAAAAAGAGTTGAGTTAAAAGTTTTAGAAAAAAAAGAGGATAGCTATTCGAGCGATGTTGAAATAGATATAGCATTGGGAATATTGAAAAATGATAAGATGGATTTGGCGATTCAAAAGCTAACAGAGATAGGAGTTAGTAGAATAATACCACTTGTTACAAAAAGAGGTGTCGTAAAGCTGACTGAGAAAAAAGATAAATGGGATAAAGTGGTAGAAGAGGCTACAAAGCAGTGTCAAGCTGTAAAATTGGTTGAAATTATGGAGCCATTGATGATAAAGGAACTAAAAATAGAGGATTATGATTTTTCGATTGTTCCATATGAAGAGGAAGAGGAGCACTCTTTGAGAGAGATTTTAAATAGATTGGAGAAAAAACCTAAAAAGATTTTGTATATAATCGGCTCAGAGGGTGGATTTGAAAAAGAGGAGGTTGAGTATTTAAAAGGAAAGGGAGTTAAATCTGTATCGTTAGGGAGGAGAATATTAAGAGCGGAAACAGCCTCGATTGTTGTGGGAGGTATATTGAGAAATGAGTTTTAGAAAGAAAAGAGTTGCGTTTTATACTTTAGGATGTAAAGTGAACCAATATGAGAGTGAGAGTATAAAAAATCAACTTCTAAAAAAGGGATATAGAGAAGAAAGTTTTGAGAATGAAGCAGATATTTATGTGGTGAACTCTTGTACAGTAACAAGTATAGCGGATAAGAAAACCAGAAATATATTAAGAAGGGCTAAAAGATTAAATCCAGATTCGACGTTAATTGTAACAGGATGTTATGCTCAAACAAATTCAAAAGAGCTGTTAGAGATAGAAGAGATAGATTTTGTTGTTGGAAATACAAATAAAAATGGACTTGTATCGCTTATTGAGGATATAGATAATAAAAAATCAAAGTTAATATCTGGGGATATATTTGAGGGTAGAGAGTATGAAGAGTATGAGTTTGCAACTTTGAGAGAGAGGACAAGGGCTTATATAAAAGTGCAGGATGGGTGTAATAATTTTTGTTCCTATTGTAAAATACCGTTTGGAAGAGGGAGAAGTCGTTCAAGAAAACTAGAGAGTATATGTAAAGAGATAACCACGTTGGTTGAAGAGGGATTCAAGGAGTTTATAATTATAGGAATAAATTTGAGTGCATATGGTGAAGATTTAGATAAAAGAATATGTTTAGAGGATTTATTGGAGAGAGTAGCAAAGATTGAGGGAGTGGAAAGAATTAGAATCGGGTCAATATATCCAGATAAAATTTCAGACAGATTTATAGAATTAATGAAAAGGGAGAGGAAATTAATGCCACATCTTCATATTTCACTCCAATCTTGTGATGATACAGTTTTAAGAAGAATGAAGAGGGAGTATGGAGCGAAGCTTATAGAGGATAGAGTTTTAAGTTTAAAAAAAGAAATTCCAAATGTAGAGTGTACAGCAGATGTTATTGTTGGTTTTCCAGGAGAGACCGAGGAGATGTTTGAAAATAGTTATAATTTGATGAAAAAAATAGGATTCACAGATTTACATATTTTTCAATATTCTGACAGAGAAAATACCTTAGCTAGCAAATTTACAGACAAAATTGATAATAAAACCAAAAAAGAACGAGCTGATAGATTAGAGGTTTTAAAAAAACAGATGAAGGAAAAAAGATTAAAAAGATATGAGGGAGAGAAGTTAACCATTTTGACAGAGGAGATAAAAGAGGATGGATATATCTATGGTTATTCTGAAAATTATTTAAGAGTAAAGGCAAAGATAGCTAACGCAAAAATTAATGAGTTTGTAAGAGTGAAAATAATAAAATTGGAAGAGGGGTTATTGATAGCGGATGGATGCGAAAGAGATTAATAATAGAAAAAGAAGAAAAGCAAAAAGATTGCTTTTTAATATTTTGTTTTCATTTGTTTTAATAGTTGCTTTAGGAATACTTTTGGCATATAACATAGGAAAAAGAAAAGATGATGGTCAAAAAAAAGAGAAATATGCATTGATTGATAAAAAAAGTGTAACGCTGGTATATGGGGATAAGTTAGCTGTAGAGGTTCCAGAAAATATAGGATTAAATAAAGAGATGACAATAAAAAAGTTGATTAATTCAGAAAATTATAAGTTATTGTTGAGAACTATAAATGAGATTTTTCCAGAAAAAGTTGAAAGTTATAGAGTGATTAAATATACAAAACCAGAGTTAAATGTGAAGAATATAAGGAGAGTTCCAACTCATATAATTGAGGATAAGGAATATATTTTAACAACAGAGACACAAGAGTTGTTTGATAATCTATATGCTGAAAAATCCAAAAATGAAACAAATATAGTTGTAGATATATTAAATGCAAATGGAATAGTTGGTTATGCAAGAGAAGCCGGAGAAAGGTTAAAAAGTAAATTAAATGTTAGCTATACAGCGGCGAACTATGAGAAGAATACAAATTATAGTTTGATTAGAATAAATGAGATAGATAAAGAAAAATTGGAAGAGATATTAGTTACATTGAGTGAAAATTACTTTAAAGTGAAGAAAGAAGAGGAGATACCAACTCTTGCGAATCTTGTAATTATTTTAGGAAAAGAACAATTAGTGCCTTTAAAGATAGATGTAATCGGAGGAAACAAGATTGCTAAAGATTTATATGCAGATTTAAAAAGGGCTGGGTATAAAAATTTAATATTAAGAGATACGAGTAAGAAAGTTGAGAGAAATGTAGTTGAGTATAATAGTGAGGATTATTATACTGCTCTGAAAATCTCTAAAAAATTTAATATCAGAGCTATGCAAGAAAACAAAAATTTAAAGAACAAGATAAATATCTATGTTAAATAGAAAAGAATACTAAAAAAAAGGAGATGAAATGGATTTAGAGAAGATAATAGAAAAGGAGAGAGGGGAGTTTGGAAAAGATATAAAAAAAATGATGTTTAAGAGAACAAAGGAAACTTTGGAAAAAATAAAGGTGGATAGAAAAGGGAGATTTCCTAAAAGAAGTTCTCATCCTAAAAAAACAGCTATAAAAATAGAAAAGGATGAGAAAATGTATGTTATTCCATTGGGAGGACTTGATGAAGTTGGAAAAAATATGACTCTTGTTCAGTATAGAGATGAGATTATAATTATTGATTCAGGGGTCAGTTTTCCAAATGAGGGGTTGTTAGGGATTGATTTAGTAATTCCAGATTTTAGTTATATTGAGAGTAATAAAGATAAAGTGAAAGGGGTTTTTATTACTCACGGGCATGAAGACCATATAGGTTCGGTTCCATACTTATATCAGAAGATTGACAAAGATATTCCAGTATATGGAGGGAGACTGACACTTGCCTTAGTAAAATCTAAATTTGAGAGCGGTGAGGTTTCAAAGGTTCCGCCCAAAATGAAAGAGATAAAAGGACGGGATAAAGTTAGGATTGGAAAATATTTTGAAGTAGAGTTTATAAGTGTAACTCACTCAATAGCTGATGCTTATGCAGTAGTTGTTACAACTCCAGCTGGAAGAGTCATGTATACGGGAGATTTTAAGATAGATTTGACTCCAGTAGATGGAGATGGGGTTGATTTTTTGAGATTGGCTCAAGTTGGAGAAGAGGGAGTTGATTTATTATTGTCGGATTCAACAAACTCAGAGGTTGAGGGGTTTACTCCATCAGAAAAAACAGTGGGAGAAGCGTTGAAAGCTGAGTTTTCTAAGGCTAAAGGGAGAATAATAATAGCTGCTTTTGCTTCACATGTTCATAGATTGCAGCAAATTGTAAATATAGCCGATGAGTACGGAAGAAAAATAGCTATTGATGGAAGAAGTTTAGTGAAAGTTTTTGATATAGCATCAGCTTTAGGATATTTGAAAATTCCCAATGATATAATGATAAGTTTGACAGATATTGATAAATTAAAGGACAATAAGGTTGTGATTCTGTGTACTGGAACACAGGGAGAGCCGATGGCTGCATTATCGAGAATAGCTAAAAATATTCATAAACATACGAAAGTGAAAGAGGGAGATACAGTTATAATATCTGCAACTCCTATTCCTGGAAATGAAAGAGCAGTATCAAACAATATAAATAATCTACTAAAATATGAAGCGGAAGTTGTATTCAGAAAGATAGCTGGAATCCATGTATCAGGTCATGCGAGTAAAGAGGAGCAACGTTTGATGTTAAATTTAATCAAGCCCAAAAATTTTATGCCAGTACATGGAGAGTTTAAAATGTTAAAAGCACACAAGGAGACAGCGATAGAGACTGGAATATCAAAAAATAATATAATACTAGCTTCAAATGGTTCTAAGGTTGAAGTTACAAATTCAACTGCGAGAATAAAAGGAAAGGTGACAGCAGGAGTAACTCTTATAGATGGATTAGGTATAGGAGATATAGGTCATATTGTATTAAAAGATAGACAGTTGCTCTCTCAGGATGGTGTAGCAATAATTGTATTTGTGTTGAATAGAGAAACGAGAAGATTGATAAGTGGTCCTGATATTGTAACTAGAGGGTTTGTTTATTCAAAAGATTCAGATGAGATTTTAAAAGAGGCAATTGAACATATAAAATTGAAGTTAGAAGAACTTTTAAATGGAAATATAAAGGAATGGAATGTTTTGAAAAACTCTGTGAAAGATATTGCAGGGAAATATTTTTATAATAGAATAAAAAGAACACCAGTTATATTGCCTATAATAATGGAGATATAAGGAGAGAATATGGGATTGACAAGCAAAGAGCGAGTTTTTTTAAAAAAGAAAGCTCATAGTTTAGAGCCAGTATTTAGAGTTGGAAAGGATGGATTTTCTGAGACTTTAGCTCAAGGTATTGCAGAGGCAATAGAGTTAAGAGAGCTTTTAAAAGTTAAAATACTTCAAAATTCAGAGGTCGAAAAAAAAGAGGTTGCAATTCAAATAGCTGATTATATAGGAGCGGATGTTGTTTCAATAATAGGAAGAACAATAATTTTGTATAAGGAGAGCATGGAAAAGCCCAATATCTCATTAGAATTAAAAAATCTAAAGTAGTAAGGGGATAAAATGCAAGAGGGAATAATATTGAAAAATAGAATAATAGATGTCGTTTTTGTCGCATGGTTTTTAGCTCAGTTTTATAAGTTTATTACAGCTATTATAAGAGATAGAAAGGTGGATTTTAAAAGATTATTTGAAACGGGAGGAATGCCAAGTTCTCATTCCTCTGTAGTAGCTTCTTTAAGTACAGCAGTAGCTTTATCTAAGGGATTGAGTAGTGAGTATTTTGCGATATCTTTTATAGTAATGGGAATTGTGATGTATGATGCTGCTGGAATTAGAAGGGCAGCTGGTAAACATGCAGGGCTTTTAAATACGATTTTAGATAAGTTTTCTAAAAAAAGTGGAGAAGAACTCTATAATGGAAGATTGAAAGAGCTTTTAGGTCATACTCCTTTGGAGGTTTTGATAGGAGCGATATTAGGTATTACCGTTGCTTTTCTATTTAAAGGATATATCCAAGTTTAAAGGATGGGAAAAATGGACAAAATTGAAAGATTGAGAAAACAAAGCGAAGAGATAAGAGCAACTTTGATAGAGATAACAAGTAAAAATGGAGGGCATTTAGCACCTAATTTGGGAGTTGTAGAGTTGACACAAGCTTTGTTAGAGAGTTTTGATATTACTAAAGATAAAATATTGTTTGATGTAGGTCATCAATCATATGTGTATAAACTATTGACGGATAGAAGAGAGAGATTTTCTACTTTAAGGTTGAAAGGGGGATTGGCACCTTTTACTGACCCAAAGGAGAGTAAATATGACTTTTTTATATCTGGACATGCAGGAAGTGCATTGTCAGCAGGTGCTGGGATAGCTAAAGCTAATCCTGAAAATAAAGTTGTAGTTATAATTGGAGATGCTTCAATAGCAAATGGGCAATCTCTGGAAGCTTTAAACCATATTGGAGATGAGGTAGATAATTTGATTGTTGTCTTAAACGATAATGAGATGTCTATAGGAAAAAATGTAGGTTCACTATCAAAATTTTTAGGAAAATTTATGACAAGTAATGTGTATATGAATGTAAGAAATGATATAAGGGATATGATAGAAAAAGTCGCATTGGGAGGAAGTGTAAAGAGATTTTTGGAAAGAGCTGAAAACTCATTGAAGCAATTTTTTTTGCCTCTTAGTATATCAGAGGTTTTGGGTTATACATATCTTGGGGTTATAGATGGTCATAATATAGAGGAGTTATTAAAACTGTTTGATAAAGCTAAAAAGATAAAAGGACCAGTATTTATTCATGTAAAAACAGAAAAAGGAAAAGGTTTTTTACTTGCCGAGAAAAATAAAGAGAAGTTTCATGGAATATCTCCATTTGATTTAGAAACCGGAGAGGTAAAGGAGTTGGGAGAAACTTATTCTAATATATTTGGAAAAAAAATAGTAGAGTTAGCAACTGAAGATGAAGATGTATTTGCAATATCTGCGGCAATGATAAAAGGAACTGGACTAGAGCTTTTTCAGAATAAATATAAAGATAGATGTATGGATGTTGGAATAGCAGAGGAGCATGCTGTGGGATACGCTGCGGGGCTGGCAATATCAGGAAAAAAGCCTTATGTTGCAGTATATTCAACATTTTTTCAGAGAACATTAGACCAATTAATACATGATGTCGGTCTGTTAAATCTTCCAGTGAGATTTATAATTGATAGAGCTGGAGTTGTTGGTGAAGATGGGAAGACGCATCAAGGAATACATGATATAAATATATTTTTGACGATGTCTAATTTTAAGTTATTGGCTCCTGCAACAGGAAGCGAATTGAAACAGATGTTGGAATTTACTAGGGATTACAATGAATCTCCGATTGCAATTAGATTTCCAAAGGGAAAAGCCTATGAAATAGAGAATAAAATAGTTGAAAGGTATGAATTGGGAAAGTGGCGAGAGTTGAAAAGAGGGGAAAAGGTTTTATTTTTGGCGACAGGTGCAATGGTAAAAGAGATAGTTGAAATACAAGAGAGATTGAAAGAAAGAGATATAGACGGAACAATCGTAAATTGCTCAACGATAAGACCATTAGATGAAGAGTATTTGAGTAAGAATATTTTGAAATATGAAACTGTGTTTGTCTTGGAAGATGGATATAAAAGGGGCGGTTTCGGAAATGAGATAATTAGATTTTTAAATGAGAAAAAAATTAAAATTAATATAGAGATAATAGCTTTAGAAAATGATATAATTCCGCATGGAACAAGACAGCAACTATTAGAAGAGAATGGACTTAGTGGAGATGGATTGATAGATAGAATTGAGGAAAGTATCAATGATAAAAAATAAAATAGCACTAGAGTTTATAACAGCTACATTAGATGATATAAGAGTGAAGGAGTTAGAAGATTACTCAGATCAGGGAGTAAGGGTAACCACTCATATATATGATGTTTTACAAATTTTGTGGGATAAGATAGTTGATATATATAAGAATATAGAGTCCGCAAATGAAAAATTGGACCTTTTCTCAATAGTTTTAGGTGTTATTTTACATGATTTAAGTAAAAGGAGTTTGAGAAAAAATAATGAGAAAATTTCACACTCTCAAATTATGTTAAAAAGACCAGAATACATCATAAAAGAAACGGATATATTTTTAAAGGATATCGAGAAAAGGTTGAATGTGCAATTACTAGAAGAGGTCAGAAAGCATATAATCCACATAGTTGTATCACATCACGGAAAATGGGGTAAAGTTCAGCCTAACACTAGGGAAGCTAGGTTAGTTCATGAGGCGGATATGTATTCAGCTAAGTATCACAGAATAAATCCTATCACAGCCAACAATATCCTACAATCAATGGTTGAGGGATTAACTTGGGATGAGATAGCAAAAAGATTTGACTGTACGACTGGAGTTATAAAAGATAGATTAAGAAGGGCTAAATTTGAATTAAAAGTGAAAACCACGAAGCAGCTTTTAAATTATTATAAAAATAAAAAAAGGGTTCCGATCGGAGATAAATTTTTTTCTGAAAGAGTTATGCAGACGGGAAGACTAATAAAAGATGTTGAAAAACATGGGTTCAAGAAGTTAGTATTAAAACTATTGATATTGGAGTGTTTAGAGGATAGTAAAATTTTTAGGGAGAATTGAAATGCGGGAGAGACTAGATATTTTATTGGTTCAGAAAGGGTTTTATGAAACAAGAGAGAAAGCAAAGAGAGCTATAATGGCTGGTGTTGTTGTTGTAGATGAGAAAAAAATCGATAAACCTGGAACTATGATAAAATTGGATAAAGAACCTAATATAAGAATAAAGGGTGAGAGTTGTAGGTATGTTAGCCGAGGTGGATTAAAGCTAGAAAAGGCTATAGAGGTTTTTAGATTGGAGCTAAATAATAAGATTGTTCTTGATGTAGGAGCGTCAACAGGTGGCTTTACAGATTGTTCATTGCAGAATGGAGCGAAATTTGTATATGCTGTAGATGTTGGAACCAATCAATTAGACTGGAAACTAAGGAATAATCAGAGTGTAAAATCTTTGGAAAATATTCACATAAAAGATTTAACCTTGGAGGAGATTGATAACGAAAAGATTGATTTGATAGTGATGGACCTCTCCTTTATCTCTTTGACAAAAGTATTTGAACATATTTTAAAATTTTTTAATGAGAACACGCAGTTAATGGCTTTGATAAAACCACAATTTGAAGTGGGAAAAGAAAATATTGAAAAAGGTGGAATTGTAAAAAATTGGAATAAACATATAGAAGCTATAAAAGCGGTAGAGAATAAAGCTAATGATTTTGGACTAAAACTTATTGAATTGGATGTTTCCCCGATAACAGGAACTAAAGGTAATGTTGAATATATATCATTGTTTGGATTAAAAGAGGAAAGTGAAAGAAAAATAGATGTAGAGAGTGTTGTTGAAAGCGGAAAAAAACTAAAAGGAGGAGCATAGGAGATGAAAAAGAAGATTTATATATTGCTATTTTCTTTAACGACAATATTATTAGCAAATTCCAATGAAAATGCTTTTATTAGTAATATAAAAGAGTTAAAAGAGATATCTGATATTATGAATATAATAAAAGTAAATCATGTGGGAGAGAAGAAAGAGATAACTAATAAAATAATGATGCAGGGGGCTTTAAGAGGGATTTTAGATTCGTTAGAGGACCCTTATTCAAATTATTTTACAAAAGAACAATTAAAGAGTTTTAAAGAGGAGATGTCAGGAAAATATGCTGGAGTGGGTATGGTTGTACAAAAGAAAGTGGATGAACCGTTGACAGTGGTATCTCCTATAGAGGATACACCAGCTTATACTGCTGGAATTAGAGCAAAGGATAAAATTATCGCAATTGATGGAAAATCTACATTTAAAATCTCTAGCGAGGAGAGTATAAAATTATTGAAAGGTAAAGAGGGAACAACAGTAAAACTTACAATTGTTAGGGATGGAGTGAAAAAAGCCAAGACAGTTGAGTTAAAAAGAAGCATAATAAAATTAAAGTATGTAAAAAGTAGAATTTTAAATAAAAATATAGGTTATTTAAGACTAACTCAGTTTGGAGATACAGTTTCGAAAGATGTGGAAGAACATTTGAAATCTCTTTTGAATAATGGAGCGAAAGGTATAATATTGGATTTAAGAAATAACCCAGGTGGCTCCCTGGGAGAAGCTGTGAAAATATCCTCTATGTTTATTCCTAAAGGAAAGATTGTAAGTACAAAAGGAAGAAACGGAAAAGAGGAAGTAGAAAATAGAGAGGGGAAATATTACGGAGATTTTCCATTAATAGTTATGATAAATGAGGGAAGTGCGTCAGCTTCTGAAATAGTTGCAGGTGCTATAAAAGATAACAAAAGAGGGGTATTACTAGGAGAAAAAAGTTTTGGTAAAGGAAGTGTTCAAACTCTTTTAACTCTTCCGGATGGTGACGGAATAAAACTGACTATAGCCAGATATTACACTCCAAATGGAACATCTATTCATAAAGTAGGGATAACTCCAGATATAGTTGTAGAAGAGAAAGATGATGTGTTGTTCTTTGATGGATATATTACAAATGTAGATGAGAACGTAACAAAGGATAATAAAAATAAGTTAATAAAACAGGTAAAAGGAGAAAAAGAGGGACAAAAATTAATAGATAAAAAAGATGAGCAGTTAGAAAGGGCTGTAGCTCAGATGAGAACAATGATGAGTAAATAGAAGAAGAGGTAAGAGAATGTTATATATAGTTGCAACTCCAATAGGAAATTTGGAGGATATAACACTGAGGGCTATAAGAGTTTTTAAAGAGGTTGATTTTGTTTTTGCTGAAGATACAAGAGTAACAAAAAAACTATTAAATCATTTGGAGATTGAAAAAATTGTTTATAGATATGATGAACATACTAAAATGCATCAGATATCAAATATAATCAATATGCTTGAGAATGGGAATAAAATAGCATTGGTAACTGATGCTGGAACCCCATGTATTTCAGACCCTGGATTTGAGGTTGTAAATGAAGCATTGAATAAAGGGATAAAAGTTATTCCGATTCCAGGAGCTAGTGCTATGACTTCTGCTGGCTCAGTTGCTGGGATATCACTGAGAAGATTTTGTTTTGAGGGTTTTTTGCCCAAGAAAAAAGGAAGACAAACACTATTAAAATCTCTTGCTAACGAGAAGAGGACAATTATAATTTTTGAATCACCTCATAGAATAGAGAGAACATTACGTGATATAGAGGAGTTTATTGGGGTTAGAGAGATTGTAATAGTGAGAGAGATTACCAAAATATATGAAGAGATACTTAGAGGAACGACAACAGAGTTGATTGAACGATTAGCTAAAAATCCGATAAAGGGCGAGATTGTGTTATTGATAAAGGGAAATGAATAGATGTGTTGAGGTGATTTTAGATGTCAATGACAAAAATAAATTGGTATCCGGGACATATGAAAAAAACAAAGGATTTAATAAAAGAGAATATGCCTCTCATAGATATAGTTTTGGAGGTTGTGGATGCTAGAATTCCTATGTCGAGTAAGAATCCAGATATAGTGAGCTTTGCAAAAAATAAGAAGCGTGTCATAGTGATAAATAAATCCGACCTTATAACAAAAGAGGAGATTTTATTTTGGAAAGAGTTTTTTAAGAAGAATAACTTTGCAGATGAGGTATTAGAGTTATCAGCAGAAACAGGAATGAATATAAGACAGTTATACACAATAATTGAAAAAGTTTCAAGTGAAAAGAAAGAAAAACTTTTAAAAAAAGGGCTAAGAAAAGTGAATACGAGACTTATGGTGGTTGGAATTCCAAATGTTGGAAAATCAAGATTAATCAATAGAATTGTTGGAAAAAATAGTGCTGGAGTGGGAAATAAACCAGGATTTACAAGAGGAAAACAATGGATAAGAATAAAAGAGGGATTGGAGTTATTAGACACACCAGGTATATTATGGCCAAAATTTGAGAGTGAAAAAGTTGGATATAATTTGGCTATCACAGGAGCTATAAGAGATGAGATTTTACCAATAGAGGAGGTAGCCTGTGTGCTTTTGGATAAGATGATATTAATGGGGAAAAAGCAGATTTTAAAAGAGAAGTACAAGTTGTTAGATGAGGATTTTGAACAGGTTACAGGTGGAATTTTAGAAGCTATTGCCCTTAGGATGAATATGCTACAAAAAGGTGGAAATTTAAATGTACAACAGGCGACATATACTCTTTTGAGAGATTATAGGGCTTGTAAATTAGGAAAGTTTGGTTTAGATATGGATATAGCTGAAGAGATTAAAGGGCTATATAGATAGATTTGGGTAGGAGAGAGTTATGGGAAGTAGTTTGGATATAGATTTAAAGTTGACAGAAACTATTCTTGTCAATTTTTTGAAAGAAGAAGTAAATAAAGTTGGCTTTAAAAAGGTTGTTTTAGGTCTATCTGGAGGGATTGATTCAGCGTTGGTTGCTTATCTGGCGACAAAGGCTTTTGGAGCTGAGAATGTTCTGGGGATTATGATGCCCTATAAAACATCAAGTTCTGAGAGTTTAAAACATGCAGAACTAGTAGTAGAAAGATTGGGAATAAGGACTAAAAAAGTTGAGATAACACAGATGGTAGAGCCATATTTCGAAATGAATCCCGATATGGATAGCCTGAGAAAGGGAAATAGAATGGCAAGGGAAAGGATGTGTATTCTGTTTGATTATTCACTGAAAGAGAAAGCACTAGTTCTAGGAACATCCAATAAGACGGAGCTTCTTTTAGGATATAGTACGCAGTTTGGAGATGGAGCATCTGCTATAAATCCGATAGGTGATTTATATAAAACACAAGTATGGGCTTTATCAAGATATTTAGGGATTCCGGATGAGATTATATCTAAAAAACCAAGTGCAGATTTATGGGAAGGGCAAACAGATGAAGATGAGTTTGGTTTTTCATATGAGACAGCGGATAAAATACTCCAACTTATGATAGATAAGAGAGAAAAGAAAGAGAATATTTTGAAAAGAGGTTATTCTTCAGAAATTGTAGAAAAGATTGCAAGAAAAATAAAATTATCGCAATATAAGAGAAAACTTCCGTTGATTGCAAAGATTTCAGAGAGGACAATAGGAAGAGAGTTTCGTTATCCAAGAGATTGGGAAGTGTAATAGGGAGGTTATAAGATGAAAGGAGAGGAGCAGTTAAGAGAGGAGTTAAATGAGTTTCAAAAAGAGAAAGAGAGGATTAGAAATATTGTCGGACAGGTTGGAGGAGCAAATGCAACTCACAATAAAATAGTAAATAGTTTGTTGATTATAATAATTTTGACATTATTAATTTTAGGTGGAATATTCAATAGAATAACGCCGGCTTTGGCAGTTCAGATAGCGATTTTATTCGGAGTAATAAAATTGATTTGGATGTTCTATGAATCGCAAAGAGCGAGTCATTTTCAATTTTGGATTTTGAACTCTTTGGAGTATAGAATAAGTGAAATCTACAAGAGAGTGAAAAAGATAGAAAAAGAGTTAGATGAATTAAAAAATAGGAATTAAAAAATAAATTAGCTTTACTAAAGGTTGAAAGCTGTTAAAACATATGTATTTAGGAGGATTTATGGAATATTCAATAGAAAAAATGATATCCGAAACTCAAATTGAGGAGAGAATTAAAGAGCTGGCAAAAATGATTGAAAGTGATTATGCAGGAAAAGAGCTTGTGTGTGTAGGGTTATTAAAAGGGTCAATTATGTTTATGGCTGATTTATTGAAGAGAATAGAGTTAAATCTATCTATGGATTTTATGAAAGTTTCTAGCTATCACGGTGGAACTGACAGCACGGGAGTGGTACAAATTTTGAAAGATGTTGATTCTTCATTGGAGGAAAAAGAGGTATTAATTATAGAGGATATTATTGATACTGGATTGACTCTAGAAACTGTGAAGAAATTTTTAGCTACAAAAAAACCTAATTCAATTAAAGTTTGTTCTCTTTTGGATAAACCATCTAGAAGAAAAGTGGATATCGAGGGCGAGTATATTGGATTTGAGATTCCAGATGAGTTTGTAATTGGTTATGGACTTGACTATGATGAGATGTATAGAAATCTTCCTTATATAGCAAAAGTTGTAAAAAGATAGTAGGGGATTTTATGTCATTCAAACATAAGAAGAGATTTGGACAAAATTTTTTGACAAATCAAGATGAGATTTTATCAAAAATAATGGAGTTATCACAGGTAGAGGATGATGAGCATATTATAGAGATTGGACCTGGAGAGGGAGCACTGACGGAGAGATTACTAGAAAAAGCCAAAAAAGTTACATGTATAGAGATTGATAGAGATCTAGAGAGAATTTTAAGAAAAAAATTTGAGAAAAATCAAAAATTTCAATTGATTATAGAAGATGTATTAAAAGTAGATTTTAACTTAATTCTATCTCAGGGAAGAGTGGTAGCGAATATTCCGTATTATATAACTTCGCCAATAATAAATAAAATTATTGAAAATAGAGATATTATATCAGAGATGTTTATTATGGTTCAAAAGGAGGTAGCGGAACGGATATGTTCAACTTTTGGTAAAGAAAGAAGTGTTTTAACTTTGGCAGTAGAGTATTACGGTAAAGCGGAGTATCTTTTTACCATACCAAAAGAGTTTTTTACACCGGTTCCTAAAGTTGATTCTGCATTTATAAAAATTGATTTTTATGAAGACAGAAGATTTGAAAAGATTATACCAGAAGAGCTATTTTTCAAAGTTGTAAAGGCTGGATTTGCTAATAAAAGAAAGAATATTGTCAATAATCTGAGTAGTCTTGGATTATCAAAAGAGCGTATAAAAGAGATGTTAAATACTTTAAATATTGCTGAAAATGAAAGAGCTGAAAACATTTCAATTGAAGAATTTATTAAAATAGCAAAAGCACTTAAAGTTGAGGAGCAATCATGAAAAGTTATGAATTTAAAGTTAAGACGAGACGAGAAGATATAGATTTCATTAATAAAATTATAGAAGCGTATGAAGGGATTGGAGTTGTAAGAACTAGAAATGCAAGTGAGGGAGATTTGACAATAATTTCAACTTTAGATTTTAAGGATGATTTGAGGAAAATTATAGAGGATTTAAATAAAAAATGGGTGGAAGTGAGAATCGTGTCTGAAAGTGTTTGGAATGGAGAGTTATAGGAGGAATTTATAAATGGAAAAGTTGGAACTTTTGATGAATTATATTGTTTCAGAATTAGTAGAAACAAAAGAAAGTATAAGAATAACGTATGACCTTATTGATGATACAGTTACTTTTAAGGTTAGTGTTGCACCTGGCGAAATGGGAAGAGTAATAGGAAAGAATGGATTGACAGCCAATGCTATTAGAGGTGTCATGCAAGCTGCTGGAGTAAAAGATAGATTGAATGTCAATGTTGAGTTTGTAGATTAGTGGAGGAGATATGGAGTTACTATCGGCGGGGAGAATTTCTGGAACTCATCATCTAAAGGGAGCGGTAAAAGTTATATCAAGTTTTGAAGAGCTTAAGAAGTTAAAAGGTCAAAAGATTGTTGTCGAGACAGAAAGCGGAGAGACAAGAGTTTTAACAGTAAAGACAGTGAAACATCTGTTGAATTCAAAATGGATTATGGAGTTTGAAGAGGTTGAAAATAAAAATGATGCGACTTTAATTTTAAATTCAACTTTGAAAGTGAGAAGAGATATACTAGGAGTTTCAGAAGAGGTTTTAATTCAGGATATTATAGGAATGAAAGTTTATCTTGAAGATGGAGAAAGTATAGGAGAGGTCGTAGATATTTATGAGACCTCAGCACATGATATATTTGTTATTGAGGACTTAGAGTATGAGACTATGATTCCAGATGTTGACGAGTTTATAAAAAAGATAGATTTTGAAAATAATAGGATGATTGTTAAATTGATAGATGGATTAAGAGAGAGAAAAAAGGGTCAGTGAGGAGAGTAGAGTGAAGATTAATATAGTAACACTTTTTCCAGATTTTTTTATAGGATTTAAAGAGCATAGTATTATAAAGAGAGCTATTGAAAGAGGATTGCTTGAATTGGAGATAATAAATATTAGAGATTTTGCTGAGGGAAAACACAAGCAATGTGACGATATGCCCTTTGGCGGTGGAGCTGGAATGGTAATGAAACCAGAACCGATCATAAGTGCTTTAAACTCTGTGTCTGGAATGGTAATATACACTTCACCTCAAGGAGTAACTTTTAATCAAAAATTAGCGTGTGAATTAGCTTCACAAGATGAGATAACTATTTTAGCTGGACACTACGAAGGTATTGATGAAAGAGTTATCGAAAAAAAAGTTGATATTGAGATATCATTGGGAGATTTTGTTTTAACTGGAGGAGAGCTTCCAGCAATGGTAATAGTAGATGCTGTAGCTCGTTTAATTCCAGGGGTTATAAAAAAAGAGTCTTATGAAAATGACTCTTTTTTTAACGGATTATTAGACTATCCTCACTATACACGCCCAGCGGAGTATGATGGAATGAAAGTACCAGAGGTATTATTATCTGGACATCATAAAAATATAGATGAGTGGAGATTGAAACAAAGTTTAAAAAGAACATATAAGAGAAGACCTGAGCTTTTAAAGAATAGAGAGTTTTCGAAATTAGAAAAAAAACTTTTTGATGAGATAAAAAAAGAGGGATATGATGATTTATAGATTGGGAGACAAGAGACCACAGATTGGAAGAGATAGTTTTATAGCAGAAACTGCAAGTATTATAGGGGATGTAATAACTGGTGAGAATGTTACAATTTGGTTTTCTGCCGTTTTAAGGGCGGATATGAGTAGGATAGAGATTGGGGATGGTTCAAATATTCAAGATAACACAACAGTTCATGGTGATACTGATTATCCGGTTAAGATTGGAAAAGGGGTAACAATAGGACATAATTGTGTAATACATGGCTGTAATATAGGAGATAATGCTCTTATAGGAATGGGAACAATCATTTTAAATGGAGCCAAAATTCCAAAGAATTGTATTGTAGCGGCTGGAAGTGTGGTTACTGATAAACTTGTAGCGGAAGAAGGTAGTTTGATTGTAGGTTCTCCTGCAAAAGTTATAAAAAAACTTTCAGATAAAAATACAAAGTATATTAAGTATGCCAAAGAGGTTTATACAAAGAAGATAGATATTTATAACAATAAGCTGATAAGGGAGGAGATAAAATGAGAGATTCAATCTATTTAGGATTGGTTCATTCTCCAGTTTACAACAAGAAAGGAGAGATTGTTTGTACATCTGTTACAAACTTTGATATTCATGATATCTCCAGAACGTGTAGAACTTATGGAGTAAATCAGTATCATATTATAGTTTCAGTTGATGCTCAAAAAAGGCTTACAGAAAGAATTATTGGATATTGGCAGGAAGGATTTGGAGCTGAATATAACAAAGATAGAGAGGAGGCGTTTGAAAGAACGCGAGTTTATGAAAGTATTGAAAAAAGTATAGAGGAGATAAAAAAGAGAGAGGGAAAGACACCAAAAATAGTCACAACCTCTGCTAAAATTTTTTCCAATTCAATAGATTATAAAACTTTATCTGAAAAAGTATTAAATGATGAAGAACCATATTTGATATTATTTGGAACTGGTTGGGGACTAATAGATGAAGTGATGCAGAAATCAGATTATATTCTTCATCCTATCAGAGGGAATTCGGAATATAATCACCTTTCAGTGAGGTCAGCTGTTTCTATAATTTTGGATAGATTAATAGGAGAGAATTAATTGAAGAGAGAGATTAGAATTAAACCAAAAAGAGATATATTTAAAGAGTTGGGGATAGAAGATATCCAGATAAAAGAGATTGTATTTAGCGAGAGGAATAAAATTATGGATATCTATTGTTTTGTTTCTTCACCTAATGATTTATCTGGATTAGATAAAGCATATGAACTTTTAAAAAAGAGATTTGGAAAAGAGTTAGACATTGATTTTAAGATAGAATATCTATGTAAAGAGATTACAAATGAACAGTTTTTAGAGATAGTAGAAAGGGTTATTGCCAAATTGAAAAAGACAAATGCTATCTCTAAATCTTTTTTATATCTATATAGAGTTATAATAGAAGAGGATTTTGTTAATATAGAATTAAAGAATGAGATGGCAGTAGAGACGTTATATAGTTCGAACCTAGATGGAAGAATAGAACAACTTTTAGAAAATCATGGGATTAGAGATTTTAAAGTTAGATTTGTAGCTGGAGATTTTAACCATGAACTTCAAAAAATTGAGAATGAGATTGAAAATAAGATAATTACTTTAAGTTCTCTTCCAGAAGTGAAAAAACAGGAAAATGAAACGATAAAAGTGGAGATAAAATCGGCACTTCCCAATACAAGGGCTACATTTACTAAGAAAAAAGATATAAAAAGTCCTAGTATTAAGTTTTCAGAATTTAAAGAGCTTATTGAAAATGAGATTGCTGTTGTGGAAGGAGAGCTATTTTCAACTGAGGGAAGAGAGTTAAAATCGGGAAAAATACTTCAAATTTTACGTATTACGGATGGAGAAGAGGCTATCACGGCAAAGATATTTTTAAATAGTGCTGAAGATTTTGATGTAAAAGTTGGAGATTTTGTAAAGATTAGTGGAAAAAAACAATTGGATTCCTTTGATGATAACGAGGAGATTATTTTAATAAATGTTTTAAATAAAATAGAAAAAGAGAGAGAGAAAAAAATAGATATTGCTGAGAAAAAAATGATAGAGTTACATACACATACGAAAATGAGTGAGATGTGTGGTGTCGAAGATGTCAAAAATATTATTGGACGTGCTTTGGATTATGGACATAAAGCAGTAGCTATTACGGATTATGGTGTGGTACACGCTTTTCCATTTGCTTATAAAGCGGCAAAGGGAAAGGATTTAAAAGTGATTTTTGGTTGTGAGATGTATATGGTTGATGATTTACAACCTATAGTAGAGAATGCAAAAGATGTTATGATTGATGAGGAGACATATATTGTATTTGACTTGGAAACATTAGGATTAAATTCTCATGAGAATGAGATAATTGAGATTGGAGCGATAAAACTTCAGGGGCGAAGGATTGTAGATAGATATTCTCAACTTATAAATCCTAGAAAGAAAGTTCCTAAAAAAATTCAGGAGATTACAAATATAAATGATTCTTTACTTGCTGATAAACCAACAATTGAAGAGGTATTACCTAAATTTGTAGAGTTTATTGGAGATGCTACTATGGTAGCTCACAATGCTCCATTTGATATGGGATTTTTGAAAAGGGATATAAAAAAATATCTTGGTATAGATTTTAATCCTGCTGTCATAGATACCTTACAAATGGCAAGAGATTTATACCCAGACCAAAAGGGATATGGTTTAAAACCTATGACGAAATTTTTAAAAGTAGCTTTAGAAAATCATCATAGAGCTGTGGATGATTCGCAGGCAACAGCAGCTATGTTTGCTATATTTTTAGATAGATATCTTGAGGCTGGAATTTTAAATCAAAAAGATATGACGGGAGCTTTTCCATTGAATTATCAGAAACAGGATGTAAGAAATGTGATGGTTCTTGTAAAGGATTTGAAAGGACTAAAAAATCTGTACAAACTAGTATCGAAAGCTCATATTGATTATTTTGGGAGTAAAAAACCTAGAATTTTAAAGTCAGTTTTAGCTGAAAATAGAGAAGGACTTATTATAGGAGCCCCAACATCTGTGCATTTTGGAAATGTTGGAGAATTGACGGAAGCTTATTTTAGAAATGATTTAGCAAAAGTTGAAAGAGCTATTGAATTTTATGATTATATTGAGTTACAGCCTAAAATTGCGTTTTCAGAGTTTTTAGATAGTGATAATACTGGAACAATCTCATCATACAAGGATGTAGAAAAGATGAATAAGTATATTTATGATTTAGCCAAATCAAAAGGGAAAATTGTCACAGCTTCATCAAATGTTCATTATCTGGAAAAAGAGGATTATAAAGTCAGAGCAATACTTCTATATGGAAGCGGAAATGTATTTAGAGAGAACCAATATTTAGTGGATAACGGATTTTATTTTAGAACGACTAGTGAGATGTTGGAGGAGTTTAGCTATTTAGGAGAGGAGATAGCAACAGAGATAGTAGTTGATGCTACAAATCAGATAAATGAGATGATAGATAGTATTCAACCTATTCCGAGTGGTTTTTATCCACCAAAAATAGATAATGCGGAAAATATTGTGAGAGAAATGACCTATGAGAAAGCTTATGAACTGTATGGGAATCCTCTACCTGAAAACGTAGAAGCGAGGATAGAGAGAGAGCTAAAAGCTATCATTGGAAATGGATTTTCTGTTTTGTATCTTTCAGCTCAAAAATTAGTAAAAAAATCTCTAGATAATGGTTATCTTGTTGGGTCTAGGGGTTCTGTGGGCTCATCTATCGTAGCTTATATGATGGGTATTACAGAAGTGAATGCTTTGTATCCACACTATCTATGTACTGAGTGTAAATATTCAGAATTTATAGAAAGAGAAGGAGCTGGGGTAGATTTAGAGGTTAAGAGTTGTCCAAAGTGTGGTACTGAGATGAAGCGAGATGGGCATTCAATACCATTTGAAGTTTTTATGGGATTTGATGGAGATAAAGTTCCCGATATCGATTTAAATTTTTCTGGGGAGTATCAATCAGAGATACATAGATATTGTGAAGAGATGTTTGGAAAAGACAATGTTTTTAAGGCTGGAACAATATCAACTTTGGCTGAGAAGAATGCTGAGGGATATGTAAGAAAGTTTTATGAAGAACACAATATGAATTCTAGTAAGGCACAAATTATAAGGATGGCTCATAAATGTGAAGGAGCTAAGAAAACGACAGGACAACATCCAGGTGGAATGATTGTAGTTCCACAAGGTAATTCAATATATGAATTTTGCCCTGTACAACGTCCTGCCAATGACCAAACAAGTGATTCTACTACAACTCATTATGATTACCATGTTATGGATGAACAACTTGTAAAGTTAGATATATTAGGACATGATGACCCTACGACAATAAAAATGTTACAGGAATATACAGGAATTGATATCTATGATGTTCCGTTAGCGGATATAGAAACACTTAAAATATTTTCAGGAACTGAATCATTAGGTGTAACAGAAGAGGAGATTGGCTCTGTAGTTGGAACATATGGGGTTCCAGAGTTTGGAACTGGATTTGTTAGACAGATGTTAATTGATACAAAACCTACGACTTTTGCTGAACTTGTCAGAATATCTGGATTATCCCATGGAACAGATGTTTGGTTGAATAATGCTCAAGAGTTTGTAAGAGAGGGAAAAGCTACACTTTCTCAGGTTATATCTGTGCGGGATGACATTATGAACTTTTTAATTGACCAAGGGATAGAAAAAGGGACAGCTTTTAAGATAATGGAGTTTGTAAGAAAGGGACAACCGAGTAAAAACCCAGTCCAATGGGAAGAGTATTCAAAATTGATGAAGCAGCATCAGGTACCAGATTGGTATATAGAGTCTTGTAGAAGAATAAAATATATGTTTCCTAAAGGTCATGCTGTTGCATATGTAATGATGGCGATGAGAATTGCATATTTTAAAGTTCATTATCCTTTAGCCTTTTATGCAGCTTATTTAAGTAGAAAAGTTGAAGATTTTGACTATGAGCTGATGTCTGATTTAAACAAGGTAAAAGAGAAAATAGATGAGCTTAACAAAGAGAATAAGCTTGATGTGAAAAAGAAAGCACAATTGGCAGTTTGTGAGATTATAGTTGAGATGAATGCGAGAGGATTTGAGTTTTTGAATTTAGATATATATAAATCTCATGGTCATAGATTTACAATTGAGGATGGAAAAATTCGCGTTCCTCTTATGGGATTAAATGGACTTGGAGCTTCAGTTATGGAGAATATCATAAAAGAGAGAGAGCAAGGAAAATTCATATCGTATGAGGATTTTAAGAGAAGAACAAAAGCTTCTCAGACCACTTTAGATAAGTTAAAAGAGTTAAATTGTATTGAAAGTTTGAGTGAAACAAATCAGACAACCTTATTTTTTTAGGAGGAGTTGTGAAAAAAGAGTATTTGGGAGCTTTATTAATTAGTTTTTCTGCTGCTATGTGGGGATTTGATGGGATTGTTTTAACTCCAAGACTTTATAAATTAGATCCAACATATGTTGTTTTTATACTACATTTTCTTCCATTCGTAGGAATGTCCATATTTTGGGGGAGAGAAGAGTTTAAAAATATTCATAGAATGAGAAAGGATGAGAAGTTCTATTTCTTTTTAATTGCACTTTTTGGAGGAGTGATAGGAACTTTATCTATAGTAAAAGCATTGTTTTTAATAGATTTTAAAAATCTGACAATTGTAACACTTCTACAGAAATTGCAACCAGTTTTTGCTATAGTGTTAGCTAGAGTGATTTTGAGAGAAAAAGTAAAAAAGAACTTTGTTTTCTGGGCAATTATAGCATTAATAAGTGGATATTTTTTGACATTTCAATCCACATTGCCTAAATTTTCAACAGATAAAAATTTTGTAATTGCCTCTTTTTATGCTATTTTAGCTGCTTTCTCTTTTGGTAGTTCTACTGTATTCGGAAAAAAAGTTTTAAATAGCAGCAGTTTTAAAACAGCACTATTTACTAGATATTTTTTTACAACTTTGATTACAGCGGTACTGCTTTTATTTAACGGTACATATATAGAATTCATCAATACAACATGGGAACAGTGGTTTATTTTTATATTGATTGGAGCTACAACAGGTAGTGGGGCAATTTTGATATATTATTATGGATTAAAATATGTAAAAGCTAATGTCGCAACTATTTGTGAGTTATTTTTTCCAATATCTTCTATTTTATTTGAGTATATTTTTTATGGAGCAAAGTTGCAACCAGTTCAATTTGTAAGTATAGTAGTTATGTTATATGCAATCTGTAAAATAAGTTTGAAAAGAGAGTTTTAGAGATTTGAAGAAATAAAAAATGCGGAAATTATTATAACCGCATTTTTTTATCTATAGATTTTTGATTAGACTTACGACACAGTAGGATTTTATTCCCTCTTCAGAGCCAGTAAATCCGAGTTTTTCTTCAGTTGTAGCTTTTATGCTAACTCTATCAATCTCAGTTTCAAGAATAGAAGCGATTTTATCTCTCATTTTATCTAAATAGGGGCTTAATTTTGGAGTTTGAGCAACTATAATAGAATCCAAATTGTTGACACTATATCCCTTATTTTTAACTAAATTTATTACCTTTTTTAAAAGTAAACAACTATCAACTCCCTTATACTCTTCATTATTGTCAGGAAAGTGTTTACCAATATCTCCTAAAGCTAAAGCTCCTAAAAGTGCATCCATTATAGCATGAATCAAAACATCCGCATCAGAATGACCTAAGAGTCCTTTTTCATGAGGGATATCTATTCCACCTAAAATAAGTTTTCTTCCTTTTTTAAATCTATGAACATCATACCCATTTCCTATTCTAAACATATTAACCTCTATTTCCATTCATGATATATTCTATTATAAAACTCGAGAATTTCATCTCTCGTAACTGTTGAAGTTCCCATTTTTCCGACAACAATTCCAGCAGCAGTATTTGCTATTTTAGCTGCTTCATTAAGAGATAGTTTAGATGCACATCCTAATGTATAAACAGATATAACCGTATCACCAGCACCGGTAACATCATAAACCTCTTTAGCATATGTAGGAATATTTAAAATATTATCATTTTCAAATATACTCATTCCATCTTCACTTCTAGTAAGTAATAGATTTTTAAGTTTTAGTTTACTTTGTAATTTTTTTCCAACTTCAAAAATATCCTCACAATCTGTTGCATTTAGACATTCTCGAGCCTCTTTTCTATTGGGTGTCATAGAGGTAGCTCCAATGTAGTTCATAGCATTTTTAGGTTTTGGATCAACAGTAACAATAATATTTTTTTCGTTACAAAGATTTATAATACTTTTTACAAGGTTTGGAGTTAGGATTCCTTTATTATAATCAGATAATATAACGGCATCTAGCTCATCAATTACATTGCTAAATCTTATCAAAATCTGATTTTCAAAATCAGGAGATATAGCAGTTTTATTTTCCCAATCCAATCTTAAAAGTTGCTGATTTTCTCCAATAACTCTTCTTTTAACGATAGTAGGACGGTTTTTATCTTTTAATATATTGGAGGTGTCAATCCCTTTATTAGATAGTTCTTTAATCAATCTTTCACCATCAAAGTCCTCTCCAATAACTCCAAAACATATTGTTTTAGCTCCAAGGGTTGCAAGGTTATTCACAACATTTGCAGCTCCTCCCAATACAAATCGCTCTTCTTTTACAGAAACAACAGGAACGGGAGCCTCAGGAGATATCCTATCTACAGACCCTATCAAATAATCGTCTAGCATCATATCTCCAATAACAGCAACTTTTAAATTTTCAAAATTTTTTAATATATTCTCTAGTTTTTCCTTTTTCATTTTAAAATTCCTCCATAACTTCTGCCTTTAATTTTATGTATAAATCAGTATTTTCTACTCTATTTGCATTTCTCTTAAAAAGATTTCCAATCAAAGGGATTGAGCTAAAGAATGGAACTTGACTTTTTATCTTTTGTTCTCTTCTGCTTTTCAAACCACCTATTAGAACAACATCATCATGTTTTAATCTTATTTTAGTGGTTAAACTTCTTGAAACTTTCGAGCCACCTTCTGAGTTGTATGTTCCGCTATTTTCATCATTTGATTTAAGCAGTTTTTTTAGTTTAAAATCACTTGCCTCTAAATTCAAATCTAAGTAAACACTGTTGTCCTCTTTAATAGAAGGAAGAACCTTTAAAATTATTCCAGCTTCCTTAAAAATAGGTCGATAATTGACCTTGTTATTGTTTGTATTTTCCTCTCTATCCTCTCCAACAATAACCTCTTCTGTCATTTTTAAGACACCCTCTTCCCCATTTAAAAGAATAATAGAGGGAAGAGCATTTATTGTTAAATTTTGAGAAGTTTCTAAAAGATGAAGAGTTAAGTCAAGAACATTGGCTCCACTTTTAAACATACTAATAAAATTAATTGAACTTCCTAACACTTCTCCAATACCATCTATAAAAGAGGAAGTCAGTCCCCCAACATGAAGTCCACTATTTTTACTACTGTTTCTATTTTGTCCATCATAGACCCAATTAAATCCAATATCTTCAAAAACATTTTCCTTAACATCTATTATTTCAGCTGTAACTCTGACCTGTTTTTTCCTTTTATCAAGTTTTGATATTAATTTTTTAGCAGAATAGACATCTTTTCCATATCCAGATAAAACGATTGCGTTATCCCCATTACTTATTGAGATGCTTAATTTCTCTTTAAAAGTTTCTTTTAAGACCTTTGCAATATCTTGATTATTCATATTCTCTAAGGCTATATGCTCTATTATATCACTTTTTTTGTAATTTTCCTCAATTTCTTTTGCATTATTTTTCTTTTTCTGGCTTTTTATGGATTTTATATAGACATCAAATCTATTTACACCATCTTTTATTTCAATAAATTCTCCAGAAAAATAATATTCAGGAGATGAAATAGACAGAAAATATACACCTTTCGAAAGTGAATCAAAGAGATATTCACCATAGATACCACTTTTTTCACTGATTTCATCTCTTCCCTTTAAAACAATTTCAATTCCTTTTATCTCTTTATTGGTAGTACTATCAAAAATTCTTCCTGCTAACACCTCTCTTTGTTCTGATTTTTTCTTGGTAAAAATTAGTGTATTTCCATTTTTTATTCTATTAAGTCTATATGTTTTTTGGATTGTTTCTAATATCTCTTCAACAGGGGTTCCACTTTTAAAGTAACAGTCTATATTTAGATTTGCAACCTGACTATCTCCTAAAATTATATATTCTGAATACCTTGAAAGTGTTGCGAATAGGTCTGTCATTGGAACATCTTTTAAATCTAACTCCTTAGGGTATACAGCCATTGAAAAGGATAGTGTAGATAGAAAAAGATATAGGATAACTATAAATTTCATTTAAATTTTTCTCCTTTTACTGTTAATTTTTCTATTTGGTGCGTTGGGATATAAAAACTCTTTGTACTCATCGTTATCTATAACATTATTTTTATTTTCATCCATATACATTATTTCAGTTTCAATTTTTAAATTATCCCCGTTTGTTGAGAGTTTTGTGTTTTCTCTTATAAAATAGATATTTCTCTCACTATTTTCAATCTGTTTGAAGAAATCATATATATTTTTTTCAGCTCCAGTTAAAGAGATATAAAACTGTGTGGAATAGATTTTTTCATTTAATTTTACTCTTTTATCACGTCCTATGATTTCAAATGATATATTATTGGAATTTAAGAGATGGTTAATAAATGATAAAGCTTGATAACTATTTTCAAAATAATCGAAATCCTCAGTATTATTATTTTCAGTAGGGGTATTGTTTTCACTTTCTAATTTTTCTAAAAGTTTTCTTTTTTCAGAAGAGATTTTTTGAAAATGTTCAATCTCTAAATTTAATTCATTTTCTTTATTTTTTAAAACTATAAAATTATTTGTAGGGATATAAATAAAAACATATAAAAATAGAAGATTACCTAATATGATTAAAGTTAGGAGCATTTTAAAATCTTCTAATGATTCTCGAACTCTATTAAAAATAATATTTTTTCCCCCTCTCTTTTAATATAATCAAAACGTGCCTCTTTTACTTGTATATTATCAGAAATAAATTGTTTTAATTTAAATATTTCCTCTAATTCAAAACTTTCACCTTTTATTAAAATCTTATCTTTTTGGAACTCTATCTCATTAAACTTTATTTTTGCTTTTGTTGAAAGTGTCGATATAAAGTTTAAATACCTATGAAAATCTTTTTCAGTTAAAAACTCATCATTTTCCACTTCTTTCTCATCAATCTTATTCTCGTTGAATTTATCAATTTTTTTATTAATTTCTAAAACAGATTTTCTTAAATTTTCTTTGATTTTTTCCTTTGTGTATACCGCTTCTTCATATCCTGAACTTAAGATGTTCATAGAAATAAAATAGATGATAGTGATTCCTAGAAATATTCCATTGAAGATAAGATATTGTTTTTTTATTTTTTTGTTCTCTTGGATTTTCCAACCTTCATTTTTTAAAGAAATTTTTATTTCATCTATAATAGTTGTGTCTAATTCCAAATTGATATTTAATTCTATCTTACCTTTTTCATCATAAATGGATAAAAGTTCACTTATCTCATATGGTATCTCATCAACAGTTTGAAAAATAGCTTGATTTATAATCTCTTTATCCTCTATTACTCTTATACCTCGTTCATTAATCTCAATTATTTTCACTTTCTACCTCAACTTTAATAATCTCTCTTTTTATATTTTTTTCTAAATCGGTTTCATTCAATGGATATTCATAATAAAGGTGAATGATTATTTTGTATTTTTCTTTTCCATTTTTTACGGCTATATCCTTTTCCAAAATTATATTTAATATATTTTTCTTTGACCTCTCTAGGATAATATCTCCGTCAATGGTTTTATTGTTTAAAGTGACTAGTTTCCTCTTGTATCCACTTTCAGATATAGCATTTTTAAAACGCCATGCTTTATTTTTTCCTTCAAAATATTGAATTATATCTATATAATCTCCATTATTTATTTTTAAGTCTCCCTTATATAGCTCATATTCTGCAACAATAGAAATATTTTCTAATTTCCACAATCTGTCATTTGTCAATTTTCTTATTTTAATTTTTTCACTTTCCTCTTTAAAACCCAATAAGTAGATTGAAAAAACCCACACTACAAAAGAGAGAGAAATTAATAACATTGGAAGAATGAAACCATTAATGGTAGATATTCTCTTTAAATTTTTCATTTAAATAATCTCCCTCAATTTTTATTCCGTAATCTGCCAAGTTAAATTCCAAATCAATATTTTTTAAAATAGTTTCTCCTTTTCTTTTATAAATTTTGATTTTAGTACCTTCTTTATAGCCTAACTCTGAGATAAGTTGTCTGTCTCTTATGGAATAAATGCTATATTCATATTTTAAAGGTACAATGGACTCTATTTTTTCTAACAGTAAAACTTTTCCTTTTCCAGTATTATTAGTATATTCGTACTCGTCAGATGATATTGGATAGATTTTATAATTAGCTCCTTCATAGATAAATTCTTGTAGTTTTAAAAATATAGGAGTTAAACCTTTTTTAAACTTTTGAATCTGTTCAATTCTTTTTTTATCTTCTGCAATGTTTTTTAGATAACCACATACAACTTGAAAAATTATAGATAAAATAAACATAGATACTATAAGTTCTACCAAAGAGAAACCTAGAACTGATTTTTTATTTTTATTTATATACATAAATAGAACTCTCTCTCATTAATTTTTTATATTTGATAATAATCTTAATTTCATACAAATTATCTATTAGGAGCTCTTTTTTTATCTCAATAGAAATCTGTTTATTATCTGATAAATACTCTTTATTTAGTCCGTTTTTTTTATAGAAACTTCTTATTTTTTCAATCTCATTTTCCAAGTAAAAACTATCCTCTATCTTGTGATATCCTTTTTTTAAATAGTAGAATGATGAAAGAGTTGGAGAGATAATTATCATTATTAATAGAACTCCAATCAAGCATTCTAAATATATTCCGCCTAATTCTTTCTCTTTCATCTTTTTGCCCAAAAAGTAATTAAAAATGATATTATTATAAACGGACCCAGAGGAATTAATCTCGGTAATTTTCTATGAAGAATATATTTTGCAATGATAAAAATGGTTGCAAGTAAAAATATCATATTAAAAAATAGAATAATAGGCATGTAATCAGTTTTTCCTAATATTAGACCTAGAGAGATTACTAATTTAATATCTCCTATTCCTAAACACTCCTTTTTAAAGAGTTCATATCCATAGCAATAAATGAGAGTAAAAGGAAAAACCATCATGGAACTCACAATGATTCTATCTACCAAATCTCTATTGATTATTCCAAAAATCACTCCTGATATAGTTAACAATAGATTGAAAATATTCGGAATTATAAATTCTTTTATATCTTTATAGATGATACCTATTAAGCTTAATGAGATAATAGTGTATATTATAATTTTGACCATTCTTCTCCCCTTATACTAAAATTTTGTGTATTTTCAATAGGTTTTAATAAAATTTCGTTATTATCTATATAAAGCTCAACTTTTCCACCATAACGAATATCCTTAGATTCTTTAGAACTTTTACTTCCTCCAATTTCTAGGATAACTTTATCACCAGTTGCTTTTAAATTATCTCTGATATATTTAGAAAGTTTTGGAAGGGCTGTAGCTAAATTATCCCCAGAAGAGTAAGGATATTCTCCTGTTTCCAAATAATAACTTTCAGTTGCAACTCTTATGCTCTGAAGAGTATTGATAACCTTTGTATCTTTCGCTAAAGCAAGGTATTCTCTAGTTTTAGGAACAATAAAGCTACTTAAAATTCCAACAACTCCTAGTACAAGGATTATCTCAATAATACTAAATCCAGCTTCTTTTTTTCTCATAAATATCACTCTCCTATATATTAAGACTATCTCCAACATTTAAGATGGGGATATATAAGCCAACAACAAATAAACTAATGGTTATTCCTATTATCAATAATAAAATAGGTTCTAGTAATTTTAAAATGATTTTCAGTTTCTTTTCAAGCTCTAACTCTCTTATTGATGCAAGTTCCTTTATAATTAGGGCGATAGTTCCACTCTCCTCTCCAACTCTAATCATATCAATCTCCTCTTTTTTTAGTATATTGACCTTATCGAAACAAGAGGAAAGAGGTTCTCCCCGTTTTATATTTTTTAGAACAAAGAGTTTATTTTTCAATTTTTTATTATCAATAGCTCCTAAAACCACGTCTATGGTTTTATCAAGTGAGATTCCAGAGATAAGCAGAGTTGAGATATTTTCCAAAATTGTAATTAGATATCTTTCGGTTAAATATCTCTTTAAAATTGGAAAATTTTGATAACTTTTCTTACAGATTAAATATTGCACTCCTCCGAAGAATAAGATAACTTGAAATATCAAAATATAAGGATATTGGTTTAATATATCACTTGATTTTAAAATTATTTTTGTCAAAAGTGGAATATTTTGGGATTCTCCATATATCTCCTTGAAATTGGGAACTATGAAAAAGAAGATTAATAGTAAAACCAAAAATGATACAACGAGAATGAAAATAGGATAAGACAGAGCGACTTTTATTTCTGAATTTAATTTTTCTTTTCTCTCTTTTAATTCCGCAAGTTTTAAAAACCCTCCTGCAAGGTTCCCTGTATTTTCAAATACATATATAATTAAGGTTTCTTGTTCTTCAATTAACCTTTCATTATTTAAAACCAAGTAAAGCTCTTCTCCCTTTTCAATTTTTTTGGAAAGATTTGAAATTCGTTTTCTCAATTCTAATGTTCTACAATTTTTTTCTTGAAACTCGATAGCTTTTTTTAGAGCGATTCCAGCTTTTAATAAACGTCCCATATTTAGATAAAACTCTTTTAATTCTCTGTCTTTTATTTTTTTTACAATGAACACTCTCTTAAAATCTCCTCTTTCGTAGTTAATCCCTTTTCAATTTTTGCTTTTCCGTTTTGAATCATACTTTTAAAACCAGTTTTATCCAAATAGCACTCTAGTTCTTTACTACTTTGGTTAAGAACAATATCTCTTATCTCCTTTGTGAAAAAAATAGCTTCCTCTACGGCTTCTCGTCCTTTAAATCCTTCATTACATATCTCACAACCTTTACCATGACAATTTTTGCATATTTTTCTGACTAGCCGCTGACTAAAGATTCCAGATATAGAATTAGCTAAGATAAATCTATCTATACCCAAATTAATGAATCTATCTATCGCTGAGATCGAATTTTTTGTATGTATAGTGGTAATAACCAGATGACCAGTTAAAGATGCTAAAAGAGCTATTTCAGCGGTTTCTTTATCCCTTATCTCTCCTATTAAAATTATATCTGGGTCCTGACGTAAAACACTTCTGAGAACTGTGGAAAAATTTAGACCAATTTCGTTCTTACATTGTACTTGATTTATTTTTTCAAGTTGATATTCGATAGGGTCCTCTATTGTAATTATGTTTCTATCTGTTGAACTTAAATAGTTTACAATAGTGTACAGGCTCGTAGTTTTACCACTCCCTGTTGGTCCACAAAATACCAAAAATCCATTTTTTCTTTCAAGAATCTCTTTTAAATTTTCTAAATTTTCATCGGAAAAACCTAAGTTTTCAATCTTTAAGGATGAGATTTCATTCTTTAGTATTCTTATTACGCAACGTTCACCAAATAGTGTTGGGAGGATAGAAACTCTAAAATCAATCTTCATCTCTTTAAAATTTCCTTTAAATCTTCCATCTTGTGGAATTCTTTTTTCACCAATATCCAGCTCAGAGAGAAGTTTGATTTTTGCAATAATTTTTATTCCGAAAGCTTTTTCAAGTTCTGAAAACGCTTTTAAAATACCATCAATTCTAACTCTAATTTTAATATTATTTTCCTTAGTTTCAATATGAATATCTGAAACATTTTTTGACAGCGAATAGTAAATTAAATCATTTAAAAATATATCTATATTGTTTGTATTGTTCTCCATGGTGGTTTCTTTTATGATAAGTGTCTCTCTTTTAAAATAGATATTTTCACTCATAGATTACCTCTCAATTTTTAATATTTTGAATTGCATTTTATTTTTTTGGTCTGATACTTGAATATATTTTTTTAAAGCACCGGAGTTTACAGATATTTGTATGATTGTTACAGTTAATATAAGAAATCTTTTCATTTATAACACCTCTTTCCAGTCACTATTTTTATGTTGTGAGTAGTGATACTCTAAAATATTTATCGGAGTTACTTTTGTTAATCCATTTGGTTTGTAGATGTTTATTTTCAAAATTTGTTCCTTTTGAAATGTATAGAAGGTGAGCTTGTTTTCTAGTTGTTTTTTATAGCCAAATATATAGAATGTAAAAGACCTGCTTAAGTTTCCTGTTTTTGTTATTTCTACTTGAAAATATGGATTTAGTTTCTTATCAAATGGGATACCATACTCTAGTTTTTTCGGAAGAGGTAGTTGTTCGACTATTCTATCTTTATCCTTGACTAAAATTTTTTTCTCTTTAAGGTTCAGATCAATGATAAAATTTTTCTTTAAGTGGTGAGCGGTTGTAGCATATTTATAAAAGATAGAGTTTATTTTTTTTATTGTTAGGTCTAGTTCCATCTTCTCATTATTTTTATATAATTTATATGATATAGAAAAAAAGACGGTGGATATTATCAAAAGAGTAACAACAGTTTCCATCAAAGTAAAACCTTTGTTTTTCTCATCTCTTTTCATAATAAACCACCTCCACGTAGTTCAAACATTATATATGTTCTTATATAGAACTTTAAATAATAAATTTGTATAATAATATTAAGAGTAGTATAATAAATTTTCTTTAATATGTCAATCAAAAAATTATGAAAAAATTTAAATTTTCAAGTAATTATTTTTTTGCTCTGTAGTTTTTTAGGTATTCTTTCCAATTAGGATTGTTCTTTTTTAGCTGTTTCAGATAACTGTAAGTAGTTTTAATATTTCTATATTTTGTTGCAATTCTTTTTCTTATTTTTTCAAAAAATGATATGATAGCAAGAAAGGGAGCGATAATGGTTTTCAGTAATTTCTTGTACCAAGTGAATTCATAAATTGTTCCGCAATATGGGCAACGATATTTAGCTTTTTTATTTAAAATATTCATTCTTTTTTTACAACTTTTGCAATTAATAGTAATTTTTTTCATAATTCCTCCTGAATCAATTCATAGATTTTATTATAATCTAATTTTTTATCAAACCATATTTCTTGCGATTTTACAGCTTGTGCGACTAACATATATAAGCCATTTTCAACTTGTTTTCCCAGTTCTTTTCCCCATCTGAGAAATAAGGTTTCACGGGGGTTATAAATAAGGTCGAAGAGTATATTAAAATTTTCAATAGTTTGCTTAGAAATCGGCGAGATATTAGTATTTGGAGTTGTTCCTATTGGGGTAGCATTTATAAGTAAATAGCCTTTTCTGTTTTCTAGTTCATTGTAATCAATTAATTTATTGGCAAATGGGAAATCTTTTTTATCATAAATATTTCTAGATACGAAAAAAAACTTTGCGTCCAAGTCTTTTAACGCTTTTGCAACAGCTAAGCTAGCCCCACCTGTTCCCAAGATATAAACCTCTTTATTTTTTAATTCTAGTTTCATTTTTTCAAATGTTTTAATCACACCGAAATAATCGGTATTATAAGCTTCGATTCTATTGGATAAAATTTTTAAACAGTTTGATGCTTTTATCTCTTCTGTCTCTTCAGAAACAAAATCAACAAATTTGAAGACCTCTTTTTTATATGGAATTGTTATATTTAAACCAGAGATAGAGTTTGCCTTTAAATTTTGAAAAAAAATATTAAATTCATCTATATTGTTTATGTCAAAAGTAGTATAATAAAGGGGAAAATTATAAAAGGAAGCTATTTTTTTATGTAGAATAGGGGAAAAAGAATAGGATATATTTTTTCCAATTAATCCAAATATTTTCATTAATATTCACCTCTGTGTATATTATAATATAGTTCTTACTTTAAAGACAAGAAAATTTTATTAAGTATGAGAGGAGATATATCTATGTTGACTAAAGTAAAGATTCTAAGAAATAAAACGATTGAAGAGTTAGAGAGCATTTTCAATAATATAAAATATAAGGGAAGAAAAGTGAAAAAAAATGAATATTTGATGTTTCGAGGTCAGGAGATAAACGGTTTAATGATATTGACTTCAGGGAAATTGGGAGCTTTTATGCCAAAAGAAAACGGAGAGATTCATAAGATTGAAACTTTGACAGAAGGGAATATCATAGCATCTGCCTTTATTTTTGGAGAGAATAATGTTATTCCAGTGGATTTAATAGCTGAGATGGAGTGTCAAATATTAGAAATTGATAGGGAGAATCTTCTGAAGATATTTGAATATGATAGAGATATATTGGTAAATTTTTTGAATGATATTTCAGATAAAACTCAATTTTTATCAAATAAGATATGGAAATCAATAAATAATAGAACTATAAAGGATAAATTGAAAGATTATATTCTAGAAAATAGGAAAGATAATACTTTTCAGATACCTTGTTCTATAAAAGAGTTAGCAGAGAGATTTAATACGACACGTCCGTCGCTTTCAAGAGTTATTAGAGAGATGATAGAAAGGGGAGATATTGAAAAAATTGGAAAAAACAGGTTTAAAATTTTGAATTTGTAGTTAAAGATGAATAGTGTTTATCAAATTTAAGTCGGAGAAAATTTAAGAATAAATAATAATTTGAAAAATTAATTGGAAACTAGTTATTTTAGATATTCTCATCAGAGTTTGAGATGGATATATTAACTAGTAAAGAGAAGATTAAGAGGAGAAAACAAGTAGCGGTATAAAGATAAAGAAGAGAAATTAAATGTAAAAAGTAATGATAGTATTTATAAATATAAAGACAGGAGAAAGATTAGGAAATTGCGTTGTGTAATCAATAGAGAAAGAAAAGAATTAGTAAAAGGTTAAAGTAGAAAAAATAGTTATCCAAGAGGGATATTGAAAGAAAATAGAAAATAAAAGTAAATGATGAAAAATATAAGGATAAAAAAGCAAATAGTTAGTAGTGTATAAAAAAATAAATAAAAAATAAAAAAATAGTTGACATAAAATAAAAGTTGTGATAATATATCCTTTGTCAGCGAAAAGCTGAAAAGGACATTAGCAATAGAATAGAGAGAAAGTTATGCAAGTCAGAAATGACAGACCAATA
>CASFCG010000006.1 GCA_949293295.1 uncultured Cetobacterium sp.
TGTGTAAATTAGATTTTAGTAAAAAAACAACAGTTTAAAAAGCTATCAAAAGTTTTTACTTTTTATAGAATAAATTATTTAAAAATTTAGGAGGATTTATATTATGAAAAAGATTTTATTTGGATTAGCAGCTATGTCAACTTTGGCTTTTTCTGCTGGACCAGTTCTAACTGATTCACCAGTAACAGGAACAAATGTATTCCAACCTGGAATAAATCAAACTGGTAAAATTACTGTTAATGGTTCTTTTACAACAACAGTTCCAGTTGTTAAATACGTTGTTTATGCTTCAACATCTGATACATATGATGGGACTTCAGAAAGTACAACACTAGAATTACCAGCATTTATATTATCAGACAACGCTTTATCGAATGAATTTGAATCTGGAGATATTCCAAAAATATATGTAAAAAAATCAACACATCTGAGGATGGTGTTGAAGATTTACAAAATGAAACTGTAACTTTTGAACTTGGTTTAGATACTACTGCAACATCAAACGTACCTGGCTATACATTAGCAAAAGGAAAATCATATGCACCTTATCCAACAGAACTTTTAGGAAATACTGAATTAAAAACTATAGCTTCAACTATAGGTAGCTTAACTGTAAAAACAGATAGAGCATATCTTTATTCTGGTTCTAGTTCTGACCCTAAATATTGGGTAACTCCTAAAAATATCTCTTTTGCACATACTACTAATGGTACTTTAGAGGTATCTCTTATTGATTCACCTATTTATAAGGGTTCTGCTGTAATGACAGATACTACTCTTTGGAATAAAGTTGCATTATCTCTTAATGGAAGGAGTTTTACATTTGATATCAAAGTCATAGTTAAATAAACTCCATTCGTTAAAATAAAAAAAACACACATCTACTGTGTGTTTTTTATTTTAATACTGAACTAAGTTAGGAAATTGTGAATCTAAAATCTCATCCATCTGAGCTGTAAACTCTGCATTTTCCTCATTTTTTAAGAACTCTTCGATATCTCCTGTAATCTCTATCTTCTCAATTACATCATTTTGAGCTATTGAGTCCACAACTTTTTGATCTGCTTCTGAGATAACCTCTCCAAAAATCGTATGTTTATAATTAAGCCAAGGTGTCTCAACATGTGTTATAAAAAACTGAGAACCATTTGTATCTGGTCCAGCATTTGCCATAGCTAATAATCCTTTTCTATCAAAAACTACCCCTTCTTGAAACTCATCTATAAATTGATAACCAGGTCCACCCGTTCCATTTCCTTTTGGGTCTCCCCCCTGTATCATAAAGTCCTCTATCACTCTATGAAACTTCAATCCATTATAATAACCTCTCATTGCTAAATGTGCAAAATTTAAAACTGTTACCGGTGCAATATTTGGAAATAACTTTAAGTTTATATCCCCTTTCGATGTTATAATTTTCGCATTCAATTTTACTTTATTCATATTTTTTACCTCCACATCTTTTCCTAAAACTACCGACTTAGCAAAACTTTTTCTCGCTATGAAAAATACAACCAATAAAACTATACAAATCAAAATTTTTTTACTCACTTTTCTCCTCCAATTTGAAAAAATCCTTATAACTTTTTAAAAGCTCGCTTTCATCTATAGTTCCATAGATTTCATAACTCCATTTTGTAGCAAGCTTAGATTGTAATAACTCTATCTGAGATTTTAAGTTTTGATGCTCACTTTCATACTCTCTTAATCTCTTTCGTATCGGATGTAATTTATAGACTATATCAAATTGTTCTGCCTCTTGTATGGTTTCTTTTAACAAATTTTCATAATTCTGCTCTTCAATACTCAATTTCTCATACACTCTTATTAAGCTTTCTTTCCTCTCTAATAACCTATTTAATTGATACTCAAGAAGTTTCTTTACCACTTTAGCACCGGATTTTTCTTTTAAACTGGTTCTTAATCTCAAAGATTCCTCTATCTCTTCATCCGTCAAGCAATTCCTCGCCTTTAGCTCCGAAATTATACCTTTGATTTTTTCTATCTCCTCATCTGTCAAATTTTCTATATTCTCATTTTCTAAAGTGAGATATATCTTTTCATACGGCAAAATAACCTCTTTATTTAAAATCTCCTCACCATTTATATCTCCCAATCTCTTTAACTCTTCACTTCTTAAAAAGGTTTTCCTTAAAATAATAAGAACAATCTCTTTCAGGTGCTCTTTTAATTTAATTTTATTCATAAAGCCCCCTTAATCTCTACCAAAATACTGATAGTAATAACATTTTAATCCACCATTATAAAGCTTTCTATTTTTATCCGCTTTTCTTCCAAACTCTCTTTGGAAATTCTCATAGGATGTAATCACATAATAGCTCCATTTTGGAAATCTCATTCTAAAAATATCTCCCATTAAACTATAGATTCTTTCCACTTCTTTCTCATCTGCCAATCTCTCTCCATAAGGCGGATTTGTAATTATCACGCCACTCTTGGACATCTCTTCACACTCCAAAAAGTTTTTACACTCGAACACTATATCATTTTCAAGACCAGCTTTCAAAGCATTCTCCTTTGCTACTTCTAAAGTTTCAGAATTGATATCTGAAGCATATATTTTAACCTCATTATCATAATTTTCATTTTCAAACGCTCTATCTCTCATTTCTATCCAAATATTTTCAGGAATCATCTTCCAACTCTCTGAAATAAATCTTCTATTCACTCCCGGTGCTATGTTTCTTGCTATCATTCCAGCTTCTATCGCTATGGTTCCTGTTCCACACATAGGGTCTAATAATGGCTTTTTGCCCCCTCGCCACCTTGTTAAAAGCACTAGTGCTGCGGCCATTGTTTCTTTCAATGGAGCTTCATTTATCAAATTCCTATATCCTCGCTTATGTAATCCCTCTCCACTAGTATCAATCATTAAAGTGAACATATCCTTATTTGCTTGAATTTTTATTCTAAATAAAGCTCCTGTTTCTTTTAGTTCTTTTGTCTGATAAGCAACTTTCAATCTTTCAACTATTGATTTTTTTACTATCTTTTGGATATCTGATTTTGAGAAAAGTTTTGATTTTACAGAACTTACCCAACTTATCGGAAACTCTCCATCTATTTCAATTATCTTTTCCCACTCTATTTTTTTCACTTTTTCAAAAAGTTCGTCAAAAGTTTTCGCTTTAAACTCTCCCATTTTTATAAAAACTCTATCAGCACATCTCAAATGAAGATTAGCTTTAACTATCTCTCTCTCATCTCCATCAAACTCAACTTTTCCATTGAAAGTCTCAATGTTTTCAAACTCCAACCCTCGACACTCATCTCTTACAACGCTTTCCAATCCCATCGTAGATGAAGCAATCAATCTATACTTTTTCATTATCTTCATTACCTTTCAAATTTCTATTTCTTAGCTTCTCAAGATACACTATTTTTAAAACAGCAAATAATGGAACACTAAAAAACATTCCCACTGGTCCAAAAAGATTTCCACAGACCATAATAGCTATTATTGTCCAAAAACTACTCATTCCTACTGATTCTTCCATAATCTTTGGTCCTACAATAAACCCATCTACAGTCTGACCAACTAAGATAGCTATAAACAGATATATCACTTTTATAGGGGAGATTAAAAATATCAAAAATGTGGCTATTGCTCCAGCTACAATTGACCCTACATAAGGTATCATATTTCCCACTCCTATTAAAACTCCACTTAAAAGAGCATATGGAACTTTAGCTATAAAAAGGATTAAAAACACTATTATCCCCACTATAGCAGATGTTAAAATCCGCCCTGTAATATATTTTAGGAATATATCATTTGATTTATTTAGAAAATCTATTATATAATCTGTTCTATCTTCATTGCAAAAAAGTGAAATTAGATTTCTTCTGAACTTTAAAAAATACTCTTTATTATATATTAAATAAAAAGATACAAATACTGCTAAAAATAGATTTATCAATATGTTTACACTTTTCAAAATTCCAACACTCAAACCAAATACAACGGTTTTCAAATTTCCTATATTTGTTTTTATAAAAGTTATTATTGAGTTTTCAAGTCCGCTCAAATCAAAAAAAAGAAGATTTTTAGCTTTTAAAAATTTCATTATTTTTCCCAAATGATAGTTAAGACTTCCTAAAAGAATAGATGTTTTTCCAAAAAGGTCAAGTAAGCTATTAATCATATTAGGAATAACAATTAACAATAATGTTAAAAATAGTGTTAAAACTATAATAAAACTAATTGTCATTGCAAACCATCTTCTAAGTCTATATCTCCCTTCAAAAAAGTTTACTAATGGTATCATTAAAATAGCAATAAATAATGCATATATAAACGGTTTTATCGCTTCATAACAACTCTTAAATATAAATCCAAATGAGGCTGTATTCAAAAATAACGCCTGAATCAAAATTAAAACTAGTGCTCCTATAAATATTTTTGTACCTTGTTTCATTCTCATCTCCTTATCCAACAATAAAATCTACACTGTTCTCTTCACTCTCATCGCCAACAATCTTTATTATCATCTTATCAGGAAGACCAATTATAACTTCTCCAGTTTTTCCAATCCATCCCTGTTTAACATTTAACTTTAAAGGCGAATTTGATGTAACCACACGTATCTTGTAATCCTTTATCCTTACATTTACACCTCCAATATCAGTATTTACAAATATATTTTTCTCATCCTTTTGCAAGTTGAAAACATATACCAATCTATTATTAACATATATTTCTGCTTTTTTCCCTTCAGAAGATTTTAAGCTAAAGACAGAAGCAAATAAGAAAAGAAAAATTGAAAATATAAACATGTATATTATTAAATCTCCCTTTCTAAAATACTGCTTCTTTCTCATCTATTTTCTTTCTCCTATCCTCTCTCCCATAGATAACTTTGTTTCCAGTCCCAATTGACTATTTTCTATGATATCAGAATCAAATTTTACCCTGTCTTTTTCAAAAAACATAATACACGAGGAGCCTCCAAAAAAGAAATATCCTTTTTCCTCTCCTTTTTTCACTTGAGAATTAGGCGTATAGCTCTGTTTTATTCCTCCAACCATCGTTGCACCAATCTCGCTCAATGCTATATCTCCAAATTTTTCTGTCCTTAATATGGAAATCTCTCTTTTATTCTCTGAATATATTTTAAAATTCTTCTTTATAGCATATGGGGAAACAGAATAATAATATCCATTTATCAATCTACTCTCTCCTATAATTCCAGTAGCAGGAAAGTGAAATCGATGATAATCAACAGGTGCCAATCTAATTATTACCATAGTCCCACCCGTATACTTTTTTGCTAACTCTTCAGACTGGAAAAATTCTATCAAATTAAACTCTTTTCCTTTAACAAAAAATCTATCTATCTCTTTCAAATTCTCAAACACCAAAATCTTCCCATCAGCTGGAGAAACTAGAATATTTTCATCAGGCTCAATCTGTCTCGCCCCATCTCTCAACTCTCTAATAAAAAAATCATTAAACGAATCAAACTCATCAATATTTTTTTTTGACTCTTTCATGTCAATATTATAGCTATTTACAAAATCCAAAATCTTTTTTTTGGATTTCTTTCCGCTCATTATCCTTCCATAAAAGGAGGATAAAATCTTTCTCTTTATCAATAGATGTAACGGTAATTTTCCTAATGGATTATAGTATAAAAATTTTAAGAATCCCTCTCCCGGTGGAGTTTCTATCATTTTTTCTTTGGTTTTCCGGTCAATATAGAGTATATCCATAAATTAATCTCCTTTCTTGGTTTCTTTTATCTTTTTTATCAAATCATATTTCAATTTTGACAAAGTTTGCGATAAATCAACCTTATATTTATGTGGATTTTCTAATCTCTTTCTCTCATCTGATATGGTCTCTAGAGCTGAAAAATAATATTGTTGCGACCCAATTACATCTTTAAGTTCACTTGCTTCGTCCTGTATAATTCCATTTTTTACATATGTTCTTGTCAGTTTTTTACAGCTATATCCGTTCTTCTCTAAGCAACTTATTTTAAAAACACATTTTTCATCTCTTAAAATAATTTTTTCTCCTTTTAAAAGACTTTCTTTATCACTATCCCCCTCGACCAAAGTTATTAAATCTGCATATGCAATATTATTTTTATCATATATCCTATAAACCTCTTTGAATGCTGGATTTGATATCTTTATTACATCCTCTGAAAGTTTTATAACAGGTTGATTTTCTATTTGAACTATTTTATATACTCCACCGAAACAAGGATGAGATTTACTTACAGCAATAGCATCTCCAACCCCAAAGAAATCGACCATCGCCCCTTGTTCCTTTAATGATTTTATCAACTGTTCATTTAGAGAGTTCGTCACAAATATCTTAGCTTTTTTTAATCCATGTCTATCCAGCTCTTCTCTTGCCTTTTTTGAAAGATATGCCAAATCTCCTGAATCCATTCTAACACCATAAATCCCCTCATAACTGTCATCAATCCCGTTCTCTTTAAACGCAAGAATAGCATTTTTTAATCCTATTTTCAAAGTGTCATATGTGTCAATCAGCAAAATCAATGTATTACTCTTTCTCGTTTTTCTTGTTTTTATAAAAGCATCAAAAGCTTTTCTCTCTGCTTCTTTACCAACACCAAAAGCTTGTACAAAAGAGTGTGCCATCGTCCCAACACTTTTTACCCCATATTTGTACTCTGTAACCAGATTGGAATGAGAACTACACCCTCCAATAATGGAAGCTTTCGTTCCCCGTACAGCACTATCAAAACCGTGAGCCCGTCTACTTCCAAAAGAGATTACTGGTATAGGAGAAGCAGCCCTCGATACTCTTGACGCTTTTGTAGCTATTGCCAACTGCATATTCATAATATTTAAGATTGGTGTTTCTAATATTTTCGCTTGAATAAGAGGAGCCTTTATTGTTATAATTGGTTCATTTGGATATGCAATCTCTCCATCTCTCATAGCATATATATCCCCAGTAAATTTTAATTTTATCAAGTAGTTTAAAAGTTCTTTCTCTTCTATTATCTGAGAAAAATATCTTCGTTTCTCCTCCTCACAGGTTGTATTCAATATTTCTATCAACTCAATAATATCCTGTATACCTGATACCACTGCAAATCCACCATCTTCAGTCGTTCTGAAATACATATCAAATATCGCTTCTTTCTCACTCATATTCTCTTGTAAAAAAACATCGCTCTCTGTATACTGATATCTATCTGAATTGATTACTTGTGCAAAATCTGTTAATACTCTTTCTTTATTCATATCTCGCCTCTTCAAATTATTTTTTCCCCATAAATTATACCATTTTTTTATAAAAAAACAATGATACAATTCATAGGAAAATTCTCTCAACCAATCTTCACAGTAACTTAATATCTTTCAGGCTCAATTAAAACCTTTCCTCCAATCAAAAAAATCAATCAAAAGCTTAGTAAATAGAATAATTTTTATTATTTACATTATATCAAAAATATAATATAATCATGTGGATAATTAAACTTATAGAATAAATTGGAGGTTTTCATGAAAAAATTTTTACTAGTATTTCTCACGTTACTTACAAATACTGTTTTTTCAAGTGATATAGAGGGATACGAAAAGTCTGATTTTTACTCTGGAGGAAAAAGTGCAATTGTAATGGCACATTTTGGAACAACACATGCTGATACAAGAGAAAAAACTATTGATGTAATTAATTCTAAAGTGAAGAAAGCATTTAAAAATAAGGCTGATATCTATGAAGTTTATACTTCAAGAATTATAATAAATAGACTTAATAAAAATGAAAAAATAAAAAAATTAACAATTACACAGATGCTAAAAGAATTAAAAAAACAAGGTTATAAAAATATAATTGTTCAGCCAACTACAATTATTGATGGAATTGAGATGAAAACTTTGTTAAAAGAGATTGAAAAGTTTTCAAACAGCTTTAAAAACTTAAGAGTCGGAATACCACTTCTATCAACTCCAGAAAATTATGAAAAAGTAATAAAATCTGTAACTGATTTAGTTGGTCCGTTGAGAGAATCTCAAGCAATTGTAATGGTAGGACATGGAACTTATGATAGTTCAACCTCTGCTTATGCAATGCTAGATTACGTGGCTAAAGATATGGACAAATCCGTTTATGTTGGAACTGTTGAAGGATATCCAGCTTTTGAAAATGTTATGAAACAATTGAAAAAAGATGGTAAAAAAGAGATAATTTTAATGCCGTTGATGTTCGTGGCTGGAGACCATGCAAAAAATGACATCGCTGGAGATTGGAAGAAGCAATTAAAAGAAGCAGGCTTTGATGTTGGTGTCAAGCTTATACCTTTGGGAGAAATTCCAGCAATTCAAAATATATATATTGAGAATATTAAATTATTGGAGCGTTACAAAAAAGTAGATATGTTAAAAAAGAAATCAGAATATCTGAAAGCTAAAAATTTATAAAAGGAGGCAACTATGCAAAATATACCAAACTGCCCTAAATGTAATTCAGAGTACACATATGAGGATAATGATATCTTTATTTGCCCGGAATGTGCTTATGAATGGAGTATATCCACAGAAGAGGTAGAGCAAGATGACGAACTTGTAGTTAAAGATGTAAATGGTACACTCCTACAAAACGGGGATAGCGTAACAGTCATCAAAGATTTAAAAATTAAAGGAAGTTCATCTGTTGTAAAAATTGGAACAAAAGTAAAAAACATACGTTTAGTTGACGGAGACCACAATATAGATTGCAAGATAGATGGTATCGGTGCTATGAAGCTGAAATCAGAATTTGTAAAAAAAATATAGTAATTTTTTGAGTTATGTGATTAAGTCGCATAACTTTTTTATTAGCCGAGAAAATAGTGAGTATATTATTTGTTTTAAGATTGTAAATAAAATAATTATTTGATATAATTCAATAGTATATGTATTTAAAGAGATGGAGGATGGGATGGAAAATAAAATCAATCTACTTAATTTGACTGAAACAGAACTTACTACTTTAATTGAAAGTTTTGGACTAAAAAAATTTTATGGAAAACAGATATTTATCTGGTTACATAAAAAAATAGTTAGAAATATAAATGATATGACAAATATATCTCTAAAAGATAGAGCAATTTTAATGGAAAAAACATATATTCCATTTTTGAATCTAATGAAACACCAAGTTTCCAAGATAGATTCAACTGAAAAATTCTTATTCAAACTTGAAGATGGACATACAATTGAAACAGTTCTATTAAAACATAAAGACAGAAATACTCTTTGTGTCTCTTCACAGGTTGGATGTGCCGTTAAATGCAGATTCTGTGCTACTGGGATTAGTGGATTTCAGAGAAATTTAAATTTAAGTGAGATTTTAAATCAGTTTTATACAATCGAAAGAAGATTACAAAAGCAAGGAAAACAGATTAATAACATTGTTTTTATGGGAATGGGAGAACCACTTTTAAACCTTGAAAATGTTTTAAAAGCGATTGAAATCTTCTCCAGTGAAAATGGTGTCAATCTCTCTAAAAGAAGAATTACAATTTCAACATCTGGTATTATTCCGGGAATTGAGAGGATTTTAGAAAAAAAATTACCCATAGAGTTGGCTTTATCTCTACATAGTACATCAGATGAAAAAAGGAGCCAAATAATCCCGATAAATACAAAATATCCTTTGCAAGACCTATTTCCTGTTTTGCAAGAGTATCAAAGGCAAACTAAAAGAAGAATTAGTTTTGAATATATTTTAATCAACAATTTTAATATCTCTGATAATGATTTAGCTTATTTAGCAGATTTCGTTCATAATTTTGACCATATTTTAAATTTGATTCCTTATAATCCGGTTATGGAAAATGATTTTGAACGACCTTCACAAAGAAAAATAGATAAGATTTATCAATATTTGAAAGAGATTAGAAAGGTTAATGTAACTATTAGAGAGGAAAAAGGAGCAGATATTGATGGAGCCTGTGGGCAACTCAGAGAAAAAATTTTGAATAATGAGGGGAGAATGAGAAATAAATGATGAAAAAAAAAGTTTTCTTTAAATATCTAGTTATATTTATTATTGCAATTTTTTCAACTATTACACTAGTCTGTAGTGGAATTGTATTAAAATATTACTTTGAACTTCCTAATATTTCTGAATTAGTTGAAAACTATACACCTTCTGTTCCAACAGTGATATATGATAGAAATAATCAAATTATCGATATGATTTCAAAGGAGGATAGAAAAGTTGCGAAAATTCAAACTATACCTCTTCATCTTCAAAATGCTTTTATTGCTATCGAAGATAGAAAATTTAGAGAACATTACGGAATAGACCCAATTCGTATTTTAGGTTCTATATTTGTTAACTTAAAATCTGGGAGAGCTGCACAAGGAGGAAGTACAATAACACAACAGCTTGCAAGAAATGCTTTTTTATCTCAAGAGAAAACATTTGCAAGAAAAATAAAAGAGGTTTTAATAACATTAGGATTAGAAAGAAGATATACCAAAGATGAGTTAATGGAAAAATATTTAAATGAGATATATTTTGGAGCAGGTTCATACGGTGTAAAAAACACGTCTTTAGCTTTCTTCAGAAAAGATATTTCAGATATAAATCTTGCGGAAGCCGCTTTACTTGCTGGGATTCCTAACAGACCATCACTATATAATCCTAGGACAAATCTCAGAAATGCAGTAAAAAGACAACAATTGATTTTAAAACAGATGTTAAAATATAACTTCATAACAGAGGAAGAATACAAGGAAGCGTTTAACCATATCTTCATAAATGAACAAGATGCAGTTCCACAAGATTTTATGGATAAAGATACTACTATTGTTTACGAAGAATCCAACAGAAATATAGAGTTCAACGCACCTGATTTTACCGATTTAGTTGAAAATTTTTTGTTTGAACACTTCTCAGAAGCCGATATCTATAACAATGGGCTAAAGGTTGAAACAACTCTGGATTTAAATATTCAACGGGTTGCAAAAGAGGTTTTTGAAAGTTATGATGCTCTGCAAAAAAATGAAAACCTACAAGGTGCAATGGTTACGATGGATGTTAAAAATGGTGAGATTATAAGTGTCATAGGTGGGAAAAACTTCAAATCTCACAATTTTAATAGAGCATTCCAAGCTAAACGTCAATATGGTTCTGCTTATAAAACATTTGTCTATTATACAGCTCTAGAAACTGGTATTGAGCCTAGCTCCATTATTGAAGATACCAAAGAAGCATACGGAAAATGGACTCCTAAAAATTTTGGAAATATATATTATAATGGTATTACTGTATTACAGGGATTTGAAAAATCTCAAAACCATGTTTCAATAAAACTTTTAAAAAACGCAACACTTTCAGCTTTAAACAAAAATTTAAAAAAGCTTAATTCAGGATTAAAATCTGTTGATAATCTAACAGCTGCTCTTGGAACTACAGAGGGAACTGCTCTTAGTCTAGCGGAATCTTATGCTATATTTGCAAATGGTGGTTATACAATTAAACCTTATTTTATAAAGAAAATAACTGACAAATTTGGAAATCTTTTGTATGAATCAACTCCTGAATTAGAGCATAAGTTTAACACAAGAGATATAGCTTTGATGACTGCCATTATGAAAAATTCTGTTAAAGAAGGAACAAGTAGAAGAGCAAAAGTTATAGTTAATGGAAAAGGAATTGAACAAGGTGGAAAAACTGGGACTACAAATAACTCAAGAACTGTATGGTATTCAGGAATTACACCTGACTATGTTACAACTATATATCTAGGTTATGATAATAATGAATCTTTAGAAAAAGCTACTGGTGGTAGTTACGCTGCACCTCTTTGGAGAAACTTTTATGAAGCTATTATAAAAAGAGGATATTACACACCTACTACATTCAATTTCTTGGAAACATACTTAAAAAATGGTGATTTAGTAGAACAACACTTAAATCCTCTTAATGGACTGTTAAGTAATTCTCCAAGTAGTAAAACTTTTACTGTAAGGCGAGGAAAAATCTCAGTTGAAACTGATGAAAAATACAGAAATGGTATTAGAGGCGTTTTAGAAAATTAATTTTTATTATATGGTGGATTTTATATGGAAAAAAAAATCAGGGTCACTCTACCAAAAAAAGTAGCTAATCTCTTAGAAAATGATAGCAAAGAGTACTTCATTAAAATGGGAAAGCTCTTAAATTATATCTATGAAAACTTTTATAAAAAAACAATTTCTAGAGAAAATCAAAAATTAAAATCAGATACAAAAATTTTACAATTTACTCTTAATAAAAGAAATAAGGAAAACTACTATAATTTCCTCGAAGAAAATGGGATTCAAAATGAAGCTAAGTTTTTTAGAGAACTATTTATCGATTACTCATTAAAAGTAAAAAAAGAGAGAGAATATTTTTTATATGATGAGATTATAAAAAAGATAGAAATCGCTATAAATAAAAAGAAAATTATAAAAATAATTTTCTTTGACGATAATACAGTAGAAGTTGAACCATATTTTATAGGAAGTTCTAATTTAGAACTTGGAAACTATCTATTTTCATATAATATTTTGGAAAAAAAATGGAAAAATTACAAAATAAAATATATAAAAAATATTTTCTTAAAAAATTGTAACTTTGAAACTAGAAATCAAAACTATATAAATGAAATAAAAGAGAACTATGACCCTTTTCTTTCATTTGGAAAAGAGATAAAAATAAAACTTAGTAGCGAAGGAGAGAAAATATTTAAAAGTTTAGAGATTAATCGTCCTAGAATTATAAAAAAGGATAAAAATATCTATATTCTGGAAGCTTCTGAGGAGAAAGCCAAAAGATATTTTAGCTATTTTTTAAATGAAGTTGAAATATTAGAACCACTCGAATTGAGAAAGTGGTTCAAAGAGAGATTTATACTTTCGTTGAAAAATTATCAGGATGATTAAAACAACTTAACTATCAATAAATGACTATCAATATTTTAAATTTGATAGTCATTTTTTATCTAACTAAATTAATAATTTTTAGTTCAAATTACTGTTATATAAGTTACTTCTATCTATTTTAAATAAAAAAAGTGATTTTAAAAATCACTTTTCTCTTAGAGTTCTTGTCGTCCTTCTAAAGCTTTTGTAATAGTTGCAACATCAGCGAATTCAAGATTTCCTCCCATAGGTATTCCACTTGCAATCTTTGTTATTTTAATTTCAAAAGGCTTCAGTAGCTTTGTCAGATAGATTGAAGTAGTCTCTCCTTCTAAATCTGGATTTAAAGCTATTATAATCTCTTTTATATCACCATTTGCCACTCTTTCTAGAAGAGATTTCAAATTTAACTTATCTGGAGTTATTCCATTAAGCGGGTCTATCTTCCCACCTAAAACATGATAACTCCCTTTAAAACGTTTCGTCTTTTCAAGTGGTATTATATCTCTTCCATCCTCTACAACACAGATAATATCCTTTTCTCTAAACAAATCAGAACATATCTCACAAACATCTTCCTCACTAAAATTTCCACATATTCTACATTTTTTTACATTCTCTTTTGCATCTTTTAGAGCTTTTGAAAAACGTTCAATCTCCGCTTCACTCATCTCCAAGACGTAAAAAGCAAGTCTTGTGGCACTTTTTCTTCCTATTCCAGGTAATCTATTGAACTCATCTATCAGTATTTCTAAAGATTTAGTTGCCATTCTTAACTCCTTTTTCTACTTTTTCTCCATTACAACTGGCTTACTACTTGCTAAACTTTTTGTAATCTCCTTAATAGATTTAGATAACTCTCGTCTCTCTTTTCCTAATTCCGCATTTTTTATAATATAATCATCCACTCTATCCTCATAATCACTCTTCATATTTTCTATTATATCTATAATCTCATCATATCTCATATCTGGCTTTAAATATTGTTTTAGGTTTGTTAATAAATCTACTCTTTTTCTATTATCTCGAATTTTTCTATCATTATCTTCAATCTCTCTTTTTATCTTGTTTTTTCTCCTCTCTTTTCTTACCACATCTAATACTGTAACCATATTTTTACCTCCTATTTTGATAGTTTCATCGCTAACTCAAAATCTTTCTTTATATCATATTTTCTTGTTCCTTCCCAAGCAAACGAGATTGGATGTGTAACTAACGCATTACTCTCTATTCCAACCATTACACCACCTTCACCATTCTCTAACAACTCAACCGCTTTCGCTCCCATTCTTGTAGCTAAAACTCTATCAAATCCAGATGGAATCCCTCCTCTTTGAATATGTCCTAAAACAATACTTCTTACATCAGTTGTAATCTTCTCTTTTAGTTGTTTTTCGAAATCAAAAACACTTCCAGCACCCTCAGCAATTAATATTATATCATGTAATTTTCCTTGTCTTCTTCTCTCTTTGATCTGATACGCTAACATTTCAATAGGTTCCTTAACTTCAGGAATCACTAATCCATCCCCTCCACCAGCTAAACTCGCATGTAAAGCTAAATCTCCGGCATGTCTTCCCATAACTTCAATAAGTATAGTTCTCTCATGAGAAGTAGCTGTATCTCTTAATTTCGACATCGCATCCAATATTGTATTCAAACAAGTATCAAATCCTATTGTATAATCTGTCCCAATTATATCATTATCTATTGTTCCAGGAAGTCCAACTACTTTGAATCCATGTTCCTTTGCTAAAAGGTCGGCTCCTCTATATGAACCATCTCCACCTATAACAACAATTCCTTCAATCCCTCTTTTTTTCAAATTTTCAGCAGCTATCGCTCTAAATTTAGGGTCTTTAAACTCTGAACATCTGGCTGTCAGTAATACAGTTCCACCTCTATCTATTATTCCTGACACATGGCTTCCATCCATTTGAAATATTTCATCATGAACCATTCCCATGTATCCTCTTTTAATTCCAAACACTTCCATTCCTTTTGATAGAGCTACTTTTGTTACAGCTCTAACTGCTGCATTCATTCCAGGTGCATCTCCTCCGCTAGTCAATACCGCGATTCTTTTCATTGAACATACCTCCCGATTTTATATAAAAATTTGTTTACTAAATCTCAATAAATTTTCCCATTTTTCTGAACTTATTATATCTATTTTCTAGTAACTCCTCCAATGAAAACTTTTTCAACTCCATAATTGCAGATACTATCACTTTTTTTACCTCAGATGCAATAAAATCATAATCTTTATCTGCTCCGCCTAGTGGTTCTTTTATTATACCATCAATTATCTCTAATTCTTTTAATTTTTCAGCTGTTATTTTCAAATTATTTGCTGCTTCCTCTACTCTTGATGAATCCTTATATAAAATTGCAGCACATCCTTCCGGCGATATAACTGAATAAACAGAATTTTCTAGCATATATATTTTATCAGCTACTCCTAGAGCTAAAGCTCCACCAGAACCTCCTTCTCCAATAACAATGGATATAATCGGAGTCCTTAATCCCGCCATCTCCATCAAATTCCTAGCAATAGCCTCTCCTTGCCCATTTTTTTCTGCATCCAATCCTGGATAAGCTCCTGCTGTATCAATTAGATTAACAACTGGTATTGAAAATCTCTCTGCCATTTTAAAAAGTCTCAACGCCTTTCTATATCCCTCTGGATTTGCCATTCCAAAATTTCTGTGTATATTTCCCTCTATTCCTCTTCCCTTTTGTTGCCCAATAATCATGACTTTTTTTCCATCAATCCTACACAGTCCTCCAACAATTGCTGGATCATCTTTACCTAATCTGTCTCCATGTAGTTCAATAAACCCCGTTGATATTCTCTCTATATAATCGAGCGTATATGGACGCTGAGAATCTCTCGCAATGAAAACCCTCTCCCAATCACTCAAATTTTCATAAGCTTTTTTTAACAACTCATCTCTCTCATTTACAAGTTTTTTAATCTCTTTAGTTAGGTCAATTTTTTTATTTTGAGAAAAATTCGTTAACTCTTTTATCCTATTATCTAACTCTAAAATCTCTTCTTTATATCTCATAATATTCTCCCAACTAATCCCCTATGATATTATCAAGAAGATTATAAATCGTATTTTTCATATCCTCCCTTTTTACAATTACATCAATCATTCCATGCTCTTGTAAAAATTCACTCCTTTGAAACCCTTTTGGAAGTTTTTGTTTTATCGTTTGTTCAATAACTCTTTGTCCAGCAAATCCTATTAATGCATCTGGCTCCGTCATTATTATATCTCCAAGCATAGCAAAAGAGGCTGTTACTCCTCCCGTTGTTGGATTAACTGGAATTGAGATAAAAGGTTGTCCCACTGCTCTCAATCTATCCAATGCTGCAGAAGTTTTTGCCATCTGCATAAGAGATAATATCCCCTCATGCATTCTAGCACCTCCAGAGCTTGAGACAATCACAACAGGTATTTTTAAATCTATCCCTCTTTCAATAGTTCTTGTTATTTTCTCACCAACAACGGAACCCATACTTCCACCTAAAAACTCAAAATCCATCACAGCAATACTAACATCCATCCCAAATATCTTTCCTATTCCAGAAATAACTCCTTCATTCAATCCAGTTTTTTTTACGGCATTTGTATATTTATCCTTATATTCCGGAAAATCTAAAGGATTTTCAGAGACCAAATTTTTATCCATCTCCTGAAATGTATCTTTATCTATTAACAGATTAATTCTTTCATAAGCTTTCATTGAAAAATAATAATCACAATATGGGCATCTCTTTAAATTATTTTCAATATCTTTCTTATATATAATCTCGTTACATTTAGGGCACTTCTCCCAAATTCCTGAAATTTTAACCTCTTTTGATACTTGTTGTTCTTTCTCATCTATTTTTTTACTATTTTTTACAGTTAAAGTCGCATATTTTTTCTTTTTTAAGGAAAAAAATCTCATAAAACCCCTCCTAAAATTAGCATTTTCATATTCCCCTTAGCCCCAATATTTTATACTATTTTCTACTTAATTTCAATAAATTTATTATTATTTTATCAATCACAGTGATATAGAACTATACTATTTTTTTGTCGTATGAATAAAAAAAGGTGTGAGCCCACAACTCACAACCTTTTCTATCTATCTTGAGGTAAAATTTTATTTAATAATATTCCTATAATGGCCGCTATTGCTAATCCAGATAATGATACAGTTTTCCAGACTACTATCTTATCTATAGCAATCCCTAATACAAATATTAATGAAGCTACTATTAAATTTCTTGAGTGCGTAAAATTTAACTCTGCATCCACTACTGTCCTAACGCCTACAGCCGCTATCATTCCAAATAATATTATTGAAACTCCTCCCATAACTGGCTGAGGTATTGTTTGCAATATTGCTCCAAATTTTCCAATAAATCCTAAAACTATTGCATACACAGCTGCTATCCTTAAAATCAACGGGTCATATACTTTTGTAACTGCTAAAACTCCTGTATTCTCACCATAAGTTGTATTTGCTGGACCTCCTAATAAACCTGCTGCCATAGTAGCTACTCCATCCCCTAAAACTGTTCTTGAAATTCCAGGATTTTTAAAAAAATCTTTTCCTACAACAGCACCATTAGTAGTAATATCTCCTATATGTTCAATAAATACAACCAAAGCAATAGGGGCTATTCCCAAAATAGACGTCAACGAAAACTCTGGGAAAGTCGTTAAACTACTCCACGCATTTTCTGAAAAGCCAAACCATTTTGCACTAATTATAGGAGTAAAATCAACCATTCCAAATATGATTGAAACTATATATCCTAGTATAACAGATATTAATATTGGAACCAATCTAAAAAATGATTTTTCTAAAACCGAAATAAATATCATTGAAATAATCACAACAAGTGCAATTGCTAAACTTTTCATATCGAAATTACCATTTGAATATCCTGCCATTGCTAGAGCTGTTGGGCTTAGTCTTAAACCAATCACCATTATAATTGGGCCTACAACAACAGGTGGAAAAAACGACTTAATCTTATCTACACCAAACCACTTTATCATATAAGACATCAGTATATAGACTAAACCAGCTGAAATAACTCCACCTTTTACTGCTCCAATTCCATTCTCTTTCAAAACAAGTGCTAATGCACCTATAAATGCAAAAGAAGAACCTAAAAAAACTGGTACAATCCCCTTTGTACAAAGATGAAATAACAAAGTTCCGACTCCAGCCGAGATAAGAGCTATCGATGCATCCATTCCAGTTAAAAATGGAACTAAAACAGTTGCACCAAACATTGCTAAAACATGCTGTACACCTAAAAGTAGGTTTGTTTTTGTCACTATCTTTCTCATTTTTATCCTCCTAATATACTGTATTCTCCCTAGAATACAATATTTTTATCATAAAGTCAACTTGAGAAAATTTTTATTCTAAAATATTTTATCCTCTATTATAGATTATTCTCCATATTTTCAACTTTATACCATTCGGCCTCTTCTTGTATCCGTCTTCCGTTTCTGTTCCATCATCATTCTTATCCACATAAATAAATCCATAACCTCTTCTTATCTCTCAGATTCCAACTAAAACATTTCTAGTCCATCTACTTCTGTAGTTTTTTTCATCTCTAAATCTAGAATATACTTCTTTTTCTAATCTGTTACAGAATCTATAACTAACTTTTTCTAACTCCTCTTTTTATCTCTATCTAAATAATTTAAAATATAATCTTAATTCTCTCAGAATACTCATATTTTTCCTTTTTTGATGTATTACAATATGTAAATAAAAAAATATTTTTCAAGGTTAAAACTATTTTTATATTAATTTTAAATAAAAATTAAAAAGAGAGAAAAAATAATCATCAGTTAAAATAATTACTCTTTCTCTTTGTAAGGCAATCTATTCTTTGAAAATACAAGAAATAAAAAAAGATTGGCAACTTCCTATCCTCCCAGAGGGCTGCCCCTCAAGTACTTTCGGCGTTTATGGGCTTAACTTCCAGGTTCGATATGTTTCTGGGTGTACCTCCATAGCTTTCGTCACCAATCATTCTTTTCTTT
>CASFCG010000007.1 GCA_949293295.1 uncultured Cetobacterium sp.
TGTGTAAATTAGATTTTAGTAAAAAAACAACAGTTTAAAAAGCTATCAAAAGTTTTTACTTTTTATAGAATAAATTATTTAAAAATTTAGGAGGATTTATATTATGAAAAAGATTTTATTTGGATTAGCAGCTATGTCAACACTAGCTTTTTCTGCTATTGATTTAAACACTGCTGCTGACAGTACAAATGTTTGGGAAACTGGAAATCAAGGTAAAATTGTTGTTAGAGGAACTTTAACTTCTCAAATCCCTGTTGTTAGATATGTTGTTTATGCTTCTGAAGATGGAACTTATGCTGATACTGGAGATATTTTAACTCTTCCTGAGTTTGTTTTAACTACTGCAGCTTCTCAAGGAGGATTTACTGATGTTGTAAAGAAAATCTACGTTAAAAGAGTTAATGATACAAAAGATGGTGTGAAAGATTTGATTAATGAGGATGTTGTTTCTTTTAAAATTGATTTCGCCGGAAGAGGATATAGTAAATTAACATCAGATTGGATCAAAAAAGGAGAAAATATTTTATCGGAAGCTATTCCTGACTTTCCTGCATCTGTTCTTATAAGTAAAACTGAACTAGAAAATATTGTAGAATCAGAAGGATTTTCTGTAAACGCTTATGGAGATATTCAAGTCAGCTCTACTTCCTATCGTCCAACTAAAAATTTATCTATTAGTTCGACAGAAAATAGTGTATTAGAATTTTTAACAGTAAATAACTCTTCTGTTTCGAGGTCTCCAATGAGTTCTACTAATGCAGCAAAAGTTGAAACGCTTTTCGCTGGTGGTAGAGCAACTACTGATTTAGAAGTATTAGTTAAAGTCAATTAATATTAGTTTTTGAAGTATAGTTTTAACTTCAAAACTTTAAGGATGTTATAAATGTTGTTCTTTAATTTATAACATCTTTTTTATTTTACAATGGATTAATTTATAAGACTACTATTAATAAACAAAAACTATAAATGATATAAAAAATAAAACAATCATTAAACTAAATTTGGTTCAATGATTGTTTATCTCTGAATCTACCTTATTATTTAACTATTATTTTCCAATTTTATATGCATTTTGAGAACCGAATACATTCTTAATTTTCTCTTTATAATACTCTTTCATCTCTTCCTTTGCAACACCTAAATATTTTCTAGGGTCAAATTCTGCTGGAGTTTCAGCAAAAACTCTTCTAACAGCAGCAGTAAACGCTAATCTTCCATCTGTGTCAACATTTATTTTGGCAACTCCTGATTTTGCTGCTCCCATCAACTCTGTATCAGGAATACCAATTGCATCTTTTAACTGTCCTCCGAACTTTTTAATCTCTTCAACATATTTTTGAGGAACTGCAGAAGAACCATGTAAAACTATTGGAAATCCAGGTATTCTTCTTTCAATTTCAGCCAAAATATTTAATTCTAATTTTGGGTCAGTTCCAGGTTTAAATTTATGTGCTCCATGTGATGTTCCTATTGCTATAGCTAATGAATCTACTCCAGTTCGTTTTATAAACTCCTCTACCTCATTTGGATTAGTATAAATACTGTGTTCTGCTACTACATCATCCTCTACACCTGCTAGAACTCCTAACTCTCCTTCAACTGTTACATCATATTGTTTAGCATAATCAACAACCTCTTTTGTCATTTTGATATTTTCATCAAAACTATAATGCGACCCATCTATCATTACGGATGAGAATCCATTTTCAATACAAATTTTTACAGCATCTAAATTAGGACCGTGGTCTAAATGTAAAGCAACTGGAATATCTGACCCCATAGCTCTAGCTCTATCAACGGCAGCTTTAGCTAAAAGTGGTACAACCTCTTTCGTCATATATTTCAATGCTCCCATAGAACATTGTAAAATAACTGGTGACCCCATTTCAGCACAAGCCTCAACAATTGCTAACATTTGTTCCATATTATTAAAGTTGAATGCTGGAACTGCATAGTGTTCTCTGTTCGCTTTTTCAAACATCTCCTTTGTATTAGATAATCCTAGCTCCTTATAGTTATATCCCATTTTATCCTCCTATATCATAAAATTAATAAATTTTTTTATCTATTTTTTTTAAAATCTCCCTAAAAAACCACTTTATTTTAGTTTTTCTCCTAAAAATTGTAAAAACTTGTGGAAGTAAATTTACTACAATCTCAATTATCTCTCTATAATCCTGAAATCTATTGATAATTTTACTATTTTTGCTTAGTAACCAAGATAAAAGGTAAAGATTTATAACTCTAAAAAATATCACTCCAAAGCTATAAACTCCATTTTCAGTAATGTAAATATTATATATTTTTAATAGAACTTTTCCCTCTTGATTGTAAAAAATCTGAGTTACAAGCATTAATATAAATATATACGATAATCTCTTTAAACTTTTTATCTTTCCTTTTATATCAGTTGTTAATATAGTTATACAAAGCAACTCAAATACAAAAATAATGCTCAGATACTTTAAATCTTTTAATAATATATTTAAAATAACTAAAATTAGAACAATGCTATTTCTTAACAACACTCATTCCACCCATATAAGGGATTAAAACTTTTGGTATTAAAAATGACCCATCCTCTTGTTGATAATTTTCCATTATAGCCAGAAGTGTTCTTCCTACAGCTAAACCTGAACCATTTAACGTATGACAAAACTCACTTTTTGATACTCCATCCGGTCTATATTTTAATCCCATTCTTCGAGCCTGAAAATCCTCACAGTTTGAACATGATGAAATCTCTCTATATTTATTTTGACCAGGTAACCAAACCTCTAAATCATATGTTTTTGCTGCTGAAAATCCCATATCTCCCGAACACAGTTGAATCACTCTATAAGGTAATTCCAATTTTTGTAAGATAGCCTCAGCATTCATAACCATTTTTTCTAACTCATCATATGATGTTTCTGGTGTTGTAATTTTTACCATCTCAACTTTATTAAATTGATGTTGTCTAATCAGACCTTTCAAATCCTTTCCATATGACCCTGCTTCTCGTCTAAAACACGGCGAATAAGCTGTACAATATTTTGGCAACTCTTTCTCACTTAAAATCTCTTGCCTATGAATATTTGTCATCGTTATTTCAGAAGTTGATATCAAAAACATATCATCTGTTGTTTTATACATATCATCCTCAAACTTTGGAAGCTGTCCAGTTCCTTCGCATACCTCTCTTCTGACCATAAAAGGTGTTATATATTCTGTGTACCCATGTTCTGTTGTATGAGTATCTAACATAAAACTTATTAATGCTCTCTCTAGTTTTGCCGCAGCTCCTTTGTAGATTGTAAATCTTGAACCTCCCAACTTAGCTCCTCTTTCAAAATCCAAAATTCCTAAAGTTTCTCCAATCTCCCAATGCTCTTTAGGTTTAAAAGAAAACTCTCTAGGTGTTCCCCATTTTCTTATCTCAACATTTTCCTCTTCATCCTTTCCTATAGGAGTTGATGAATGGTACATATTCGGAGTTGTCATTTGAATATATTTTATTTTTTCATCCAAATCAGCTAATATTCCATCTAACTCTTTTATTTTTGATGAAACAACTCCCATTTCTGCTATTAAATCACTCGCGTCTTCACCGTTCTTCTTTCTTTTTGCAACCTCAGCTGACTCTATATTTCTTTTATTTTTTAGACTTTCCACTTCTGATAGCAGCTCTCTTCTTCTCACATCTAAATCTAAAAGCTCCTGAATGTTGATATCGCTTCCTCTATTCTTTAACATCTCTTTTACTAAATCAACATTTTCACGAATAAACCTTAAGTCTAACATAAATTACCCTCCATCTCATTAAAATTATATCCTTTCTTCACTATTTTTACATCTTTAACATCTATACCAGCTATTATTAAAAATGAATTAGGCGAAGTATTAACCAACTCTAACCGAATCAAAGAACTTTCTCTATGAAAATTTTTAACTCTAATTCCTAAATCACGTTCTATAATTTTTCCATTTTTCTCTTTCTTCTCAATTATTTTCTCCTGCTTAAAGAGACTCTCTAATCTATCTAAAATCTCCGAAGTTGATGAAAGTTCAAATATCGCATTTGTATAAGTTTCTACAATACTTTTCTTATCTTTGACCTCTATTACTTCATTGACTCTAAAACCTCTGATATTAATTGAATTTAATCTTTCTAAAACTTCTTGATTTGACAAATCTTCTTCAATCTCTATATCTACAACCTCGTTAAAAGCTTCAGTTCCAAGAGAAACAGGATTTCCTAAGGATATCTTAGGTCTTGGATGAAAACCTTGAGTATATTTCATAGGAATGTGAGCCTTTTTTAATATTCTATCTAAAAATCTAAGTAGGTCTAAATGAGAAATAAAACGCATCATACCATATTTATCAAAGAAAATACGTTTTTTCATAAACATAACTCCCTCTTAACTTATTCTCTCTTCATAATTTAATACATTTAATTCTAATAGTACACATATTTTTAAGTATATCACTTTCTTATTTAAAAAACAATAGAAATACCCTATGATTATTTTTTATTTCTCCAATTCCATCGTTAACTTTAATCTATTCAACCCATTTTTTATAGCTTTAACTTTAAGTTTACTCATACCTTTTATTTCTAAAAGGTCGTCTTCTGTAGCTTCCTGTATTGTTGAAAGATTTTCGCACATATCAATAATTTTTTCAATATCTTTTCTTGTAAGTTTACTAATTTTATGCAAAACTCTATATCCTTTTGGACTGACTTTATTTCCTAAAATTGAATATGTTTTTCCATAATCCAATATAGCTGAAAGTTTTTCAAACTCTTTTAAGTCCTCATCAGAAAGTTTTGATAATCTACTTAGAACTTCTTCTAATTCAAACTCCTCATTGTTTTCATTCCAATAATCACGCAAAAAATTTGCTTTCTCTTCTTCCACATCTTGAATTAAATCATTTAAATGAAGTCGAACAAGTCTTCCATCAACTCCTAATTCAATAATATAATTCTCTATCTCTTTATATATTCTTGTTACTTTTTCAAATCTTTGTAAAATAATTGTAACCTCATATAGAGTTACTAAATCATCCAGCTCTAATATTGTTAAATTTCCAAGAGCTTTATCCAAAATAAGTCTATATCTTTCAAGCGTGTTTAATCCTTGTGTTGCTTCTTCCATTAAATCAGTAATTCCTCTTAATCTGTGAGTTATATCTCCATTATATATCGTTGCGACTTTTTTTCTTTCAGAAATGGCAATTACAACTCTATTCATCTGCTTTGCTGTTCTTTGTGCAGTTCTATGTCTTGTCCCACTTTCATTAGTTGTAAAATGTATAGCTGGTTGCAAATGAACATTTGCATAATGTATCTTCGAAATATCTGAATCAACTATTATCGCCCCATCCATTTTAGCTAATTCAAACAACTTCTCCGGTGTAAAATCGCAGTTTATTTCAAAACCGCCATCCATAATCTTCTCTATCTCATCATCATATCCTATAACTATTAATGCTCCCATTTCTCCATCAAGTATATTGTCTATACCCTCTCTCAGCCTAGTTCCAGGTGCCAAAAGAGATAACATCTCCAGTTTATTCATACCATTATTCATCTTTACTCATCCTCTCAATAAACTCTTCTAAATTTTTTAAATATATTATCTTTAATTTATACTTATTTTTCTCTATCTCTTTTCTATTGGCTTCTGGAACATAAACACCTTTAAACCCTAATTTCTCAAGTTCTCTCAATCTTTTGTCTATAAAAAACACCTTTCGTATCTCTCCTCTTAATCCCAGCTCCCCAATAGCTGCTATTTTTTGACTTATTTCAACATTTTTAAATACTGACACAATAGAGATTAAAGCTCCTAAATCACCCGCTGGGTCCTTTATTCCAATTCCACCAGGAATATTTACAAATAAATCTTTCATTCCTAGATGTAATCCCATTCTTTTTTCAGCAATTGCAGTTAAAATTTGAATTCTATTTTTATCAAATCCCTGTACAATCCTTTTAGGTATTCCTATTGTGCACTCTGTCAACAAAGTTTGAATCTCTAATAAAAAAACTTTTGTTCCCTCCAAAACTGGTACAACCATACTCCCTATATTCTTTTCATCACGCTCACTTAAGAAAAACTCCGATGAATTTTTTACTTCCTGTAATCCATTTTCCTCCATACTAAATACAGCTAGTTCGTTAGTTGAACCAAATCTATTCTTCTGACTTCTTAAAATTCTATAAAATAATCCTTCCTCACCCTCAAAATGGAATACCGCATCAACCATATGTTCTAATAATTTTGGTCCTGCTACTTTTCCATCCTTTGTAATATGACCAACAATGAAAAAGGATACCTCGTTTTTCTTTGCTAATTCAATTATTTTAAGTGTACACTCCCTTATCTGAGTAGGTGTTCCAGGTATTGAATCAATCTCTGAGTTATATAACGTTTGAATTGAATCCACTATTACAACTTTTGGTTTCTTCAATAAAATATACTCATATATACCTTGAATATCAGTTTCAGACATCAAATACAAATTTTTAGATTTTATTCCTAATCTTTCTCCACGAGCTTTAACCTGTGCCGGAGATTCCTCTCCTGAAATATAGAGTATATCTCCATAACCAGTATACTCTTGGGCGACCTGTAGAAGTAGTGTTGATTTTCCAATTCCTGGATTTCCAGTTAACAGTATAACCTCTCCTTTTACAAGACCTCCTCCTAAGATTCTATCAAACTCTGATATTGTTGTTTTATATCTAAAATCCTTTTCAATCATCACACTTTCAAAAGATACAACTTTTTCCTGTAAATTAATCAATGATTTTGAGGATGTTTTTAATCCTTTTCCAGCGGAAGTAACGCTCTCTTCTATCTCTTCTAAAGTTCCCCATTCTCCGCAATTATCACATTTTCCAATCCACTTATTTGTTTTATATCCACACTCACTACATATGTAAACATTTTTAACTTTAGCCATTATCTCCCCTTTATTTTAGCTTTTAATCTATCCGCTATGTAGTCCTCTAAATAATTACTTAACTTCCCCTCATATTTCGCTATCTCTCTTACCATTGAAGAACTCAGATATAGATATTTTTTTGAAGCTGGAATAAATATTGTTTCCACTTGTTCATCCGAAATCTCATAATTCCCATAAGCCAAAGCTAGTTCATATTCATAATCAGCAACAGCTCTCAGTCCTCTAATAATATATCTACACTCTATCTTTTTCATAAGTTCTACCAACAGACCATCAAATGAGATAATCTCTATATTTTTGAACTCTTTCAAAGATTTTTTGAGCATCTCTTCTCTCTCTTCCAGTGAAAATAAATAGTTCTTAGAACTATTATTCAGAACTGCTACGATTAATCTATCACACATCTTACTAGCTCTTCTTATAATATCTTTATGACCCTTTGTTATGGGGTCAAAGCTCCCCGAATATAATGCACATTTCATTTTTATTCCTCTCTTAAAATAAAGGTCAAAATCTCTCTCCATTCATATTTTTTTTCCTTTATTCTTATTTTATCCTTTGTTAGAGCATTGTCAATTCTGACCTTTAATCTATTTTTTAATCTAATCTTATTTCTCTTGTTCAAACCGATTATTGTTGAAATAACTTTCTGATTCGCTTCAACTTCCAATATATCATGATTAAACTGCTTCAAAAACCTATAATAAATCTCTCCTACAACCAACTCTCTAAACGCTGGATGGTATGGTCCAGCTAAAACTGTTTCTCTATCACTAAGTTCCTCTGTCGGTTGCAATCCCACTCTAATGATATTTATACCATTTATCTCTAGAAGTGAATATATCTTTACCGCTCTTTTTATTCCTTCTTCAATAGATAATGGAATATACTGTTTATTTTTGTACATCTTGGCAAGTTTAGTTTGCGAAATGACCAAAGTTGGATATATTCTAGCTATATCAGGTTTTAATGATACAGTTTTTAAAGCTGTTTGATAATCACTTTCAAAAGTTGAATCTGGCAGACCCAGCATTAGTTGTATTCCTAGTTCAATCCCATATTTTTTTATTAAATTTGATGCTTCTTCAACTTTTTGAACAGGATAAAATCTATCCGTCTTTTCCAAAACTTTTTCATCTAGAGATTGAACACCTAATTCTATTGTAGTTACACCATATTTCTTTAAAATTTTTAATATCTCATCACTAATATAGTCTGGTCTTGTTGAAACTCTGATACCATCTATCTCTCCACTATCCAAGTATTCTTTAACAACTTCAAGATATTCTATCTGTAATCTCTGTGAAATTCCCGTAAAAGTTCCACCAAAAAAAGCCACTTCTTTTTTGGATTTCTTTGGAAGAGTTTTTAAATATCTTTCTACAGTCTCTTTTATATCTTCCGCTGTTATATCTGTTTCTTTTCCATTTATCTTTTTCTGGTTACAAAATGCACAATCATTAGGGCAACCAAAATGACTAATAAATATCGGAATATTATAATGCTTCATACAATTTTACTCCTAAATTTTTACATACCTCTCTCGCTGCTGCTTGTTCCGCACTCTTTTTATTTTTTCCTTTTCCATAGCCATATATATTATTTTTTACAATAACTTTTATTTCAAAAGTTTTCAGATGGTCTGGTCCCTTTTCTCTTATTACTTTATACTCCGGAATAATTTTAAACTCTTTTTGACAATACTCTTGTAAAATCGTCTTAAAATCCAATATATCTTCATTTTCACTAATATGGTCTATTGAATATTTTAAAAATCTCATCGCTATCTCTTTTACAGTGATAAAATCTGAATCCAGATAGATTGCACCTAAAATAGCTTCAAATAAATCCCCTAATATGGAGTTTCTCTCCCTACCACCTGTCAATTCTTCCCCTTTACTTAGCATCAAATACTTCCCTAAATCCAATTCTTTAGATATTTTTGCTAAAATAGGTTCACTAACAACCATAGATTTTAACTTAGCTAACTCTCCCTCAGATGCTTTCGGATAACTCATATATAAATACTCTGTAACAATGAGGTCTAGAACCGCATCTCCTAGCAGTTCTAATCTCTCATTATTCATCTTTTTATATTTTACATGTTCATTTCCGTAAGACCTGTGAATAAAAGAGTTCTTCAGTAACTCTATATTTTTAAAAGAATAGCCAATCTTATCCTCTATCTCTTTAAAAAAATTTTTCACATCTCTCTCCTTAATTATCTGTATTTTCTCATAGCTATTACAGCATTATGTCCACCAAATCCCAATGAACTTGACATTCCAACCTCTATCTCTCTTCTGATTAAGTTATTTGGAGTATAATTTAAGTCCAATTCTGGGTCGATATCTTTTAAGTTTATTGTCGGTGGTACAACTCCTTCATTAATTGATAAAGCTAAAATTACTGCTTCTATTCCTCCCGCTGCACCAAGACCGTGCCCTGTTGCTCCTTTAGTTGAAGATATATTAATATTATAAGCTACATCTCCAAAAGCTGTTTTTATCGCTGCCGTTTCATTTTTATCATTGGCTGGTGTTGATGTTCCATGAGCATTTATGTATCCAACTTCCTCTGGCTTTATATTTCCCTCTTTCATTGCCATAGTAAAAGCTCTTGCTGCACCCTCTCCACCTTCTGCTGGTGATGTTATATGATAAGCATCACAAGTTTCACCATATCCAACAACTTCAGCATATATCTTAGCTCCTCTTTTTTTAGCTGACTCTAAATCCTCTAATATTAAAATTCCTGCTCCTTCTCCCATGACAAATCCATCTCTATCCACAGAAAAAGGTCTCGATGCCGTTTGAGGTTCATCATTTCTTGTGGAAAGAGCTTTCATGTTTGCAAATGCATTTATCGCAAACTTTGTAATACATGCTTCTGTTCCACCAGTAATCATAACATCAGCTCTTCCCATTTTTATCATTTCAAAAGCTTCCCCAATTGAATGAGTTCCTGCTGCACAAGCAGTAACCACAGCTTTATTCGGTCCTTTTGCTCCAAAATATATTCCAATATTTCCAGATGCCATATTACTTATCATAGCTGGAATCGTAAAAGGCGAAATCCTCTTTACTCCTTTTTCCATCATATTTTGATGCTGCTCTTCAAAAACCTCTATTCCACCAATTCCTGATGAGACTACTACACCAACCCTTTCCGCATTCTCATCATCTATTGTCAAATTTGAATCTTCTAAAGCCATTTTTGTTGCTGCTATTGCAAATTGAGTATTTCTAGCAAGTTTTTTTATCTCTTTTTTTTCGATTCCAAATTGTGTCGGCTCAAAATCAATAACCTCTCCAGCAATTTTTACTGCACTATCTTCCGTATTAAATGCTGTAATCTCTTTTATTCCACATTTTCCTGCTTTTATATTTTCCCAAGATTTTTCAGTTCCTGTCCCTAAAGATGTAATCATTCCTACACCTGTAACAACTACTCGTCTCATTTTTCACCTCATTTTCAATCTAATACAATTAAAGGGGTATCAATCATACCCCTCTTTCAACTTTTTAGCTATTTGCTTCTATATAATTTACAACATCCTGAACTGTTTTTATTTTTTCAGCTTCTGTATCAGGAATCTCAATATCAAACTCCTCTTCAAACGCCATTATTAACTCAACTGTATCTAAAGAGTCCGCTCCTAAGTCCTCAACAAAGTTTGCATCCAAAGTTACTTGGTCTGCGTCAACTCCTAACTGTTCTACAACTATCTCTTTAATTTTATCTAACATATTTTCCTCCTAAATCAAATATTTTATACACACCATATATTAGCAAATTTACTTCATTTTTTCAAACATTTTTTATAATAAATCAGAAGTTTTTTCTATATTTATCACTTCTATATCTTTTGCTATTTTTCTTATCAAACCATTTAAAACCTTTCCAGGTCCTATTTCATACACTCTAGTTACTCCAAGTTCCTTTAATTTTAGAACTGTATCCACCCATTTTACAGGTCCAAAACTTTGGTGGAACAACTCCTCTTTTAAGCTGCCGCTATCAGTTATCTCTGTAGCTGTCGTATTTGCTATCAATGGAGTTTTTGAGTCAGAAAATTCAAATTTTTCAAGCTCAATTTTTAAAATATCTCCAGCCTCTTTCATTAAGGATGAATGAAACGGTCCAGAGACAGCTAGTTCCATAGCTCTTCTTGCTCCTCTCTCCTTTAACAATATACACGCCTCTTTTATAGCTTTCTCTTCTCCTGCTATAACTGTCTGATTAGGTTCATTAAAATTAACCGCTTCAACCACTCCAGATACATCTTTTATGGCAATCTCTATATCAGAGGCTGAGAGACCCAAAATCGCCGCCATTTTTCCATTTACTTTTTTAGAAACAGAACTCATAACCTCTCCTCGAATAGCTGTTAATTTTACACTATCCACTATATTTAAAAAACCAGCTGCTCCTATCGCAGCATATTCTCCAACGGAATGCCCTGCTACATAATCAGGGATTATCCCTTTATCTCTCAATAGTCTTTCCAAAACTAAGCTCATTGCCACAATTGCAGGTTGAGTATTTTTAGTATCTTTTAACTCCTCTTCTCCCCCCTCAAACATAACACTTTTTAAATCAAAATTTAAGTTTGAAAATATCTCATTAAACAACTCTCTTGCTATCTCATTATTTTCATAAAGCTCTTTTCCCATCCCCACATATTGTGTTCCCTGTCCAGGAAAAACAAATGCTATTTTACTCATAAATTCACTCCCTTTTATAATTAACAATCTAATATGACCATTTTATTATCACTGAAGCATACGTCAGTCCTGCACCAAATCCAGTCAAAGCTATTACATCACCCTTTTTTATTAGCCCTTTTTCCCATGCCTCAAATAGTGCTATTCCTATTGAAGCTGATGAGGTATTACCATATTTATTTAAATTCAGGTAAAACCGTTCTATAGGAATCTCCAACCTTTTTGACGCAGCTTCTATTATTCTTACATTAGCTTGATGGGGTATTACCATATCTATGTCTGAAGCTTTCATGCTCGCTTTATCTAAAGCCTCTAATGTAGCCTTTGGTAGAGCTTTTACAGCAAACTTAAACACATCTTGCCCTTTCATTTGAATAAAGTTCTCTTTTTTATCTAAAGCTTCTCTCGTCAATGGTACTTTTGACCCTCCAGCAATCGTTCTTAAAGAACCTGTTTTATCTGCTTCAGCTCCCAAAAATTCAGATATGATTCCAGTTCCACACTCCACTTCAGTAACAATTGCGGCAGCAGCTCCATCTCCAAAAAGTACACAAGTGTTTCTATCCTCCATATCTACTATCCTCGAAAAAACCTCTGCACCAATAACGAGAACCTTTTTATTAATTCCGGAAGCTACCATCCCTTTAGCAAGAGCTAAACCATATACAAACCCGCTACAAGCAGCATTAACATCTATTGCTCCTGCATTTTTTGCTCCTATTAACTCTTGAATTATACAAGCTGTATTCTGTACCAAATAATCTGGTGTTGCTGTTGCTAAAATTATCATATCTATTTCATCAGCTGAAATCCCAGCATTTTCCAAAGCTTTTTTTGCTGCTTCAGCTCCTAAATCCGAAGTTGCTTGGTTCTCAGTAGCAAAACGCCTTTCCTCTATTCCTGTCCTAGTTCTTATCCACTCATCTGAAGTATCTATTATTTTTTCAAAATCAAAATTGGTTACAACTTTTTCTGGTAGATATGCTCCAACTCCAATTATTCCGATATTTTTTTGAGCCATCTTCCCTCCTTTACGCTCTTAATAAAAATTTTCTTAACTCATTATATCATATTTTCTGAGCTATGTACTACTTCATACAAAATCTATTATCCCTATTATAGTAGAATTTATACTTTCCCCACTCCGCTATAACTAATAGAATTATCTGATTATATCATTTTATCATTTAAAAAACAATAAAAGAACTTTTAATGTTTATTATAGTTGACAAATCTTGAAATATATTGTTAAATGAAACAAATATAAAATTTTGGGGTGATGTTAAATATTATGTTAATAAAAAGATAATTATGACTTTGCTAACTTTTGGTATCTATTTTCTTTTTTGGATGGTAAAGTTAAGTAATGATTTTGCAAGAGAAAATAAGAAGAAGAAAAAAGGATTAACTTATCTTTTCTTTAGTATCATAACTTTTGGATTATTTTATTTTGTATGGAGTTATAAGATGGGAATAGAAATTGAGAAAGCTGGTGGAAAAAATGAGGGAGTTTTGTATTTAATATTGTCGGTCTTTGGGTTGGGAATTATCTCTATGGCTTTGATGCAACTTCAGAAAAATGAATTATATGATAGACAAAATATAATAGAAAATTACTGATGTTATTATAACAGGGAGAGTATGATTTTTATGAAAGAATTTGATGAATTAATAAAAGTTATAAAAACACTTAGAGGTCCTAATGGTTGCCCTTGGGATAGAGAGCAAACTCTGGAAAGTTTAAAACCCTATCTATTGGAGGAAACTTACGAAGTTTTGGAAGCGATGGACTACGCAGATGAGAGATTAAAAAGTGAGTTGGGAGATTTACTATTACATATCATATTCCAAGCTGATATTTTAGAGGAAAAAAAGATTTTTGAAATAAAGGATGTTATTTTGAGTTTGAAAGAAAAATTAATAAGACGCCATCCTCATGTTTTTGGAAATATTCAGGTTGAAAACACAAGTGAAGTTTTATCTAATTGGGAAAAAATAAAGAAAGAGGAAAAAGAACATAAAAATAGAGTATCCATTTTAGATGGAATCCCTCAGAGTTTCCCAGCACTCCTAAGGGCAGAAAAACTGCAGAAAAAAGCCTCTAAAGTGGGATTTGATTGGAAAAATTTGGAAGATGTTTTTGAAAAAGTTAAAGAGGAGTTAAAGGAATTAGAATTAGAACTTAGAAAAGGAAATCAAAAATCAATAGAGGAGGAGTTGGGCGATCTATTTTTTACTCTCGTAAATCTTTCAAGACACTTAAAAATAGATTCTGAAATGTGTTTGAAATCCGCGTGCGACAAATTTGAGAAGAGATTTAGATATATTGAAAATAGGTGCAACATGGAAAGAACTAATTCAGATGAGATGGAATCTTTGTGGAATGAAGCAAAAATAATGCTTGAAAAAAAGTGAAAAATATAGTAACTTTATTGTAAGGAAGTGAATGATTTATGAGATTAGACAAATTTTTAAAAGTTAGTCGTATTATTAAAAGAAGAACAGTTGCAAAAGTTGTTGTTGATGGTGGAAAAGCCAAATTAAATGGCAAAGTAGCAAAAGCTGGAACAGAAGTAAAAGAGGGAATGGAATTGGAATTAGAATACTACAATAAATATTTTAAGTTTAAAATATTAAAAGTTCCGTTAGGGAATGTGTCAAAAGAAAAAACTTCTGAGCTAGTAGAATTACTAGACAGCGGAGGAATTATAGTAAACTTAGATAGTGAGGAGGATATATTTTGAAAATATATAATCTAAAATCCAATGCCAAAGTAAATGTAGGGTTAAATATTTTAGAAAAATTGGAGAATGGTTATCATTTATTAGATATGATAATGCTTCCAATATCCTTATCAGATAACTTATTAGTGAAAATTGATGAAGAAAAAACGGGAGATTTAAAAATTACTACGAATGACTCTGCAGTTCCTGTAGATAAAAGAAATATAATCAATAAAGCTCGAAATCTCTTTTATGAAAACGTAAATTTATCCCCTTTAAAGATGGAGATTTATTTAGAAAAAAATATTCCGGCACAAGCTGGATTAGGTGGTGGAAGTTCAAATGCAGCTGCAGTTTTGATATTTCTCAATGAATATCATGGAAAGTTGCTTTCTGATGAAGAGTTAATAAAGTTGGGGAAGAAAGTTGGAGCAGATGTTCCATTCTTCATTCTAAATAAACCAGCTAGAGTTCAAGGGATAGGAGAAAAAATAGAGGAAATAGAGAATAATTTAAAAACAGGAATACTTTTAATAAAACCTAGCTTTGGGATATCAACAGAGTCTGCATATAACTTAGTTGATAAATTAAATGATAAAAAAATGGCTGATATAGATGCAATAAAAAAAGGGGTAGAATCTAGTCAATTAAAATTAGTTGAAGATTCTATTGAAAATGTTTTAGAACAAGCTTTATTATTGGAATCTAGTGAATTAAAGGAGTTTAAAGATAAACTTCAAAACATAGATAAAATGAAGTTTTTTATGTCTGGAAGTGGAAGTACATATTTTTCTTTTATGAATGAAATGGATTTTCTAAAATATAAAGAGGAATTGGATAAGTTATTTAACGATTGCGAAGTATATTTTTGCAATTTTAAATAAATTACAAAAGAGATTAAGGTAGGTGTATTAAAATGAAAATTACTGACGTAAGATTAAGAACAGTAAAAAATGAAGGAGAAATTAAACTAAAAGCATATGCTGATGTTACTTTCGAAGGATGTTTCGTAATTCATGGATTAAAAGTGATTGATGGACAAAAAGGGATGTTTGTTGCTATGCCATCAAGAAAAATGCCAGATGGTGAATATAAAGATATTGCTCACCCAATCACTCCAGAATTAAGAAAAGAGATTACAGATTCTGTTATAAACAAATACAACGAAGTAGTTGCATCTGAACAAGAAAATACAGAAGCGTAATAATATAAATAATGGAGCTATTTAGTAATTTTAATGATTTTTATTCATTGATTAGTAGAAATAGCTCCTTTTTTATGACTACCTCTCACAATTAATCTCAATCATGACTCACACATATAAAAAATTTAAAAAATCTAAAAAGAGGAGGTGTAAGATAAATATAATAAAATTTATTTATCGAAAAGAATGAATCCTATATTTTTAAAGATTGGAAGTTTAAAAATAACTTATTATGGCTTATGTTATGCTATCTCTTTTTTTATTGGAACTGAACTATGTAAAAAATTAGGAAAAAAGGTGGGAATCTCTCCAAAATTAGCAGAAGATTATGCTTTTTGGGTTACAATATTCGGATTACTTGGTGGACGATTATACTATGTTTTATTTAATTGGGATTATTATTTTTCTCATCCCGTATCAATTTTGGCAGTTTGGGAGGGAGGAATGGCGATTCACGGTGGGATAATCGGAGGAATAATTGGAACAGCTCTTTTTTCAAAGAGAAATAATCTCTCTTTTCTTACCTTGGGAGATATTGCAGCACCATCATTACTTTTAGGACAAGCAATTGGACGACTAGGAAATTTAGCAAATGGAGAGGTTCATGGAGTTCCAACTTTTACTCCCTTAAATATAATTTTTAGTATGAAGCCTAAATTTTATGATTGGTTTAGAGAGTATCTCTTGATGACTCCTTTACAGAAAAATGAATATAAAGAGTTGGTTCCTTGGGGAATAGTATTTCCTAGTTCATCTCCTGCTGGAGCAGAATTTCCACAACTTCCATTACATCCAGCTATGCTATACGAATCACTACTAAACATTGTTGGATTTATCATTTTATATCTATTTTCAAGAAGAAGAGAAAAACCAACTGGAATTATTACATTTAGCTATATTTTAATCTATGGCTTAAATAGATTAATTGTCAGCTTTTTTAGAGCAGAAGACCTCATGTTATTTAGCTTTAGAGCACCCCAAATCGTTAGCTTAATTATGATTTTCATTGGAGTTTTAGGAATTTTTTACTTAAAAAGACAAAAATCGCTGTGATAACACAAATTATTACTATTTCTAAATTAAAAATTTCTTGTGAAATTATTGTGTGTTAAACCTAAATTATTTCAGAATATAATATTTTATCTAGTGGGATTTTGTGAGTTGTGCTAATAAGTTTAACCTAAACGAACATGAAATTGCCCACTTCCTAAAGTAATGAGTAGTTCACCTATTCCTATATATGACTTATTAAGTTATTTATTCATGCTAATTATAGCAGTAAATATTCGTAACTAAAAAAATTTATTTGATTTTTATATTTTTTATGATATACTATGTTAGTTAAAAATCATCAGGAGAAACTGAGGGACTGGCCCTATGACGTTTCAGCAACCTACTATTAAGTGTGGTGCTAATTCCAGAGAGATGAGAAATAAAGAGCTTATTCCCTTTATCTTTCTGGAAAGTTAGAGGGTTTTTTATTTTCTCTCAAAATTAGGAGGAGATATGAAAGAATTAATTTATTTTACATCTGAATGTGTATCACCTGGACATCCAGATAAAATTGCTGACCAAATATCAGATGCTGTTTTGGATGCTTGTATAAAAGAAGATCCAAATTCTAGAGTTGCATGTGAAGTTTTTTGTACAACTGGACAGGTTGTTGTTGGAGGGGAAATAACGACAAATACATATATTGATATTCAAAAAATTGTACGGGATAAAATAAATGAGATTGGATATACAACCGGTATGGGATTTGATTCAGATTGTGGTGTTCTAAACGCTATCCATTCCCAATCTCCAGATATTGCAATGGGGGTTGATACTGGAGGAGCAGGAGACCAAGGAATTATGTTTGGAGGAGCTGTAAAAGAGACTCCAGAGCTTATGCCCCTAGCTCTTGTCCTAGCTAGAGAGATTATTGTAAAATTAACTAAACTTACTAGAAATAAGGAGATAAAATGGGCAAGACCTGATGCTAAATCTCAAGTTACTTTGATATATGATAAAAATGGAAAAATTATTGGTGTCGATACAATTGTCGTTTCTGTTCAACATAATCCAGATGTTACACAAGAGCAGATTCATCAAGATGTAAAGGAACTGGTAATAAAACCAGTTTTAGAAAAATATAATCTTGATTATAAAGCTGTCAGACAGTATCACATAAATCCGACAGGTAGATTTGTAATAGGTGGTCCTCATGGAGATACTGGATTAACAGGTAGAAAAATTATAGTTGATACGTACGGTGGATTTTTCAGACACGGAGGGGGAGCTTTTTCCGGTAAAGACCCTTCAAAAGTTGATAGGTCAGCTGCCTATGCTGCAAGATGGGTAGCTAAAAATATTGTCGCTGCTGATTTAGCTGATAAATGTGAAGTTCAACTTTCATACGCTATTGGAGTTGCTAAACCTACATCTATTAAGATCGATACATTTGGAACAGGAAGAATTGCTGAAGAGATATTAGCTCAGAAAGTTTCTGAAATTTTTGATTTAACTCCTCGAGGGATTGAAAAAAATCTAGAATTGAGAAGTGGAAAATTCAAATATCAAGACCTAGCAGCGTTTGGTCACATAGGAAGAATTGATTTAGATTTACCTTGGGAGAGAACAAACAAAGTTGAGGAGTTAAAAAAAGTTTTAAATAGATAAAAATATTTGAGAAGTTGACATAAACATTAACCTTTATGCAACTTCTTTTTCATTTTACTTAATGTCAAATGCCTAAAAAGGAATAAAAATAGATTTTTTATGATAAAATTATTGTAGTGTTCATTTAGGGTATACTCTATTTAGACACAAAAATTTGTGAAATTTTAAAAATTTTCATGTATAAAAAGAATAGTTTTAGAATAAAAAGCAAAAGTTTAGTTCGCTAAATTTTTGCTTTCCTTTTTATTTTTTGTGTCTATTTGGGGTATACCCCAGATAGACATTTTTTTGTTTCGATGCTCAATATTATTGGATTTATAAAGTGTCTATAAGTAAAAATAAAGATTCGCCAAATAAAACTTTTTCATAATTTAAAAAGTCCCAGCCACCTTGGTGATTGGGCATTGAGAAGTTTTTTAATAAATTTTAGTTTTTTGTAAAAATAAAAAAAGTAAAAAAACTAGAAATTAATGAAATTTCGATTTCTAAATCTGATTAAAAAATAATTTAGTAAAAAAGATTAAATAAAAAAATTTATAGTTAAAAATTTAATAATTGAAACTTAAATTAAAAAAGCTATTAAAAGTTTTAACTTTTATAGAATATATATTTTTAAAATTTTAGGAGGATTATATTATGAAAAGAATTTTATTAGGTTTGGTGGCTATGTCAGCTATTTCATTTGCTGCAGCACCAGATGTATCAGTTAGCCCTGCAGATGGGACAAATGTGTTTTCACAATCTCAAACAGGACATATTCCAGTAAAAGGAAAAGTAATATCAGCTGTACCAGCAGTTAAATATGTGGTATTTGCTTCAACAGGAGATGGAAGTACACTTACAGGTGCTGAAAGTGAATTACAATTATCAGATTTTGTAATAAGTTCAGATTTATCTTTAGCGGGATTCACAGGTACTAATCCTACTGTATATGTAAGAAAAGTTGCCGCAAACAATACACTAGAGGTACCTACAGCTGAAATAGGATTTAGAGTGAAAATGGATCCAGCTTGGACTGCACCTTTAACTCAAACAAAATATTCAGATTTTACAACTAATGGAACAGTTGACTTTAATTTTGGGATGTTAATGACAAAACAAAAATTAGAAGATATGCTACCTTCTCTAGGTGATGATAAGGTTTTGGTAAGTAATTGGGGAGCGTTTTATATACCTAGTAAGTCTTCATATATTACAAAACAAATTAATGCGGTAATTTCTGATGCAACGCTAAAATTTGTAGATGGTTCT
>CASFCG010000008.1 GCA_949293295.1 uncultured Cetobacterium sp.
CCTACTCCTATTGTCGCTCTATTTATCTGTTTTCTATCCACAGAGCCAAATCCAAATTCTGCGCTTCCCTGCATATCAGTTTCACTCTCCTCTTTTCTGCTTCCTGAGATATTTGTATTTAATGATAGATTTACTCCTCTCTCATAATCCTCAATATCCCTATAGTGCAATGTTTGAGTTGTCAACGTTGTATCTTTTCCACCTAACACAGCACCAATAAGATTAGTTTTTTCTTTAACAGTAATATCATTTTTTTCTTTCCCTATGATTGAACTTTGTTCTGTTACCCATTTTTTATCAACTCTATTTCTATTTGCCCCTATTCCACTCGAAGCATTATTATCAAAATTCGAAGCTATATTTAAGTTGATACCCTTATCTAAACTATATGAACTATCTTGTAAACTTTCCAAATGAAGATTTGAAACATTAACTTTTACAGTTTCTCCAACTATATTTCCACCTTTTACGATAAAATCTTTTCCAGAGATATCTATATTTTTTCCGGCATAAAATTTAGAATTTTCATTAGTTTCACTATTATTTCTTCCTTTTCCTGTGGCTATTGTGCCTGAAATTTGTGCAGTTACTACGTTTATTTGTCCACTTAATGAGTCAGAAGAATAGTTACTTTTTGCATTATTTTTTCCAGCAGTTATAGATATATCCTTTCCAGAGTTAATATTTAGGTTATTTTCAGCCAAAATCTCCGCTCCAGTAAAGTTGATATCTCCTTTATTAGTCTTCAAATTTAAATTATTTTTAGAAGTTATATTGGTTTTAATAGTTGTTGTAGCTTCACTATTGGATTTATCTTGTGAAAGTGAGAATCCAGCATGAATTCCAGCATTAACACCGCCATCAGCCGGACCATTAAGTAGTGTATCGATTGCATTTAATGATTTCTCATTTCCTTCAAGTGCTGCTTCTAAACTTTTTCCCTCAATTATTTTTTGAGGAATAATAAGAGCTTTTGGAAGATGCTTAATGGACTCCAACATTTTTACGACAGAGGATAGGGTATCTTTGACACCGTTGAGATTTATAGCTACAGAGAGTTTTGCCTCTCCTTTTTCATTTTTACTAGTAGTTTTATGAAGTTCATCACGACTAGAAATATTTAATTCATTTTCAGCACCAATATCTGTATTTTGAGCGTTAATAGTGCTCGCTTCAATATTTACATTCTTTCCAGATGAAATATTGATATTATTTTGGGCAGTAATCTCACTTTCTACAACTTTTGTATCGGATGAACTATTTTCACTCTTCGATGTTTTTAGTTTTATTCCAGCTTCGAAATTAAAGTCATTACTATTAAAAAATAGAGTGGCTTTACTTTTAGCACGTATTTTTTCCTCTTTAGTGATATCATCTCCAGCTAAAATATTTACGTTTTCTTTTGCTGAAATGGCAATCTCATTCCCAGAATCAATCTTAGAAGCTATCAACGCAATATTTTTATTGGCATTAAGATTAACTTTTTCTTCAGCGCTAACTAAAGAAGCGATATTTTTAGAATTAGATAATCTATCTCCGTTAAATTTTCCAGATAAACCGCCAAATCTACTTTTTTTAGTTTGATGGGCTGTGTTACTTTCTTCAAGAATTGAAGATATAAGTAGATTTTCGCCAACATCAAGGTCAATAATTTTTTCACTGATAACATTACTTCCCACAATATTCATGTTTTTTCCAGTTTCTATTTTTAAGTTATCCCCTGATATAAAATTGCTTGAATTTACGCTTTCTTCATATTTTGTATTCTTACTTTTTTTACTTTTATACCATTTACGTGAACTATTATTCTGTTCAAAACTTCTACTATCAACAGAGGCTACTATATTAACGTTTTCTCCTGCTTTAGCTTTTAACTCTTTCTCTGCTATCACGTTGGAACCAATAACAGATATATTTTTCCCAGTCTCAAGAGAGATATTCTCTCCTAATAGCACTCCACCTATATTTTCAATAGTCTCAGTAACGCTATAGTTATTAAATCCACCCTCTCTGTTTCTAGTAACTCTCTTTATAGTTTGAAGTGATATATCATTTTCAGCTTCAACTTTCAAATCTTTAGTTGCAATTAACTTTGCACCACTGTTAATAAAGCTATCTCCAGCAGAGATACTCACATTTTCTCCGCTCAGATTTCCAACACCTAAAATCTCTGTGCCTATATTTTGGTAGTTATTTCTATTTACATAAACCTTTGTTTCATTCAAAATACTACCTTTTTCACTATCCAAGTGAAGAGTTTTATCAGCGCTAATATTTCCACCTCTGTTTAATATACCATTCTTGGAAGAGATTTTAATATTCTCTCCAGTTATAGTGGCTAAACCATTATCTCGTATAGTTTCATTTAATAGAGCATCAACAGTTAAAGTTAAATCTTTTCTACCCAAGATATTTCCGGTGTTATTGACAGTGATTGCGTTAATATTTAGCGTATTTCCAGAGAGTTGATTATTATCTATTTTGTTTAATGAAGCGAGAGTTTCTTTTGAGAGATAAACTTTTGGAACAAGTGTTTTTATACCGTTTATCTCCTCTTCAACATACCAAATAATATCGCTTTTTAGGTTATCAATCTGTTCTTTTGTAAGTGCGATACCAACTGATAGATTCAAATCTTTCATTGCCTCCACTGAGTTATTAAAAAGTGTTTCCATCTGTTGTTTCTCAGTTGTTGTATTATTTAGATATCTTTTTCCTGTGGCTTCAAATATCGCTTTATTAACAACCATGTTTTCATAGAAAGAATCTCCTAAAACTCGAACATCTGTTTCAGGATTAAAATTTATTCTATTAAAAAAGTATTCTGAACCAAGATAATGCCCTTTATCAATAAAGTTGATATTTGTTTCTATGAGATAACCAAATTTTGGATTCTTTTTTCTTACTATTTGAGACAGATTTTGCTTTTCAATAGTGTTTATCTCTTCATTTATCTTGAAAAGTCCCTTATCCCCTTTTGGAAGCTCGATATACTCTTCAATCTTGATAACTCCATCTTTTTTAAGGTCATTTTTGTTGTTGAATATGATATTGTTAGTTATACCCTCTCTTTTATTGATAGCAACAGTTCCAGTTGTATATACACCATTCCCCACTTTAGAAGCCTCTATATTTAGATTTTCTCCAGCTGTAATATTGGTAGTCTTGTCAGAAAATAATCTCTGTTTTGCTGTTGCCGTTGTACTTACCTTTGAATATCTTGCAGCCCCCCATCTTGTTCTATGCCTGTAGTTTCGTGCGAAAGTCAATGTAACATCTATATCTTTAAAAGCTCTATCATTTTCTAAACTATTTGCTTTAATATTGATATCTTTGTTAGCGATAATGTTCCCCTCCCTATTCAGGATATTTATAGCCTCAAGATTGATATTCCCAGCTGATTTTATATTTGCCATATTCGCTGTAAGATTGCTCATTCCCTCCTCAGCGGTCGCGAGATATCTTTCACCTCGCCATCGTTTTCTATGGTCGTTTGACGCGCTGAAAAGTCTTTGTAATTCTCTATCTATAGCTGGAAGATTAAGTTTTGAAATATCCACACTACTTTGGGAACCTGGAACAACCTTTTTAGTGTAGTCTCCTTGTAACTCTCCAATATTTTGAATATTGTTTGCTTTTATAGAGATATCATTCAAGGCTTCAATTGTTCCAGCGATATTTTTAACGTTTTTTCCAACTTGTAGAATCATATTTTTTCCCGAATAAATCTCAGCTTTGTTGTTTAAAATATCCTTTTTAGATATTAATCTCATATCTCCGCCAGAGAAGATTAAAGCTCCCTCATTATTTCTAATATTGGTATCGGATTCAACTTTTAAATCTTTTGCAACAGCTAGTTGTCCACTGTTTTCTAGATTTTTTGAAGCAATATCTAAACTATCATTTGAGATTAAAAAACCTTGATTTTGTATTTTATTTGCAGTTAAATTACTTTTCCCGCTACCAAAAATCATCTCGCCTAGATTCTTCAAAAAACCTTTAAGAGAGATATTAGTAATTCCTACACTACCTATAGTTCCGTGAGTTTCAAGATTTGTTGCGCTGACAGAGAGATTTCCTCTAGAGACAAAACGATTTTTATTAGAAAAATCTCCTGTCAACTCTATATTTATATCTCCAGTATTCTCGAAATCGTTTTCGGAATTTAGATTCAGTGCTCTAATATTAAATGCTCTATTTCCGAAATATTTTCCCTCATCAAGGTTCAAATCACTGTTGATAGAAAGATTGAAAACTCCTTGCGTTCCCAATTCACCATCAGTATTTTTAATACTATCAGCATTGATTTTCAAAGCTAAACCATTATTGAAAGCTTTTATAGTTCCAAAACTATTGTTTAACTCCCCTTTATTTAAAATTTCAATCTTCTCTCCGTGAATAACTCCACTGTTTTTATTTAAGTTCTCGAAAAATAAACTTCCGTCAGCTAATATTTTGCCAGTTGTTTCAACATTATTTAATCTCATATCCCCTTTAGCTAACAACTCTCCACTATTTTTTAGAGATTTTTCGATTGAGATATCTCCTAGCGCGGATATATTCTTGTTATTTATGACATTTTGAGCGTTAATATCTGTTTTAGATAGCAAAGTTCCAAAATTCTCAACATCTTTTAATTTTAAACTACCACCTTGTATGAGCGCTTCATTTGTTATGAAATCAACTTCAAAAACTATGTTTTTCTCAGAAAGTATACTCCCTCTATTTAAAAATTTTGGTGAAAAAATCAAAAGATTTTTACTAGAAAGTAGTTCCCCTTGATTTAAGATATCGCTGGAATTTATGCTCATTTCTCCTAAACTTTGTAACAGTTTACTATTCTTAAAACCATTAATAGCGTTGAAATTGGCTCTGTTTTGTGCATATATCTCGCCCTTATTTTCAAAGTTCAAACCACTAAAATTAAAGGATTCACTTGCTATATCGCCACTATTTAGAAAGTTTGTTCCTTTTATCTCTATTAAACCTGAAGAAAGAGTTTTTTTATTGATTATATCTTTTCCCTCTAAAAAAAGTGTTAGTCCAGATGCGAAAATACTATTGTTTAGCAATTCGCCTTTTATGCTAAGATTTGAGAGTGCTGAAATTTTACCAGTATTTTCTACTTTTCCAATCAAATTAATTTTATTTGCATAGATATCCCCTCTATTGTATAAATTTCCCTTTAAAAAGAGTTTTTCTTGTGATTTTATAGCACCACTATTGTCTAAATTTGAAACAATCGTTAAAGAGGTTTCACCATAGATATTACCAGTATTAACGGTATTATCATTCTTTATGTCAGTCAGAGTTCCAAGCAAACCTCCTGTATTTTCTAACTCTTTTGAATTAAGAGATAAGGAGTTATCTCCTTGTATTTTTCCGCTATTTTTTATTTTATCAGAGTTTATAGAGAGTTTTTTAGAAGCGATTGTCTTTTGATTATCCAATGTTGTGGATGAAATCTGTATGTTGTTATTAGAAAGAATCTCCTCTTGATTCTTAAGTTTTTTAGTTTTGAAATTAATATTATTTTCAGCACTAATCCCTTTTTTTATAGTGAGATTTTTAGAATTGACATTGATATTTTGTTTAGCTTGAGCAGTTTTTAAAACAATATCACCATCAACATCTAATTCTAAATCTGAAATATCAGCAAGAAACTCCCCTTGACTGTTAACACCAACCCCTTTTTCAGTACTTTGTAAAAAAATCCTACCTGCATAAATGGAACCAAGATTTTTCCCATCCAGTGCCAGTGTAGGTTTTTTAGTATCAGTATTCTTTTTTTCTACATCCTTAGTAAAATAGTTGTATCTATTTTGTCCTAAAATTAGATTAACATCATTTCCAACATAAATAGCGCCTGACAACTCAGCCGTTCTAGAGATAATGTCAAACATAGAAACTGTTCTTGCGTCAACCCCTAATTCACCAATAACTATATTTCCATTATCCACGTCAAAACCAGAAAACTTTCCAAACTCATTAAAAAAGGGTTTTCCAGTAGTTAAAGTAGCACGTTCAACATTGATAAAGCCAGCTCCATTGAGATAAATACCGTTAGGATTGGAAAGAATAAAATCAGCTTTTTTCCCAGTTATCTCAAGATACCCTAAAAGTTTACTTCCATTCAAGCCGGTAACCTCATTTAAAATTAAATTAGCTTCCTTACCATTAAATTGAAAATTAGGATTACCGTAGATTAATCCTCCGAGCTTAGAAGTAGAAAAATCTTTGGAGTTATTGAGAATAAGCCCATTTTTATCAATGTTAAATTCAGAAAAAAGATTGTGAGAAACCCCATTTTTATTGGGAGAGTTTATATTGATAAAGTCAACTTTGGAGTTGGGAGCTCGGTCAATATTGAGTTGTTGTTTTTTACTATTATCAATAGAAACTCCACGAGCAAGAAGAAAATTAGAGTAAAGAAAAAAGAAAGAAAAGAAAAAAAGATAAAAAAACATAAACCACCCCCTAAAAAACGAAAAAAGTGTATTAAAAAAGTACTTAAAATACAAAATAAATAGACGATATTTAATTATATTATTAGATTGTAGTAGAAGTCAATATATTTTTTTATTTTTCTTATAAAATTTTATTTTTCGACTCGATAATTGAACAGGAGAAAACTGAAAATTGAAGTAAAAAACTAAAAATATGAGTGAAAATGTTTTGTAAAAAGAGATATAATTTGATATAATTGATGAAAAAGAGTAATATTATTTGAGAGGAAACTCTTACTTGAAATAGAGAGATTTAAACTTAATATTTGAGAGAAAAAATCATAAAATAAAGAGTATTTAAATATTAATTTTTTACTTAAGGAGATGCTATTTTATTAATGAGTTATGAAGGCAAGCATACTCATAGAAAATGTAAGAAGGAGTTCAGGAGAAAGAAAAGATGGTGGATGAGATAAAGAAAATTATTATATCAAGAACAGATAAGATTGGGGATTTAGTTCTTTCAATACCCAGTTTTTTTATGGCAAAAAGGATGTATCCAGCAGCTGAATTGATAATTTTAGTCAGAGATTACAATTATGATATAGTAAAAAATCTTCCTTATGTGGATAGAATAATAAAGATAGATGAATATAATGAGAAGGAGCTTTTAGAAGAGATTGAGGATATAGAAGCGGATGTTTTTGTAGCACTTTATGTTGATAATCTTATACTAAAATTAGTAAAAAAGAGCAAAGCAAAAATAAAGATAGGTCCGTTATCGAAGTTAAAATCATTTTTTGTATTTAATAGAGGTGTTTATCAAAGAAGGTCAAAATCATTGAAGAATGAAGCGGAATATAATCTAGAATTAATACGAAAAATTGACAAAGAGTGTTTTGAGAAGAATTATAAGATTGAGAGCAGGATATATTTAGAAAAAATTAATAAGGATGAAGCCCAATTTTTTATAGATAAAAGTGGAATAAAAGGGGATTATATTGTGATAAATCCATTTATGGGCGGGTCTGCTAAAAATATAACAGATGAGCAATATATAGATTTAGTAAAAGAGATTTTGAAAAGGGATACAAAGATAAGAATAATAATTACAGCTCATATATCAGATAAAACAAGAGGAGAAAATTTGGTGAAATCTATTGAAGATAAGAGAGTTTATCTTTATTTAAACGATAAATCAATACTCAATACAGCAGCTATTATAGAGAGGGCAAAGGTGTATTTTGGAGGCTCCACAGGTCCAACACATATGGCAGGAGTTTTAGGAAGAAAGATAGTTGCAATCTATCCTCATAAAGCAACTCAAAATCCAAAAAGATGGGGAGTGTATCCAGATAGGAGAGATGTGGAGTATATTATTCCTGATGAGGATAAAAAAGAGAGTTATACACATAAAAGATTTGATTCGTATTCAAATGGGATTAGAGATAGAATAGTGGATGAAATAATAAAAAAATGGAGAGAAAAACAATGAAAATTTTAATAATACATACAGCATTCATAGGAGATGTGGTTTTATCAATTCCGTTATTAAAAAGAATAAAAGAGTGTTATCATGGCTCCAAGATAACTTATCTTACGACACCAGTGGGAGCTTCTATTTTGAGAAATAATCCAAACATAAGTGAGATAATAGAGTATGATAAGAGAGGACTACATAAAGGGATAAAAGGTATTTGGCAACTGGGGAAACGTCTTAGATATGAAAATTTTAATATGGTATTGACTTTGCATAGATATTTTAGAAGCTCTATACTTTCATGGCTAAGTAGAGCAAAAGTAAGAAAAGGCTATAATGTGGCGACAGGAGCGTTTTTATTCACTGAAAAAATAAAGTATGATAGAGCTAAGCATGAAGTGGAAAAAGTTTTATCATTTTTGGGAGAGATAGAGGGAGATTTAAAAGAAAAATATCCGATAGAGCTTTATCCGGATAAGAGAGTTATAGAGAGTATTGATAGAGTTTGGAATCAATATGGTCTTTGGAATGAAAAAACAGTTGCCATAGCTCCTGGGAGCAAATGGTTTACCAAGAGATGGCCCATAGAATACTTTGATCAGTTGATTGACAAACTTTTGAATGAGAAAATAAAATTAATTATCATAGGAGGGGAAGAGGAAAAGAAACTTAATATAAGTAGAGTCAGTGAAACCATAGATTTACGTGGAAATACTACCTTGTTGGAGGTGGCGGAGATTCTAAAGCGTTCTAGTTGTGTCGTTACAAATGATTCTTCTCCTTTGCATATTGCTTCAGCTTTTAAAGATACAGCTATAGTAGCAATTTTTGGTCCAACAGTGGAAAGGTTTGGTTTTTTTCCTTGGAGCAAAAACAGTGAAGTTCTACAAGTTGATGGATTAAAATGTAGACCTTGTGCTATTCATGGAGGAGATAGGTGTCCTAAAAGGAATTTTAAATGCATGAAAGATATAAAGCCAGATTTTTTATTTGATAAAGTTATGCAAAAAATAGGAGATTAGATTTATGAAAGGATTTAATCAAAATTTGATAGATAGGATATTGAATAAGGATTATTTAATAAAGAAAGTTCTAAAGAATAATCAAAGAAGTGGTGTTTTTCTAATTGAGATAGACAAAAAAGAGTATATTTACAAGATACCATATGAGAAAAACAGACGTATCTGGCAAAGGTTTTTGTCAATCTTTAGGGGAAGCGAGAGCAGGAGAGAGTATTACAGTTGTCTGAGAGTTATAGAAAATGGATTCAAAGGAGCAGAACCATTTTTATTTTATGAAAAAAGAGTTTTAGGAATATGCTTGGATTCTTTCATTGTAATGAGTTATATAAAGGGGAGAGAATGCAGCGTAGGTGATATATCTCTTGTATCTAAAGAGCTAGAGAAGATTCATGAGAAAGGTTTTTTACATGGAGATTCACAAATAAGTAATTTTATGATTTCAAATGGTGAGATTTATTTAATAGATGCAAAGCTTATGAAAAATACCTACGGAAAATTTGGAGAAAGATATGAATATATATATCTTGAAAATAGTTGTTATCAGGATATAGAATATAGAAAAGATGATTTTTACTACAAAGTAACCAAAGCCTTTGATAATTATAAGCATTGGAAGATAGGAATAAAAAACAGATGGAGAGGAAAAGGATAAAAGTGAGAGTTTTGATTATAAGATTGAGCTCAATGGGGGATATAGTCTTAACAACGCCGATATTACGAGATTTAAAAGAGAAGTATCCAGAAATAGTAATAGATTATCTCGTGATGGATGCTTTTAAAGAGGCTATATCTGGTAATCCACATATTGATAATTTAATTTTGTTCGATAAGAGAAAAAATGATGGATTGATAGATTTAATAAGATTTGGATTGGAATTAAGAAAAAATAATTATACATATGTATTTGATTTGCACTCAAAGCTTCGTTCAAGAATACTAAGTTTTTTGATAGGTGCAAAACTTTTCAGATATAAAAAAAGAAAGTTTATAAAAACATTACTGGTAAAGCTTAGATTGATGAGATACAAAGTTGACGATACAATAGTCAGAAATTATTATAAACCATTTAAAGATTTAGGTCTATTTTATTCTGGAGAGAAATTGGAGTTTTATTTTGATAAAGCGAGTGAAGAGAGAATTGAAAATTTAGAAATAGATTTTAAAAATACAGTTGCTATAGCTCCTGGAGCATCAAAAGAGACGAAAAAGTGGAGGAAAGATGGATTTTCTGAGTTGATAAGGCTGATTGTAAAAAAATATGAAAAAAGTGTCGTGCTCATTGGAGCTGAGAGTGAGAGAAAGATGTGTGAAGAAATAATAGAGCAGAGTGGGGTGGTAGCAGAGAATTTGGCAGGAAGATTAACTTTAAAAGAGAGTGGAGCACTTTTATCAAAGGTTAGATTTCTTGTAACAAATGATTCTGGACCCTTTCATGTAGCAAGGGGGGTAAAAACACCTACATACGTCATATTTGGTCCAACAAGTCCAGATATGTTTGAATATGATAATAAAAACATATTAATATATGCAAAAGTTGATTGTTCTCCATGCAGTTTACATGGAGATAAGAGATGTCCAAAAGGTCATTTTAAGTGTATGAATGAGGTTAAAGCAACAGATATTTTAGAAATTATTGAGAATAGTGGGAGGTTGTAAAAGTGGCGAAAAAAGAGAAAGTAGAAACAAACGATAAGGCAAAGGCATTAGAAACAGCTTTAAAGCAAATAAGAAAAGATTTTGGTGATGGTTCTATAATGAAATTGGGAGATAATCAAGGAATGAATATAGAGGTTATCTCGACAGGAAGTTTAAATTTAGATTTGGCGTTGGGGCTTGGAGGAGTTCCAAGAGGAAGAATTATAGAGATATATGGAGCTGAGAGTTCTGGAAAAACAACAATCACACTACATATTATAGCGGAAGCACAAAAAAAAGGAGGAGTAGCAGCTTTTATAGATGCTGAACATGCGTTAGATCCAGTTTATGCAAAGGCTTTGGGTGTTGATATAGATGAGTTATTAATATCGCAACCGGATTTTGGAGAACAGGCATTAGAAATAGCTGATATGCTTGTGAGGTCTGGGGCTTTAGATGTAGTTGTTGTGGATTCTGTGGCAGCTCTTGTTCCAAAAGCTGAAATTGATGGAGAGATGTCTGACCAACAGATGGGATTACAGGCAAGATTGATGTCAAAAGCTTTGAGAAAATTAACCGCTTCAATAAATAAATCTAAAACAACAATGATTTTTATAAACCAGGTAAGGGATAAAATAGGTGGATTTGGATTTGGGCCTCAAACTACAACCACAGGGGGAAAAGCTTTAAAGTTCTATTCCTCAGTTAGAATGGAAGTGAAAAGAGTTGGAAGTGTTAAGCAAGGTGAGGAAGCTATAGGAAATGAAACAACTGTAAAAGTTACTAAAAACAAAGTGGCTCCACCATTCAAAGAGGCTAAATTCCAGATAATGTACGGGAAAGGAATCTCAAGGATAGGAGAGATTTTAGAGTTGGCTTTAAGTAATGATATTGTTTCAAAGTCTGGGTCATGGTTTAGTTTTGGAGATGTTAGACTAGGACAAGGAAAGGAAAATGTTAAGGCAAGATTAGAAAATGAGCCGGAGTTATATTCGGCGATAGAAGAGAGAGTAAAAAAATTATTGGAAGAGAAAACAGTTATTTTAACTTCTTCAGATGATACAGGAGAAGAGAATGAAAATAGTGAAAATACAGAGGAATAGATATAAGCTTGAGAGTGGCATAATTATTACATTAGGAAAAGAAATAGTCTTAAAGTATGGCTTGAATAAAAGAGAAGAGTTAACAGATAAAGAGTATTATGAGATGTTGGAATTAGTAGTAATTTCTGCGTCATATTATTATTTAGCAAAGAGGGATTATTCGAAAAAAGAGTTGTATAATAAGTTGTGTGAAAGATATAGAGAAAAAGAGATTGTAAAAAAGGTTTTAACTCAATTAGAAGAAAAAAATTTTATAAATGATTATGAATTTGCTCTTAATTATGTGAAAGTTAGGAAAGGAAGCAAAAAAAAGATAGAATACGAATTGGGATTAAAAGGAATAATAAAAAATATCATAGATGAAGTGATGTCAGATTTTGATGAGAGTGAAGAGTTAGAAAAGGCTTGGAAAAAACTAGGGAATAGAGATGTAAACAAAAAAGTAGCTTCTTTAATGAGGAAGGGATTTTCATACGAAAAAATAAAAAAATTATTAAAATAGGTTGGGTGATGGGGATGTTTACTTTAATAAAACTTAGTGTTATTATAGTAATTGATTTTGTCTATTTATCACTGTTTAAAATAGCAAAAATAAAAAAACTTCCCGAAAGAGAAAGAGTGATTAAAGCCAGAGAGATAATAAAACAGTTATCTGAAAAAGCTATAAAATTAGCAAAGGTGGATTTACAAGTAAGATATTTGGATTATGAGGCTTATAAGAGTTTGGATTTTGAGAGAGGAGTTGTAGTTGTTTCAAATCATGAGAGTAATTTTGATATCCCTGTTATATTAGCTGGTTTGGATATACCCGTTGGTTTTGTTGCTAAAAAAGAGATGGAAAAATGGCCCTTTTATTCAGAATGGATGAGATTAAGTAAGTGTGTTTTTTTGAATAGAACTAATCCACGGGAAGGAATAAAAAATATCAAAGAGGCAATGGAAAACATAAAACAAGGGTATAATATGGTTATTTTTCCAGAAGGCGAAAGAAGCTTAGATGGGAATGTAGGAAGATTTAAAAAAGGAAGTTTTAAAATGGTTACAGAGGGAAAAAATGTGATACTTCCTCTAACTGTTGATGGAACTTTTTTCATACAGAGAAAGGGAGAAAAAACAGTACATTCAAATAAAAAGGTAGTGTTAACTGTAGGTAAACCTTTAGAGATAGATGGATTATCAATGGAAGAGACAGCCGAGTTGAGTATCAAGATATATAATTTGATAAAAGAACAAAAAAATATCAAAAAATAACCACTAAAATAGTAGAAATTATTCTTAATAAAATTATTGAAAATATTTGACAATAGTTAATATTTGTGCTAAACTTAGCATATAAAGTTAAGTGTCATTTAACAAAACTATACTAAAAAAATATAGTTTTAAGAAGTTATATAATTATTTTATCTGTCATTGAAGATATATTTAGGAGGAAAAGTTATGGAAAACTTAAAATCGTATTGGTCAGATTTTAAAGGAACAATTTGGCAAAAGGAGATAAATGTAAGAGATTTCATCCAAAACAACTACACACCATATACAGGAGATGAAAGCTTTTTAGTTGGAGCAACAGAAAATACTAAAGCTGTTTGGCAAAAATTGACAGAGATGTTTAAAGAGGAGATTGCTAAAGGGGTTTATGATGCAGAAACTAGATATCCTCAAGCGATTGATACATATGGACCAGGATATATTATTAAAGAGAAAGAAAGTATTGTAGGATTACAAACAGATGCACCTTTAAAAAGAGGAATTTTCCCTAAGGGTGGATTGAGAATGGTTGAAAACTCTCTTAACGCTTATGGTTATGAGATTGACCCAATAACTAAGGAAATCTTCACAAGATATAGAAAAACTCATAATGAGGGAGTATTCTCAGCTTATACAGAAGAGATGAGAGCTGTTAGAAAATCAGGAATTGTAACAGGGTTACCAGATGCTTACGGAAGAGGAAGAATAATCGGAGATTATAGAAGAGTAGCACTTTATGGAGTAGATAGATTAATCGAAGAAAGAAGATTCGAGTTAAAGAAAGCTGAAGCAGCTGAATTAACAGAGGAGATAATCAGAAAAAGAGAAGAGATATCAGAACAAATAAACGCACTAAAAACATTTGTAAAAATGTGTGCATCTTATGGATTTGACGTTACAAAACCTGCAACAAATGCAAAAGAAGCTGTACAATGGGTATACTTTGCTTATTTGGCGGCTACAAAAGACCAAGATGGGGCGGCAATGTCAATCGGTAGAACAGCTACATTCTTGGATATCTATATTGAAAGAGATATTGCAAAAGGTATCTTAACAGAAACTGAAGCACAAGACTTGATAGACCAATTTATCATAAAATTAAGAATTATTAGATTCTTAAGAACTCCAGAGTATAATGAGTTGTTCTCAGGAGACCCAACTTGGGTAACTGAATCTATTGGGGGAGAAGGAGTAGATGGAAGAACTCTTGTTACAAAAACATCTTTCAGATATTTAAATACTTTATATAATTTAGGACCAGCTCCAGAACCTAACTTAACAGTTTTATGGTCAAGAAAATCACCTGAAAACTGGAAAAAATTCTGTGCTAAAGTATCTATAGATACATCAGCTATTCAATATGAAAATGATGATTTAATGAGACCAGATTTAGGGGATGACTATGGTATCGCGTGTTGTGTTTCTCCAATGGTAATTGGAAAACAAATGCAGTTCTTTGGAGCGAGAGTAAATCTTCCAAAAGCATTGTTATACACAATCAATGGAGGAAGAGATGAGAAATCAGGAGCTCAAGTAGCACCTAAATTTGAAGGAATTACGTCAGAGTACCTAGATTTTAACGAAGTTATGGAAAAATATGATGTAATGTTAAAATGGTTAGCAGGAGTATATATTAATGCTTTAAAAGTAATTCACTATATGCATGATAAATATTCATATGAGGCTTTTGAAATGGCATTACACGATGTAGATGTGTTAAGAACACAAGCATCAGGTATAGCTGGTCTTTCAATAGTAGCGGATTCATTGGCAGCTATCAGAGATACAAAAGTAAAAGTAATCAGAGATGAAAGAGGAATTGCGGTAGATTTTGAAAGAGAAGGAGAATATGTTCCATTTGGAAATAATAATGATGAAACTGATAAATTAGCAGTTGAAATTACAGAAAAATTCATGAACTATATCAGAAGTCATGAAACTTATAGAAATTCAAAACCTACACAATCAATTCTAACTATAACTTCAAATGTAGTTTATGGAAAGAAAACAGGAACTACTCCTTGTGGAAGAAGAGCAGGAACTCCATTCTCTCCAGGAGCAAATCCAATGAACGGAAGAGATACAAGAGGAGCTGTTGCAGCACTTGCATCAGTAGCTAAACTTCCATTCCACCATGCTGAGGATGGTATCTCTTATACATTTGCAATTACTCCAAATGCTTTAGGAAAAACAAGAGAGGAGAGAGTGGATAATCTTGTTGGGTTAATGGATGGATATTTTACAACAGATGGAGGTCAACATTTGAATGTAAATGTGTTTGATAGAGCTTTACTTGAAGATGCAATGAACAATCCAGAGAAATACCCTCAATTAACAATCAGAGTTTCAGGATATGCTGTAAACTTTGTAAGATTGACAAGAGAACAACAATTAGATGTTATATCGAGAACAATAAACGCTGGAATGTAGGATTATAAAATTCTAAAGGAAGTGCTAGAAGTCATGAAAAGAGGATGCATTCACTCACATGAGAGTTTTGGAACAGTTGATGGACCAGGCATAAGATATGTTGTATTTACTCAAGGGTGTCCGCTGAGATGTAAGTATTGTCATAATGCTGATACATGGAGAAAAGAGGACGCTAAGACAAAAGAAACTCCAGAGGAAACTTTTGCTGAAATCTGCAAATATAAAAATTACATAGAAAAAGGAGGGGTAACCATCACAGGTGGAGACCCCATGACACAGCCTGAATATGTTGAGCAGCTATTGAGATTGTGTAAAAATGATGGTATTCACACAGCAATAGATACATCTGGTTATCTCTTTAATGATAAAGTGAAGAGATGTCTAGAATACGTGGATTTAGTTCTACTTGATATAAAATCAATAGACCCGGTACAATACAAAGAGTTAACAGGTGTAGAATTAGAGCCAACATTGAAATTTGCAGAATATCTAAAAGAGATAAAAAAACCAATGTGGATAAGACATGTAGTTGTTCCAGGAATAACTGATAGTGATGAACTTCTCAATAAATTAGCAGATTATTTAATGAAATTTGATAATTTAGAAAAGGTAGAGATTTTACCGTATCATACTTTGGGAGAGTATAAATGGAAAAACCTTGGTTTGGAGTATCCATTAAAAGGTGTTCCGGCACTTTCAGCTAAGAGATTGGAAGAGGTTAAGGAAATCTTTAGAAAAAGAGGATTAAAGGTTTGATAAAAGATAACTCTAGTTTTTATACTAGAGTTATTTTTTATATGAAGAAAAAACTTTGGTTTACGAGTAATATTGATGTATTAAGATTAAAAAACCACCACTTGAAGTGGTGGTTTATGATTATAATATTATTTATTTTTCGCACTTTCTTTAATATTAAATATAAATACTGGTAAGATACAAGGTTGATATATAATTACTTCTGGTTTTCCAACAGGTTTTATAGTAAATTTAAACAGATATTTGTGAAAAGCTTCTGAATCATAAATAACATTTGATACATTTGAAGCTACTCCGTACCATGCATAAAGATTTTTTTCTTTTATAATTTTTGTAGTAACTTTTATGTTAGGATTTGAATGTTTATTTTTTTGAGTTTCATCAATAAAAGTAAGAACATCATTTGGAACCACACTCTGAACTTTTACATATTCTAGTTTTATATCCTTATTCTTTATTTTAAACATAAATTCAAAGTCTGGTTTATCTGGTTTTATTATAATTCCACATATCTTTATAGTAAAATCCTCTGTACTCTTAGGTCTAAAATGGTTGGTAGGTATTTTCTCACCAAACTCATTCAATAGAGGAGCTTTAAAAAATGTAGTCTGTTTTAAAGATGTACAAGAACTTATAAGTAAAACTAAAAAAAATAAAAATAGAGATTTTTTCTTCATAAAATTATTACCTCCTTAATTTTTTAGTTTTTATATTATCAGTATAACATATTTATATAAATTATTATAGATACAAACTAGAGAGAATTGTTATAAGTTGAAAAAATAATTTTGAAATTGATAGATATTAGGTTTATAGTAAATTAAATAAAAAAGGTCGCTTATTAAATACGACCTTATAAAACTATAAAGATGAACTACTACTCTAAAATCTTCCCAACTCTTAATTTTTCTCTCATACTATAGAGAGTTCTATCAAGTTCATTTAACTTATCTAAGACTTTTTTCTCTTCATTAGTTGTTTCAATAATTTTATCAATTCCCCCGTTCTTTATGACTATTCTTTTATCTGCCATAAGTGCAAGTATAGGGTCATGAGTGGCGATTAAAACAATTTTGTCATTACCAATCAAAAGGTCTAGAGCTTTTTTTCTATCAACACCGGCATTTTCAATCTCATCAATTAAAACGATAGGAGAACTACTTAGTAAAGCTGTATCAGCAATCATAAGAGATCGAGATTGTCCACCACTCAAACTTGTAATAGGAGTTGTTTTAAGAAATCTTTCCCCAGCTAATTCATTAGCTTGAAGAAAAATTTTCTCAACTATTTCATCTCTGTTTTCGGTTAATCTACTTTCTGCATGAAGTTTTAAAAACTCTTCAACTGTCAAATCCATCACAAAATTCATGTTTTGAGATAGTTGAGCTACTAATTTTGTACTTGGTGAGAATCTCTTTTCCAAATCAACTGGCTTATCATTAACTAAAATAGTTCTTTTAGTCGGAGTATCCTGCTGTGCTCCCCACTCAATATCTCCTAATAATCTACTTTTTCCTGAACCAGTTGCCCCGACTATAGCAATTATCTCTCCAGTTTTTATAGTGAATTTTTCAAAACTCTCCTTATTTCCAAATTTATCAACTCCTGCAAGAATTGAAACAGTTTGAACTTTTTCATCATCCAATCCTAATATATTCATTAAATCCAAATCCATCACTTATCACCTATCTCTATTTTTCTGATGTTTCCCAACTGATATGAACTTCCGATTCTAGTTTCTCCTAAACAGTATGAACATACAGCGGATGGAACAGAGAAACGCAGTTTTTTTTCAACAACAGTTGTAATATCTTGATTATCTTTTGTTATTAGGTTAGAAAATTCATATGTTCCTTGTCCAGTTAATCCATTAATGTGCATTATTAAAGCTCTTGGATTTACCATTTGTACTCTTGAAGCAAAAACCTCTCTTTCCGCTTGGGATACGATATCTCCCTTTGTTATAACAACAATATCAGCAGTTTTCAACATAGGACCTATTTTTTTTGGGGTGTTGATTCCGCTTAGATTATCAATGACACAGATAGCTTTTATATCTTGAATATATGGAGAACATCTGTTACAAAGTCCGGCACTTTCGCTGATTAAAATGTCTAAATTTTTAGAGATTCCCCATTGTACAACCTCTTCAATATTGCTTACAAAAAAGTGGTCTGGGCAAACAGAGGAGGACAATCCTTTTAAAACTGGTATTCCAGCTTTTTCATAGAGAATATCATCATCGGTATATAAACAATCAAATTTCACAACGCCAATTTTAAAATTTCGTAGTTTTAAGCTTTCAATAGTTTTTAAAATTAATGATGTTTTTCCAGATGATGGAGGTCCAGAAACAGTAATTAATTTCATTGATTATCAACCCCTTCTTTAAATAACTTCTCACAGTGTTTAATTGTTTTCCCCATATCTATGGAATAGATATGATCCCAGCCTATCCACATCATAGGTTTTTCATCTGATATATTACTGACCTCTGGATTTGTACTTGGAAAGAGTCCTTGATGAGAAAGAATCTCTCCTATCTCCTTTCCGCTCATAAATTCAGCTATTTTTTTCAGTTTATCAGCCTTATCAGCCTTTGTTAACATAAATATAGGAGAGATAATTGCTCCATCTTCAGGCCAGATTGGCATCATAGGAGAGTTTTCCCTTATCATTTTTGAGAAAAAGAAAGGCATAACTGTGATGGTTGGACCATTGGAACCAACCATTTCAGCTGGGTGCATATTAGACATTAGATTTCTTCCTAGAGCTTTGACACCGTTCTCTCCATAAAGTTTATAAATATTGACAAGTATAGCATTAAAAAGGTCAAAATCAGCTACAGGTAAAGATATCGAGGCTTTAAATTCTGGTTTTAGAATATCTGCCCAGCTTTTAGGGGAGATTCTATCTCCTAAAAGGTTTTTATTAACCATGAAAATAGCAGGAACAGCACCGATTATTGAGTATTCGCCATAGGGGTCTTTTAAAGATTGTAATGCTGAGTTATAATTTTCTACTCCAGAAATATCTTTAAAAACTTTCCTTTCTTTAAATTTGCCCATTAAATCTTTTTCAAAAAATAGGTCAAAACCAGCAGAAATAAAGATATCAGCTAAATTTTCAATTTTATCTGTTTTTATTACATTCTCTTTTATCCAGCCAAGTCCAGCAGACGCCGCTTTAAGTTGATATGAAAGATTTAAGTCAGGATTATTGTTTAAAAACTCTTCAAATTTTTTAAGAAGCGGAATCCTAACAGGACAAGGTAACAGCCCCATCAGAGATAGTTCGCCATTTGATTTTGATATTTCACTGTTTTTCATCTTTGAGTTGATACTTTCTGTTAAAAGAGCGATAAAAGAGTTTAAATCCATTTTTTTCAGTCTCATAGCCTCTTCCAATGTGATAGTTGATAGTTTTTCTAGTACTTCAGCTTTTTCAACTCCTTTAAAACCATTGTTTCGAAAAATTTCTATTGTTTCGGGATATTTTACTAAGATATCTTTTATATTCATAGTACCATTAATTTTCATATTTTCCTCCTTAACTTTCATCTTTATTCTTTCAATGTAATTATACTCTATTTTTTTGAAAAAAAAAGTAACCAATGTTACAAAAAAATAAATGCTAATTAAAATTTAATCTGGTGTGTAAGAACTTCCTGTGCCTTGTGATGTATAATTTATAATTTTATGATAAACTAGTGAATATGTTCCCTATAAATATTTGCAGTACAGTAAAGTATGAAGTAAAAATTATATAAGGCATTGGAGGGATACTAGTAAATTAATTGTTTCTTAAAAAGTTCTAACGTTAAGTAGTTAATATTCTATTTCAGATTATTTTTTAGAAAAACATAGTATTTATTTTAAAACATTGATTAAGAAGAAAAAAATTTTTTATTTTAAAACTTTTTTTATATATAATGCGTCAAATAGATTGAAGTTGAGTAGAAAGTTATAAATTATTTTTGATAAGTCTTAGAAATAATTCATGAAATTTTATTTAATCCCCCCCTATAATTTTAGTTCCCTCTTTTCACAAAGAGGGAATTTTTTTATGAGATAATCTAACTAAAAGAAGAAAGTTTTTGGGGGATTTCCTGAAAAATCAAATATACTAGCTTCTATATTTTCAAGATAAAATATTTCAAAATTAGGATTAAAAGCTGTTTGATAGATTGATTTCACTAGAGAGTTACCCTCTATAATTGCTGTTTTGATTTCTAAATTATCATCAAAAACAACTTTACCTTTAATCCGAATCCAAGTTGAAAACTCTTTATTACAAGAGCATAGCTCAACATACGGATTGTTTGTTAACTCTCCATAAACCTCCTTTTGATTTGAAGTACAAAAGAATAGTTTTCCATTTTTCTCTAACATAAATTGAAATGGACGAACTTTGGGTTTATTATCCATTCCGATGGTAGCGAAAAATTGTACAGGATTTTCAGTCAAAAAATTTAAAATCTCTTTACTCATAAAATACCTCCTGAAACTTGTAATTTTATCTTAGTGATTATATAATATTGCAATGGAAGTTATTTGTAAAGTAAGCACTTTATAGATACATAGTTACCTAAAAGATACTATTAAAAAGGGAGAGGGAATGGAGAAAAGAGAATTGGCAGATTGTCCTGTCGAGATAACCTTAAAACTTATTGGAAATAAATGGAAAATACTGATTTTAAGAGAGTTAATGGATGGAACGAAAAGATTTGGTGAATTAAAAAAATCAATTGGGAAGATTACACAAAAAATTCTAACTCAAAATTTAAGAGAGATGGAACATGACCTTTTGTTGGAGAGAAAAGTTTTTGCAGAGATTCCACCGAGGGTAGAATATACTCTTACAGAGACTGGGTATAGTTTAGAGTTAGTTCTAAACTCACTATTTTTGTGGGGAGAGGAGTATAGAGAAAGAATAAAATTTGAGAAAGATAAAGGAGAATAAGTTTGATAGAGAGATAGTATTGTTTTTTAAACGATAAAATGATATAATCTAGGACAAGGCTTATAATAATTATTTTATATCTATATTAGATAGAGTATAAGTGGTGAGGGAGTAAAAGAGGTTAGGCGGAAAAGGTGAAGACTATGGGAAAAGTCATATATATAACTGGTGGAGCTGGAAGTGGAAAAAGTGAGTTTGCTGAGAGATTATTGTCTGATTCAAAGAAAAAAATATATATCGCTACTTCGGTTATATTTGATGATGAGATAAGAGAAAAGGTTTCAGAACACCAAAAGAGAAGAGATGGCGAGTGGATATTGATTGAGAGATATAAAGATATAGTTTTGGAACTTGAAAAATATAAGAGACAGGGATTTAAGATTTTATTGGAGTGTTTGACAAATTTAGTGAGCAACTATATGCTTTTTGAGAGTAGCTTTGATTGGGAAAAAAAAGTATCTAAGACGGAATTAAAAAGCTTGGAGAGTACTATAATTTATCAGATTGAGGGATTAATTCAATTTGTGAGGGAAAATGGTTTTGAGTTGGTTATTGTATCTAATGAGATTGGAATGGGATTAGTTCCTACATATCCATTAGGAAGATATTTTAGAGATATATCTGGAAAAATAAATCAGTATATTGCTTCTAGAGCAGATGAGGCATATTTGATAGTTTCTGGATTAGATTTAAGATTAAAATAATGAGATGTTAAAGAGGAGAGAGTTATGAAGGAGTTAAAAAGCCTTTATTTATTATTAGGATTTATGACGAGATTACCGCTACCGAAATTAAAACAGTTTGATTCAAATCTTTTAGGAAGAGGGATGAAGTGGTTCCCAGTTGTTGGAGCTACAATAGGTGTAATAAATTATGTAGTACTTAAGTGTTTGGAGATGTTAAAATTTTCAACATTGATGTTAGCTATATCTGCTGTGATTCTAAATGTAATTTTGACTGGAGCTTTGCATTTGGATGGATTAGCAGATACTTTTGATGGAATTTTTAGTTATAGAAGTAAACAAAAGATGTTAGAAATAATGAAAGATTCGAGAGTCGGAACTAATGGAGCGATAGCTTTGATACTTTATTTTATTATAAAAATAGCTCTTATAAGTGAAATATCCATCAAATATAAGATGGATATATCAGATTTAATGCTTGTTCTTCCAATTATTGAAAGAGTGAGTGGGGTGTTTAATTGTTTTCTAGAGCCATATGCAAGACCGGTGGGATTAGGAAAAACTTTTGTTGACAATACAAAATGGAAATCTTTTGTATTTTCGTATATTATTTCGATAATACTATTGTTCTTCATTTCACGGTTGCGTATAGTTGGTTTTAGGTCTATTTTCTTCATAGAAAATATGGTGGTTTTCTTTGGAGCATATTTTGGAAAGTTAGTTACAAAGAAGATAGGAGGAATAACAGGAGATACTTTGGGAGCAGTCTTAGAGCTTTCATCTGTTTTTGCTCTGTTTTTGATATATGTTTTATATAGCATGTAGTTATAAAGACGGAGATTTTTTGTGAGATATGGAGAGTTTGAGCTGAATAATATAATAAGGAAGTTTATTTTTGAAGATTAGACTCAGATTTAATCGAAGTGGGAATAATATGAGCAGAAAAGAGTCATAGAGTTTGTCGAAAGAATAAAACAAGTGTATATGGTGGTTACTCATCGGGGAGTGATAGGTGCGATATTAAGTTTTTATCTTTCAGGCATTTAAACTCTTATTGAGAATTTAATGTAAAAACGGTGGAATAGTGATGATTGAATTTATAAATTCCCAATATTGAAAGGATTAAACATAGGAGAGTAACCTTATGAAGAGATTAGAGGAGATTCTAAGAGATATAGAAGCTGTTGATGAAGTAGCCAAGAGACAATGCGAAGAGATATTGAATTCTAAAATGAAGCCAAAAGGGAGTTTAGGTGTTTTAGAAAAATTGGCAATCAAAGTTGCAGGAATAAAGAGAATGCCATTAAATGAATTGAAAGATGGTTTACATATAGTTGTTGCTGGTGATAATGGAGTGGTAGAAGAGGAAATCTCTCCGTGTCCGATGGAGTATACAAGAATAGTATCAGAGGAGATATTGAGTTCGCTGGCTGGTATAGGTGTTCTTTGTAAGAGCTTAAATATCCCCTTGAAGCTTATAGATGTTGGAATAGATGGAGATATAAAAAGAGAGTATGAAAATTTGGAGCGAAAAAAGATTGCCTATGGAACAAAAAATTTTTTGAAAGAACCAGCTTTGACAGAAGAGCAAGTTTTAAAAGCGATTATGTTGGGAATTGATGTAGTTTTAGAGAATGATAGATTTGACTTCTTTTCAATTGGAGAGATGGGAATTGGAAATACAACGACGAGCTCGGCGATTTTGTATGCTTTGACAAGGAAAAGTATAGATTTAGTTGTAGGTTACGGAAGTGGCATCAATGATGAGGGATTAAAAAGAAAAAAACAAGTTGTAAAAGAGGTTTGCGAGAAATATAATCTTTTTGACAAAAAGCCGATTGAAGTTTTAAGAGTTATAGGTGGGTTTGATATTGCTACTATGGTCGGAATTTGTATAGGAGCATCATTGTGTAAAAAAATAGTTTTGTTGGATGGATTCATATCGGTGGTTGCGGCATTGGTAGCGGTGAGAATAGAACCTAAGATAAAGGATTATCTGATTGCCACTCATATGAGTGAGGAGAAAGGAATGAGAGTAGCACTAGATGAGTTGGGATATGAACCATTTCTGAATTTAAAGATGAGATTGGGAGAAGGAACAGGAGCAGTGCTAGCCTATCCAATATTGAAATCAGCTGTTGAGATACCTAAAGCCATGAAAACTAAAGAGGAGATATACGCTCTATTCAAGTAACATGGGAGGTGTGAAATTGGATAAAAAACAGATGCAGGGGCATAGGAAGAGATTACGAGAAAGATACTTAAAAGTAGGATATAAAGGTTTTGAAGATTATGAAATATTAGAGCTTTTGTTGACCTATTCGATAAAAGTAAAAGATTGTAAAAAGATAGCAAAAGATATTTTACAGAGATTTAAAAAGTTGGAGAAAGTCTTTACAATTCCAACCACTCAACTTATAGAAATAGAGGGAGTTGGGATTGAGACAGCGCTCTATTTAAAATTGATAGGGGATATATTAAAAAATATATCCTTTAAAAATTTAAAAGATGTAGATGTTACCACTTTGAAAGGAAAATCGGATTTAATAGAATATCTAAAAAATGATATGGGAGAATTAAAGAGCGAAGAGTTTAAAGTTATATATTTGAACAGTAATAATAATATCGTTGCGGAGGAGATTTTATTTAAAGGGACGATAGACAGGAGTGTTATTTATCCGAGAAAGATAATTGAAAGAGCTATTGAGAATAGAGCGAGAGCATTGGTTTTTGTACATAATCATCCGAGTGGAAATTTAAAGCCCTCTCGGAAAGATATAGAGATAACTATTGAGATGCAAGATATCTTGAAGAAAATGGATATAGAGCTAATTGACCATATTATTGTGAGTGAATTTGATTATTATAGTTTTTATGAAAACGAAATAATAGAATAAGAGGTAAGAAATGAAAAATAAGATTGTAATAAGAGGAGCAAGAGAAAATAATCTGAAAAATATAGATGTAGATATTCCAAAGGGAAAGTTTGTTGTTATAACTGGGATGAGTGGAAGTGGTAAATCATCTTTAGCGTTTGATATTATCTATTCTGAGGGGCAAAGAAGATATGTTGAAAGCTTATCTACATATGCAAGACAGTTTATAGGACAAACAAAAAAACCAGATGTAGATAGAATTGAAGGATTATCCCCTTCTGTTTCAATAGAGCAGAAAACAACAAATAAAAATCCAAGGTCTACAGTTGGAACAATGACAGAGATATATGATTATATGAGATTACTTTATTCTCATATTGGAAAAGCTCACTGTCCTATATGTGGTCGAGTAGTACAAAAACAATCAATAGATGAGATAATGGAAAATATCTATGAAAGATTTGAAGATGGAGATAAATTGACTATCTTGAGTCCGATTTTGAGAAATAAAAAGGGAGCACACAAGAGTTTGTTTAAAAGTCTCTTAGGAAGAGGATATGTAAGAGCCAGAGTTAATGGAAAAACATATTATTTAGATGAAGAGATACAACTAAATAAAAATAGAGCTCACACTGTAGATATTGTTATTGATAGAGTCGTGATGAATAAGGATAGTAAAGATTTTAAAACGAGATTGACTCAAAGTATAGAGCAGAGTATACTTCTTTCGAGTGGAAAAGTTATAGTGATGCATAATGATGATGAGATAATGTATAGTGAGAATCTTTCATGTCCTATTCATGATGAGGTAGTTATACCAGAGATAACTCCAAGATTATTCTCTTTCAATGCTCCTTTTGGAGCTTGTCCAGAATGCAATGGAATAGGAAAAAAATTAAGAGTTGATGAGGATAAAATTATTGTTGATAAAGAGAAGAGTATCTTGGAAGGTGGACTTTTGATTCCGGGAGCTTCAACAATAAAGGGATATGCTTGGACAGTTTTTGAAGCAGCAGCTAAAAGTTATGGGATTAGCCTGATAGCACCTGTTAAAAGTTTGACTAAAGAGGAAATGAACATAATATTTTATGGTGGAGATGGAAGAAAAATAAGGGTTGATTACGATTCTAGAGAGTTTAGTTTTCATGGTTTTAAAGAGTTTGAAGGAATTATAACTAATTTGGAGAGAAGATATAGAGAAGCTGCTTCTGATTCCTTTAGAGAAGAGTTAGAACATAAATATATGTCTGCTAAGTTTTGTCAAGCTTGTAACGGAAAGAAATTAAAACCAGAGGTGCTGGCAATAAAAGTAAATGGGATGGATATATCAGAGGTTACAAATCTTCCGTTGGAAGGATGTTTAAACTTTTTTGAAAGTTTAAAACTAACGGAAAAAGAGAAGAAAGTCACACATGACCTTTTGGAGGAAATAAAGAAAAGGATTAAGTTTTTAATAGATGTAGGATTGGGTTATTTAAATTTATCGAGGGAGACAAAAACTTTATCAGGAGGAGAAACGCAGAGGATAAGGCTTGCAAGTCAAATTGGTTCTGGACTCACTGGTGTAATATATGTGTTGGATGAACCGAGTATAGGGCTTCATCAGCGAGATAATGATAGATTGATTTCGACCTTAAGAGAGCTAAAGGAGTTGGAAAATACGCTTATTGTTGTGGAACATGATGAAGATACAATTATGCAGGCGGATTACGTAATAGATATGGGACCAGAAGCTGGAATGAATGGTGGAGAGATTATAGCTCAAGGAACTCCGAAAATGATAATGAATAATAAAAAATCGATAACTGGAAAGTATCTAAAGGGAATAGAGAAAATAGAGATTCCTAAGAAAAGAAGACGTGCGGATAAGCATTTAATGTTACGTGGTGCAACAGGGAATAATTTAAAAGATGTTAAAGTGGATATTCCCTTAGGAATTTTTACGGTAATTACTGGTGTGAGCGGAAGTGGTAAATCAACGCTGATAAATCAAACTTTATCCCCTATTTTAGCTAATAAATTGAATGGAGCACGAGAATATGCGCTACCTTATTTGGAGATAGCAGGAGTTGAAAATTTAGATAGAGTTGTAGAAGTGGACCAAACGCCACTTGGAAAAACACCGCGTTCAACACCAGCGACCTATACAAAGGTTTTAGATGATATAAGAGAGATTTTTGCTCAGACAAGTGATGCCTGTTATAGGGGATTTAGCCGAGGTCGTTTCTCTTTTAATATAAAAGGGGGAAGATGTGAAGTTTGTCAAGGTGCGGGGCTAACAAAAATAGAGATGATGTTTTTACCGGATATCTACGTAGAATGTGAGATTTGTAAGGGGAAAAGATATAACAAAGAGACCTTAGAGGTATACTATAAAGGGAAGAATATTGCAGATGTTCTGGATATGAGTGTAGAAGAGGCATATGATTTTTTTGAAAATTATTCAAATGTCAGAAGTAAGTTGCAGATTTTAATGGATGTTGGATTGGGCTACATAAAATTAGGACAACCAGCAAATACACTATCAGGTGGAGAAGCTCAAAGAGTCAAGTTAGCAGCAGAGTTGGCTAGACCAGCCAGAGGTAAAACTATTTATATTTTTGATGAACCGACAACGGGATTGCATTTTGAGGATATTAAAAAATTGCTAAATTCTCTAGAAAGACTAATTGAAAAGGGAAATACTGTTGTAGTAATAGAACATAATTTAGACGTTATAAAATCAGCTGATTATGTAATAGATATGGGACCAGATGGAGGATTGGACGGTGGTTGTATCGTTGTTGAGGGAACTCCAGAAGAAGTGGCAGAGTCCAATTTAGGTTATACTTCTAAATATATAAAGGCAGCTTTAGAAAGAGATAGGAGAAGAGATGTTTGAGTATTTAAATGGTGTAATAAGATACAAGAAAGCTGAATATGTTGCAATTGATGTTAATGGTGTTGGATATAAAGTATATATTACGTTAAAGACCTATGATAAATTGAAAGTTGGTGAAAAAGTAGAAATTTATATACATAACGTAATAAAAGAGGATTGCTTTAAGTTGGTTGGATTTTTACAAGAGAGGGAACGAACTTTGTTTGAAATGTTGATAAATATTAGTGGGATAGGGGTTTCACTCGCACTGGCAATACTATCTACATTTTCCGTGGATAATATAAGAGAGATTGTTTTGACAGAGGATTTTAAAACATTAAAAAGGGTTCCAAAACTAGGAGAAAAAAAATCAAAACAAGTGATAATAGATTTGAATAATAGGATGAAAACTTTAAATTTGCTATCGATGGAGGAGCCGACAGGAGATTTGTCGGTATTGGCAGTGGAAGAGGAGTTGTATATGGCTTTGGAATCACTGGGATATTCTAAAAAAGAGATTGAATCTATTGTAAAAAAAGATGAGATAAAACAGTTAAAAACAGTAGAGGAAGCGATAAAAGCAGTCCTAAAAAGAATAAAAATTAAAAGTGAAAAGTAAAACAAAGAAGAAAATGTAAAAAAGTGGAGGGAGAAAATGTTAGAGACAATATTTACAATTTTGTTATTTATATCAGCGTTAGTTTTAATAGTTTTGGTTTTAATTCAGCCAGACAGAAGTCATGGAATGTCTGGAAGTATGGGAATGGGAGCTTCAAACACGGTGTTTGGAGTATCTAAAGATGGAGGACCATTAGCAAGAGCAACTGAGTTTGTAGCATTTATATTTATTGTGTCAGCACTTTTATTGTATTTAGTAAAATAAAAAGGTTTTGGGCGTTGAATCGCCCTTTTATTTTATATAAAACAAAAGGGAAGATATTTAACTGTATTTATAAAATTTTGTTGATATGACATATTATAATGAGGTGTGAAAATTGACTATTGATTGTAATTATGATACTATATATATCTAATGTAGTTTAAATGTAAAGAGAGAGGGAGTAGTTATGTTAGGTAAATTGTTAAAGAAGATATTTGGAACTAGAAACGAACGTGAAGTAAAAAGAATAAAAAAAATAGTAGCAAAAATAAATAGACTTGAGCCGGAGATTTCAGCTCTTACAGATGAGGAGTTAAAAGCGAAAACTACGGAGTTTAAAAAGAGATTATCAAACGGTGAAACTTTAAATGATATATTAGTTGAGGCTTTTGCTGTTGTAAGAGAGGTATCAAAAAGAGTACAAGGGATGAGGCATTACGATGTTCAGTTGATAGGTGGAATTGTTTTACATGAAGGAAAAATCACAGAGATGAAAACTGGAGAGGGGAAAACACTTGTGGCAACAGCTCCGGTATATCTTAATGCACTAGAGGGAAAAGGGGTTCATGTAATAACAGTAAATGACTATTTGGCTCAAAGAGATAGAGATATAATGAGTAAAGTCTATGATTTTTTAGGGCTGTCATCAGCAGTTTTAGTTAATGGAATGGAGGGAGAAGCGAGAAGAAAGGCGTATAACGCAGATATTACGTATGGAACTAATTCAGAATTTGGATTTGATTATTTGAGAGATAATATGGTTTCTTCCTTGGAGGAAAAGGTACAGAGAGAATTAAATTTTTGTGTTATAGATGAGGTTGATTCGATTTTAATAGATGAAGCAAGAACACCTTTGATTATTTCAGGGGCTTCATCTGAGGCTACAAAGTGGTATCCTGTTTTTTGTCAAATTGCTTTTAGACTAGATAGGAGTGTAAAAACAGAAGGAATAAAGGATATTAGGGTTAAAAAAGAGATGAATATTCCGGATGAGGACTGGGGAGATTATGAAGTAGATGAAAAAAGTAGAAATATTGTTTTAACTGAAAAAGGAATTAAAAAGGTAGAGCAGTTATTAAAAATAGATAATCTATATTCTCCAGAACATGTAGAGTTGACTCACTACTTGAACCAAGCTTTGAAAGCTAAGGAGTTGTTTATAAAAGATAGAGATTACCTTGTAAGAGATAATGAAGTTATAATTATAGATGAGTTTACAGGAAGAGCGATGGAGGGAAGAAGATATTCTGATGGGTTGCACCAAGCTATTGAGGCTAAAGAGGGAGTAAATGTAGCTGGGGAGAATCAGACATTAGCTTCTATAACTCTTCAAAACTATTTTAGAATGTACAAAAAACTTGCGGGAATGACTGGAACAGCCGAAACAGAAGCAACAGAGTTTATGCATACATATGGACTTGAGGTTATAGTTATCCCAACAAATAAACCTATTCAGAGAAAAGATTTAGCTGATTTGGTATATAAAACAAAAAGAGAGAAAACAAATGCAATTGTTCAAAGAATAAAACAACTATATGAAAAAGGGCAGCCAGTTCTTGTTGGGACAGTATCAATAAAGAGTTCTGAGGAGTTATCGGAGTTGTTAAACAAGGAGAATATACCACACAATGTATTAAATGCTAAACTTCACGCAAAAGAAGCGGAGATAGTTGCTCAGGCGGGAAGATACAAAGCTGTTACAATTGCTACAAATATGGCAGGAAGAGGAACCGATATAATGCTGGGAGGAAATCCAGAGTTTTTAGCTTTAGATGAGATAAAGGATTCGACTGATGTTAATTTTGAAAAAGTGTTGGAGAAGTATAAAAAAGAGTGTGAACTAGAGAAAGAGAAAGTTTTAGAATTAGGTGGATTATTTATTCTTGGAACAGAAAGACATGAGTCAAGAAGGATAGATAATCAGTTGAGAGGAAGAGCTGGAAGACAAGGAGACCCAGGGGAGTCAGAGTTTTATTTATCTTTAGAGGATGATTTGATGAGATTATTTGGTTCTGATAGAATGAAAGCAGTGATGGATAGATTGGGACTAGAAGAGGGAGAGGTCATCCAACATAGAATGATAACAAAAGCTATTGAGAATGCTCAGAAAAAAGTTGAGTCAAGAAACTTTGGAATTAGAAAGAATCTTCTTGAATATGATGATGTTATGAATAAGCAGAGGGAAGCAATCTATGAAAGCAGAAATCAAGCTTTAGAAAAAGAGAACTTAAAAGACACTATCTTGTCAATGTTGAAATCAACAGTTTCAGATGCTGTATTTGAAAGGTTTGTTGGAGAGTATAAAGAGGAATGGGATATAACAGGGCTTAGAGATGAGTTGTTAGAAAAGTATAACTATGAGATAGTAGATTTGAATGAATATAAATCTATGGATATTAGTGAATATGCAGAAAAATTATATGGAAAATTGGCTGAAAAATATGAGGAGAAAGAGAAAGAATTAACACCAGAAGTGATGAGACAGATAGAAAAATATGTTCTTTTTGAGGTTGTTGACTCTAGATGGAGAGAGCATTTAAGAGGATTGGATGCATTGAGAGAAGGGATATATTTGAGGTCATATGGACAGAAAAATCCATTGGTTGAATATAAGTTAATATCTGGAGAGATGTATGCTAAAATGTTATCTGTAATAAAATCTGAAGCAACATCATATATTTTTAAAGTTGTAGTGAAGTCGGAGGACGAGGTACAAGTTGTTGAACATAATGAAACAGCTGGAATAGATGGACTATGTAACTGTGGAAGTGGAAAAGAATATAGTAAATGTTGTGGGAGAGTTTAATGTTGTTTGAATGTTGATATTCACAAAATATGGATATAGAAGCCATATAGTTTATTGTAAAAATGGGAGGTAAAATGAGAAGAGCGTTGATTCTGTTAGTGATGATTTCAGCAGTAAGTTGTACAAGTATAAAGAGAGACTATAGTATCAAAGAAAAGTATAAAATAGATGATACAGCCATGAAAAATTGGGAAAAGACTTTTTCAACTGTTATAAAAGGTGAATCAGAATTGGAAGATTGGTATGGAGCAGATGAACCTATTAAATACTTAGCTCAATATCAAAAATTAGATAGAAAGCAAGCTATGTTTCTGGATTCTTTGAAGAGAAAAGAGATAATAGATAAAGAGGATGCAGAAGAATTTGATGGTATATTGAATAGAGTAGTTGATAAACTTCCGAGGAAATATTATCTGAAAGATGAGAATATAAAGGATGTAACTGGACTTGTAAAATATATGGTGAGTCAATCTATGTTAAAAGTTCAAAATCCATCTAATTATATAGCAACTAATGTCGCTACACCAGAAGAATGGCAAGAGATAGTAGTCTTATCTAAAAAAGATGATTTAACAGAAAAAGAAAGAAAAAAAGTTAGAAAGTTGCTGAATAAATTTATAAAAAGAGAGCAGTTTTATCAGCCAAAATCGTGGTATTTTGTAGAGATATCACCAAGAACAGTAGAGATAAATAATATTTATAATAAAAAAGAGAAGACAAAATTGGAAATCAACAATGTTAATGCAAAAGCGTTGTATATAGCTTATCGAGAATATCTTTCGAAACTTGAAAAATGGGATGATTAAAAATGAAATGACTCATAAACCTATTATGAGTCATTTTTTAAAACCTTAGGAGGAGAGAATTATGATTATAGTAACTGGAGCCGCAGGAATGATTGGAAGTGCGTATATTTGGAAATTGAATGAGATGGGGATAACTGATATCCTTGCAGTTGATAAAATGAGAACAGAGGAAAAGTGGTTAAACTTAAGAAAAAGAGATTATGCAGATTGGTGTGATAGAGATGAACTTTTTGATTGGTTGTCTGTTGAAGATAATGCTAAAAAGATAACAGCAGTTTTACATATGGGAGCAATCTCTGCAACTACAGAAAAAGATGGAGATTTGTTGATGAAAAATAATTACGAATACTCTAAAAAACTATGGAATTTTTGTACTGAAAGAGGGATTACATATGTATATGCTTCTTCTGCAGCGACGTATGGAGGAGGAGAACTTGGATATAGTGATGAAGTGAGTCCAGAAGAGTTGAAAAAGTTAAGACCATTAAATAAATATGGATATTCAAAGAAGTTTTTTGATGATTGGGCTTTTAAGCAGGAAAAATCACCTAAACAATGGATAGGAGCTAAATTTTTCAATGTGTATGGACCTCAAGAGTACCATAAAGGAAGAATGGCTTCAATGGTTTTTCATACATTTAATCAGTATAGAGATAATGGAGGGGTAAAACTATTTAAATCATACAAAGAAGGATTTAAAGATGGGGAGCAACTTAGAGATTTTATCTATATAAAAGATGTTGTAGACATGCTTTATTTTTTGATGTTTGAAAAGGTTAATTCTGGAATTTATAATATTGGGACTGGAATAGCTAGAAGTTTTCATGACTTATCAATGGAAACAATGAAAAATGCAAGTGGAAATTTTAATTTAAAAACTGAAGATGTGATAGAATTTATCCCTATGCCAGATGATTTAAAAGGGAAATATCAATATTTTACACAAGCAACAATGAAAAAAATTAGAGAAGCAGGTTATACGAAAGAGTTTTATACACTAGAAGAAGGTGTTGCAGATTATGTGAAATACTTAAAAGATAAGGATAGTTACTTGTGAGATTAGGGAGGAGACATGAATCCATTTTTAATAGTTATTATCTTAGGGATTGTTGAAGGTTTGACTGAGTTTCTTCCGGTCAGTAGTACTGGACATATGATACTTGTAGAAAAATTTATAAATGTACAACAAATAAGTAAAAATTTTATGGATAATTTTTTAGTAATAATTCAATTTGGAGCTATTTTATCAGTTGTAACATATTTCTGGAAGGATTTATCTCCCTTTGTGAAAGATAAAGAAGAGCTTCAAGAAAAATTTAATTTGTGGAGTAAAATTGTAGTAGGGGTTTTGCCAGCTGGTGTAATAGGATTTTTACTTGATGATTACATTAGTGAATATTTTATGGATAATTCTAAAATTGTTGCAATGATGTTAATAATCTATGGAATAATATTTATTTTTATAGAGAGATATAGTTGTAAAGCAAAGATTAATAGATTGGGAGATTTAACGTATAAATTGGCGTTTACTATCGGTTTTTTTCAATGTTTAGCGATGATACCGGGGACATCGCGTTCAGGAGCTACAATTATAGGGGCTATGTTACTTGGAGTTTCAAGAGCTGTTTCAGCAGAATACTCATTTTTCTTAGCTATTCCAACAATGGCAGGAGCGACACTTTTAAAACTTTTAAAAAATGGATTGAATTTTACACAACTAGAATGGAAACTTTTATTTTTAGGCGTAGTTGTTTCCTATTTTGTTGCATATCTAGTGATTAGATGGTTTATGGGATATATTAGGAGTAGAACATTTAAACTATTCGGAATATACAGGGTAATTTTAGGAGTTTTAGTATTATTAATGTTGAGATAATGGAGGCAGAATGAAATTAGTTACTAATTTTCATCTAAATAAAAGAAGTGTAGAGGAGTTTGTGAGAGTTTTGCTTCCAGAAGCTATGGAAAAAGAGATATTTGGAGAATTGGAGTATGTTGAAGAGAATAAAATTTCAATAACCGTCAGGATAGAAGAAAAAAAAGCAACTATCATAGAAGAAAACCTATTAGATAAAATAGAGGACCAAACAGTTATAATGCTGAAAACAGCTATTTTGAAAAGTTATAAGAAGAATTATCCTTGGGGAAGTTTAATAGGGGTAAGACCCACAAAGATGACAAGACGAATACTGCAGATGGGATATTCAAAGGAGAGGGTGAGAGAACTTTTGTCAAATATCTATCTTGCCGAAGATGATAAAATAGATTTATTGTTTGAGGTGATAGAGACAGAGGAAAGACTATTAAATAAGGAGTTAAAAAATATCTATATAGGGATTCCATTTTGTCCCACAAAATGTAGATATTGTTCATTTGCTTCTTATGAGATAGGAAGTAATTTGGGAAGATTTTATCCTGATTTTGTGAAAACTTTATTGAAAGAGATTGAGCTTATTGGCGAATTTTCAAAAAGAAATAATATGCGGTATGAATCCATTTATATCGGAGGAGGAACTCCAAGTGTTTTGACAGAAAGAGATATTGAACAGGTTTTAAAAATGATAACTTCATCTTATTTGAAGGAATTTATATTTGAAGCAGGGAGAGAGGATAGTATAACGAGGGAAAAACTTGAGATTTTGAAAAGATATGGTGTCAATAGAATTAGTTTAAATCCTCAAACTTTTAATGAAAAAACTTTAAAAGATTTGAATAGAAATTTTAATAAGGAACATTTTGATGAGGTGTACAGAGATATAAAAGAGTTAGGTTTTATTCTAAATATGGATATAATTTTGGGGCTTCCAAATGAGAGTGTGGAGGATATGTTATATACTTTGAAAGAGATTGAAAATTATGATATGGAAAATTTAACTGTTCATTCATTAGCTAAGAAAAAAGGTTCAAAATTATATTTAGAAAACTATGAAGTTAGAAGATTTGAAAGAGAGAAAATTGAAAAAGCTATAAAGAGATTAATAAAAAAGAAGAAGATGCATCCATACTATCTTTATAGACAGAAAAATAGTTTAGATTGGGGAGAAAATGTCGGGTATTCAATAAAGGGATGTGAAGGAAGATTCAATATTGAGATGATTGAGGAGAATCAGGAAACAGTTGGAATAGGTGGGGGAGCAATCAGTAAAATTATAAAAAAGGAGAGCGAACTTATCGACCAAATAGAAAGATTTATAAATCCAAAGGACCCAGCTCTTTACATAGCGGAAATGAGGGAGCGACATGATAAAAAAATTAAACTTTTTGAGAGAAAAGGTGATTAAATGAAAAGAATAGTTATAATAATATCTTTATTATTGACAGTATCACTGTATGCTGAGTTAAATACAGAATATAAGGTCATAAAAAGTGGGGAGGTTACATCTATATCTCATAAACTCGATATAAATAGCTGCTCGTATGATGATATGATAAGTAGAGGAATTAGAAAGAGTGTTGCACAAAAGTTGATTGAGTACAGAGAGATAACAGGTGGTTTTAAACGATTAGCAGAGATGAAAAGGATTAACGGGATAGGAAAGGCAACTTATGAAAAAATAAAAGAGTTGTTTGAAATCTCTGCACCTTTAAAATTAAAAAGGTTCAATATTAATAATGCAGATGATATGATTTTAAACTACTACGGTTTTACAAAAAAAGAGATAAAGAAAATTAGGGAGTTTCAAAATAAAAATGGTAAAATTAGAAATAGTTTAGAGTTAAAAAAGATTGTTTCAAAACAAAAATATGAAAAGTTAGCTGATTTAATCGATTATTAGGGGTGAGAAAAATATGGGAAGATTGATTCGTGGAGTGAGTAAAAATGCGAGATTTGTTTTAGTAGATACAAAGGATATTGTACAGAAAGCTCTTGAGATTCATGATTGTAGCCCTACTGTAATAGCTGCTTTTGGGCGTTTATTATCCGCTGCTGTAATAATGGGAGCAACTTTAAAAAATAAAGATGTTTTAACACTTAGAACCACTACGGATGGACCTCTCTCAACAATGGTTGCGACGACAACGGAGAACAGTGTAAAAGGATATGTTTCAAATTCAAAAGTGGAACTGCCTCCAAGAGAGGACGGGCAACCTAATGTAAAAGGGATTGTTGGAAAAGGAACACTACATGTGATAAAAGATATGGGATTAAAAGAGCCATATGTTGGAGTTTCAACTATTAATAGTGGGGAGATAGCCTATGATATAGCTTATTATTATGTAACATCTGAGCAAACTCCAACTGTAATAGCTTTAGGAGTTGAACTTGCAGATGAAAGAACTATTAGATGTGCTGGTGGTTATATGATTCAGCTTTTACCTGGAGCAGAAGAGGAGTTTATAACAAAATTGGAGCAAAAAATACAAGCTATCAGAAGTGTAACAGAACTTTTTAAAGGTGGAATGGATTTAGAACGAATTTTACATCTTTTATATGAGGATATGGAGGATGAAAATCATGAGAGATTGGTCGAAAGTTATGAGATATTAGAAAGAAAAGAGATAGCTTATGAATGTGATTGTAATAAGGAGAAATTCTATAAAGGGATTATCTCTCTCGGAAAAGATGAATTGAATAAGATTCTTGAGGAAAGTGGAGAGATTGAGACACAATGTCATTTTTGTGGTAAAATCTATAAATTTACTAGAGAGGATTTGAGAGAAATTCTAGAAAATTAATGATTTTTATGTGAATGAACAGATTAAGATATAGAAAAATTGTGTGATAAAAATTTAAAATAAAAAAAGACTGAAAGCAGTTTGAGTACTTTCAGTCTAATAACCCTTTGAAATAGCAATGAATCCGAAGAATCCGAATGCAAAAATAAAAACTAACAACATAAATATTGCTGTCATGATTAAACTAGCTATTAAGAAATTTTTTAAGTTTAGGTTAGTTTTCTTTGAAACCAGCCAGACAATCCACATCACTACATTTACAAAAGGAATTGCAAATATTACAAGAATTTTCAACCAATCTGTTACACTTAAAACTTTTTCTTGTTCATTCACGTTTATAGTATTCATATTATTGTGTTCTTTCATATTTATAAACTCATCCTCCTTATACAGTTAGTTTTTCTGAAAGAAGTAAAACCAACTATTTTTGATGTTTTAAATAATAATAACGTTATTGTAATATTTCACATGATTATATCATTCTTTATCTGATATTTCAATAGTGAAAATTTAATTCAACTTTTTTTGTTTTTAAGATTAGAAAGTAAATATATTTGTAAAGAGCCTTTAGGAGACATCAATCGGAGGTTCTTAATTCCAAAGTGATAAAGAATGAAAAGTTTGTAAATGGCGTTTTTTTAGGAATTGAACAAAGTTTGGAATTATATAATTTAACTATGACAAAGTAGAATTTTTTACTTAGAAACATTTTTTTAGATTTTGTCAGTTGTAATTTTTTTTGACTTTTTGGAAAAAAGTTATTATAATAGTAAAGTTAGATATTAATAATAAATAACAGAAAAAAATAAGGAAGGAGGGTAAAATGCCTACTTTAAGTCAATTAGTGAAAAAAGGAAGACAAACTCTTGAAGAGAGTAGAAAATCACCAGCATTACAAGGAAACCCACAAAGAAGAGGAGTGTGTGTAAGAGTATATACTACAACACCTAAAAAACCAAACTCGGCTTTAAGAAAGGTTGCCAGAGTAAAGTTAACAAATGGAATTGAAGTAACTTCATATATCCCAGGAGAGGGACACAACTTACAAGAACACTCGATTGTTTTGGTAAGAGGAGGAAGAACAAAAGATTTACCAGGGGTTAGATATAAAGTTATCAGAGGAGCGTTGGATACAGCAGGAGTTGCAAAAAGAAAACAATCAAGATCTAAGTATGGAGCTAAAAAAGCATAGTAGTATTAAGGAGGTGGACAATAAGAGATGTCTAGAAGAAGAGCAGCAGTAAAAAGAGATGTATTACCTGATTCAAGATATTCAGATAAGGTTGTAACTAAAGTTATAAACTCATTAATGGTAGATGGAAAAAAATCAATCGCTGAAGGGATTTTTTATTCGGCAATGGATTTAATAAAAGAAAAAACAGGTCAAGAGGGGTATGATATATTCAAGCAAGCATTAGAAAATGTTAAACCTCAAGTAGAAGTTAGGTCAAGAAGAATTGGAGGAGCTACTTATCAAGTTCCAGTTGAAGTGAGAGTTGAAAGACAACAAACTTTAGCTATTAGATGGTTGACTACTTATACAAGACAAAGAAAAGAGTATGGAATGATTGAAAAGTTAGCAGCAGAATTGATTGCAGCAGCAAATAACGAAGGTGCAACAGTTAAAAAGAAAGAGGATACTTATAAAATGGCAGAAGCAAATAGAGCTTTCGCACACTATAAGTTTTAATTAGTCTTTAATTATTTAGTAGGAGGAATAACAAAATGGCTAGAAGTGTTTCGCTAGAAATGACTAGAAACATTGGTATTATGGCTCACATCGATGCTGGGAAGACTACTACAACAGAAAGAATTTTATTCTATACTGGAGTAGCCCATAAGATTGGAGAGGTTCACGAGGGAGCTGCTACAATGGACTGGATGGAGCAAGAGCAAGAAAGAGGTATCACAATTACTTCAGCGGCTACAACGTGTTTTTGGAAAAATCACAGAATAAATATAATAGACACACCAGGACACGTGGACTTTACAGTAGAGGTTGAAAGGTCTTTAAGAGTACTAGATGGAGCGGTTGCTGTATTCTCAGCAGTTGATGGAGTACAACCACAATCTGAAACAGTTTGGAGACAAGCTGATAAATATGGTGTACCGAGAATAGCATTTTTTAATAAAATGGATAGAATAGGAGCTAACTTTGATATGTGTGTAAACGATATCAAAGAGAAACTAGGAGCAAATCCTGTACCTATTCAACTACCAATCGGAGCAGAGGATGCATTTGAAGGTGTTATTGACCTTTTAACGATGAAAGAGATTGTATGGCCGATGGATTCTGATAATGGTCAAAAATTTGAAATAAAAGATATAAGAGCGGATTTAGTTGAAAAAGCTGAAGAAGCTAGAAATTTTATGATAGAGTCTGTTGTTGAAACATCAGATGTGTTAATGGAAAAATTCTTCGGTGGAGAAGAGATTTCAGTAGAAGAGATTAATACAGCTTTAAGAGCTGCAACATTAGCAAATACAATTGTTCCTGTAACTTGTGGAACAGCTTTTAAAAATAAAGGTGTTCAAGCGTTATTGGATGCTATTGTTGCATATATGCCAGCTCCAACTGATAAAGGTGTTATCAGGGGAACAGATGTTAAGAATGAAGAGTTAGAAGTTACGAGAGAGATTTCTGATGAGGCTCCATTTTCGGCGTTGGCGTTTAAAGTTATGACTGACCCATTTGTTGGAAGATTAACATTCTTCAGAGTTTATTCAGGAGTTCTAGAAAAAGGTTCTTATGTACTAAACTCAACTAAGCAAAAGAAAGAAAGAATGGGAAGAATTTTACAGATGCATGCAAACAAAAGAGAAGAGATTGAGATAGTATACTGTGGAGATATTGCTGCAGCGGTAGGATTGAAAGATACAACAACAGGAGATACTCTATGTGCTGAGAACGCTCCAATTGTGTTGGAGAAAATGGAGTTCCCAGAACCAGTAATCTCAGTAGCTGTTGAGCCGAAAACAAAGGCTGACCAAGAAAAAATGGGATTAGCTTTATCTAAACTAGCTGAGGAAGATCCTACATTTAGAGTCAAAACTGATGAAGAAACAGGACAAGTGATTATCTCAGGAATGGGAGAACTACATTTAGAAATTATTGTTGATAGAATGAAAAGAGAGTTTAAAGTTGAATCAACAGTTGGAAAACCTCAGGTTGCTTATAGAGAAACAATTACTATGGCACAAGACCAAGAGGTTAAATATGCGAAACAATCTGGAGGAAAAGGACAATACGGACATGTTAAGATTACACTTGAGCCTAATCCAGGAAAAGAGTTTGAATTTGTTAACAAAATTACAGGAGGAGTTATTCCAAGAGAGTATATTCCGGCTGTAGAAAAAGGATGTAGAGAAGCACTTGAAACTGGAGTTGTAGCAGGATATCCAATGGTAGATATGAAAGTTACACTTTATGACGGTTCATACCATGAGGTAGACTCATCAGAGATGGCGTTTAAAATCGCTGGGTCTATGGCACTTAAACAAGCAGCTCAAAAAGCTAAACCAATTATTTTAGAACCAATCTTCAAAGTTGAAGTAACAACACCTGAGGAATATATGGGAGATATCATAGGAGATATTAACTCAAGAAGAGGTATGATTGGTGGAATGACAGATAGAAATGGAGCAAAAATAATTAATGCAAAAGTACCTTTATCAGAGATGTTTGGATATGCAACTGATTTAAGATCAAAATCACAAGGAAGAGCAACTTACTCAATGGAGTTTGAGGAGTATGCACAAGTTCCGGCATCAATCCAAAAAGCTATTCAAGAGGAAAGAGGAAAATAAAAAATTGTTAAATATGTTATAGTTGGAAACTGCTATAACCTTAAATAAAAAATATTAAAAATAAAATTATTAGGAGGCATTTCAAATGGCAAAAGAAAAGTTTGAAAGAAGTAAACCGCACGTAAACATAGGAACAATAGGACACGTAGACCACGGGAAAACAACGACAACAGCAGCAATCTCAAAAGTATTATCAGATATGGGATTAGCGAAAAAAGTAGATTTTGAAAATATTGACGCGGCACCAGAAGAAAGAGAAAGAGGAATAACAATAAATACAGCGCACATCGAGTAAGAAACCGAAAAAAGACACTATGCACACGTAGATTGTCCAGGACACGCGGACTATGTAAAAAACATGATAACAGGAGCAGCACAAATGGACGGAGCGATACTAGTAGTATCAGCAGCGGATGGACCAATGCCACAAACAAGAGAACACATTATGTTATCAAGACAAGTAGGGGTACCATACATAGTTGTGTATTTAAATAAAGCGGATATGGTAGATGACGCAGAGTTATTAGAGTTAGTAGAAATGGAAGTAAGAGAGTTATTAACAGAGTATGGATTCCCAGGGGATGAATTACCAGTAATAATGGGGTCATCACTAGGAGCGATGAACGGAGAAGAGAAATGGGTAAACCAAATAAAAGCGTTAATGGATGCAGTAGATGAGTATATCCCAACACCAGCGAGAGCGGTAGACCAACCATTCTTGATGCCGATAGAAGATGTATTTACAATAACAGGAAGAGGAACAGTAGTAACAGGAAGAGTAGAAAGAGGAATAATAAAAGTAGGAGAAGAAGTAGAGATAGTAGGAATAAAAGAAACATCAAAAACGACATGTACAGGGGTAGAGATGTTTAGAAAACTACTAGACCAAGGTGAAGCAGGAGATAATATAGGAGCGTTATTAAGAGGAGTAAAGAAAGAGGACGTAGAAAGAGGACAAGTATTATGTAAACCAGGGTCAATATTACCACATACAAACTTTAGGTCAGAAGTATATGTATTGACAAAAGAAGAGGGAGGAAGACATACACCATTCTTCTCAGGATACAGACCACAATTCTACTTCAGAACAACAGATATAACAGGAGCAGTAACATTACCAGAGGGAGTAGAAATGGTAATGCCAGGGGATAACATAGAGATGAACGTAGAATTAATCCACCCAATCGCGATGGAACCAGGATTAAGATTTGCGATAAGAGAGGGAGGAAGAACGGTAGCATCAGGAGTAGTTGCTGAAATTACTAA
>CASFCG010000009.1 GCA_949293295.1 uncultured Cetobacterium sp.
TTCTTTTTCCACCTTTATTGGTCTGTCATTTCTGACTTGCATAACTTTCTCTCTATTCTATTGCTAATGTCCTTTTCAGCTTTTCGCTGACAAAAGATATATTATCACAACTTTTATTTTATGTCAACTATTTTTTTGTAATTTTTATAAATTACAATAGTAAATGTCAATTTCCAGATGATTTTTTCAAGAAACTCTCTATATCAATATTCTAATTTTCTGCAACTTTTTATTAAAAATAAATTGTATACAAAAAGTATCTACTTATAATTTTGTCCAAATAGACACAAAAAATAAAAAAGAAAGCAAAAATTTAGTGAACTAAACTTTTGCTTTTTATTCTAAAACTATTCTTTTTATACATAAAAATTTTTAAATTTTCATTAATTTTTATGTCTAAATAGAGTATACCCTAAATGGACACTACAATCATGTATCACAATAAATCTAATTTTAATTCCTTTTTAAGAATAAAATAGTTAATTGCAATATTTCTAGGAATACACTTCTATATTCATTAATAATTTTTCTATGCTCTTCTCTCTACAATATTCATTTTTATTGCAGAAAACTTGCATTTTCCATAACACAGTTGACATCCTATACATCTTTCCTGGTCTACTTTATGTTTCTGTTTTACTTCACCAACTATACATTTTACCGGACAAACTCTCGCGCAAGCAGTACAACCTATACATTTTTCCTCTATTATTTCGGCTTTTTTTCTCTCTTTTACCTCTGTTGTAATCGCCTTTGTTGGACACTTGTTCACACAAATTTCGCATTCAACACATTTTGCTGCATCTATCTTAGCTAAATTATTTTGAACTGTTATTGCCTGAACAGGGCAGTTTTTGCTACAAATTCCACACCCAATACAAGCTATTGAGCATGATTTTTTAGCATCTACACCTCTATCCAATGAACTACATTTCACAACAACTCTTTTTTCTAATGGCAACATCTCAATTATAGATTTTGGACAGGCTGATACACATTTTTTACAAGAAATACATCTGTTTTCATCTATTTCTATTATCCCTCTATCTGTAACTTTAATCGCACTTACAGGACAAACCTTAGCACAATCACCGCAGCCCAGACATCCATATTTACATGATTTATTTCCTTCAGCATATAAATTTATCGCAGCACAACTTTTTAATTCTCCTCTAAAATCATATTTTTCAGTTGTTTTCGAACAATCTCCTTGACATAGAAGTTTAGCCACCATTTTTGAATCTGTTACCTCAACTGTTCCTCCCATAATTTTAGCAATCTCTTTTGCCACTGCTGGACCTCCAGGAGAACAACAACTCATGTCCGCTCCATTCAGTGCAATAGCTTCTGCATATCCAGAGCATCCCGGATATCCGCACGCACCACAATTTATTCCAGGTAAAATCTCTTGTATTTTTTCAACTTTTTCATCAACTTTCACTTCAAATTTTTTGGAGGCATAAGCCAAAAACAATCCCATTGATAAACCAGTTCCTCCAAGTGCTAAAATAGGAAATAAAATCGCTTCCATTAATCTACCTCCCTATATTCTCATTCCACTAAATCCCATAAATGCCATTGCCAAAAGTCCTGCCGATATAAAAGCTATTGGAACCCCTTTGAATGGTTTTGGAACTGATGAGTATTCAATCCTTTCTCTAATTCCAGCTAATAACACTAATGCCAATGTAAAACCAAGTGCAACAGCCATTCCATTTATCACTGACTCTATAAAACTGTATCCCTCTTGAATATTTAAAATTGCAATTCCTAAAACAGCACAGTTGGTTGTTATCAATGGCAGAAAAACTCCCAATGCTTTATAAAGATTTGGAGATGTTTTTTGAATAGCCATTTCGACAAACTGTACAAGAGAAGCTATTATTAAGATAAACGCTATCGTTTGCAAATATTCCAATTTCAATGGTACCAATATATAGTTATAAACTATCCATGTCACTCCTGAAGCCAAAGACATTACAAAAGTTACAGCCATTCCCATTCCTATTGATGAATCCACTTTTTTTGAAACTCCCATAAATGGACAAATCCCTAAAAATTTTCCAAATATTATATTTTGTATAAAAATCGCAGTTACTATTAAACTAAATATCTTAACAAAATCCATTATTTCACCTCACTTTTTTTAGCTTTAATATAGTTTTGAACAGCTATTATACAACCAATTGTTATAAAAGCTCCAGGTGCCAAAACAAATATTAGTGCCGGATTAAACGATGGAGGTACAAACTTTATTCCAAAAACTGAACCACTCCCCAAAATCTCTCTGATTGTTCCTAGCAGTGTTAAAGATAGAGTAAACCCTAATCCAACTCCAATTCCATCCAGCATGGATTTAAACACTGTATTTTTAGATGCAAAACTTTCCGCTCTTCCCAACACAATACAGTTTACAACTATTAATGGAATAAATAATCCCAAAACTTTGTATAATTCTGGTAAATAGGCTTTCATTACCATCTCCACTATTGTTACAAGTGAAGCTATTATCATAATAAAAGCTGGTATCCTCACTTTATCTGGTATAACTTTTTTTACAAGTGAGATTAATATATTTGAACATATTATTACTGTCATTGTTGCCAATCCCATAGCCATTCCATTTATTGAAGAGGATGTTACTCCCAGAGTTGGACACAATCCTAATAATAGCACAAAAACTGGATTTTCTTTTATAATTCCATTTAATAATATCTCTTTATTTGATTTCGCCATTATTTTTTCACCTCACTATTATAAGTTGTCAAAGCTCTTTTGATTCCAGTGTAAACAGCATTAGGTGAAATTGTTGCTCCAGCAAACGCATCTACTGCTTTATTAAATTTATAACTCACATCTTTCCCGATAGCTTTTTTCTGCCAATCTAAATCCATTATTTTTGACCCTAACCCTGGAGTCTCCTGACTTCCTATAATATTCAATCCTGCCACTTTACCATCTATATCGATTCCTAAAACAAAATCTATATTCCCAGCATACCCAGGTTGTGAAACTGTGACTACATATCCAACAATCTCCCCATTTTCATTTGTTCCAGGTATAAACTCTAAGCCACCAGCTTTTATTTTCTCTTTTTCATAAAATATTTTAGCTTTCGGTAAAACCATTATTCTCGCCTTATTTACTGCTACTTTTTCATTATTTTTTATTGTTGGCAAGGTCACTTTATTTACAACTGCTAAAATTCCAGCTGATATAGAAGCAATCAATGCTAGTACTAATCCATAATGTATAAATCTATTTTTCATTTCTTATCCCTCCCAAACACCTTAGGATTTACATATTTATTGATTAAAGGAACAACTCCATTCATAATCAAAATTGAATAAGCTACACCCTCCGGGTATCCCCCTTTAAATCTTATCAAAGAGACTAAAACTCCTATTCCAAAAGCAAATATGACTCTTCCTTTTGAAGTTTGAGGAGAAGTTACCATATCTGTTGCCATAAAAAACGCTCCTAAGAACAGTCCACCTGAAAATATTTGAACTATTGGATTATACCCAGCAATTAAAGCTCCTATAAATACTGTTCCTATCATAATTACTGGCACTTTCCAATCAATCTGCTTTTTATATATCAAATATATCCCACCAATCAATACTGCAAGTGCAGATGTTTCCCCCAAACATCCTCCCATTTTTCCAAGAAAGCTATCTAACTTTAGATTATCTACTGCTATTAATATATTTGTGGTCGTCATTGATTTTCCAACGACAGAAGCTCCACTTATACCGTCCGAAATCATCCCTCTTTTTACTGCATCAAGAACTGTAGCTCCCGCTTTTCCATCATACATAAATGTTGTTATTGCTACTGGCCAAGATGCCTGGACAAACGCTCTACCAACCAATGCCGGATTAAATATATTTTGACCTAGTCCACCAAATACCATTTTTCCCAATGCTATTGAAACGACAGCTCCTATTATCACATACACTAAAGAGATATAAGGTGGAATAACAAACGCGTATAAAATCCCTGTTATTATCGCACTTCCATCAAATATTGATACCTCTTGTCTCATTATCTTTTGACATAAAAACTCTGTTACTATACAACTTAATACAGATACCCCTGTTACCGTAATTGCTCTTACACCGAAAAAATAGATTGCTGCCAAAAAAGCTGGTATCAATGCAATTATCACATCATACATCACCTTTTCTACCGTCTCTTTTGTTCTTATGTGTGGTGACGGTCCCATTTTAAAAATTTTTGTCATTTTTTATCCTCCTATCTTTTTGCCATCGCTCTAAGCTTTGATTTCCCTAATTTTATTGCTTCTGTTAAAGGTCTATTTGCTGGACATATATAAGCACATGAGCCACATTCAATACAATCCATCAAGCTATATTTATTTAGTTGTTCCCACTCCTCACCCTTAACTAATCGAACAAACATCAATGGTTGTAATGAAATTGGGCAAACATCAACGCATTTTCCACAAATTATGCACGGTTTTGGCGTACAATAATTTGTCTCTTCTTTAGTCAATGCTAACAATCCTGAACTTCCTTTTACTATAGGTAATTCTAATGAGAACTGTGCCATTCCCATCATAGGACCTCCCATAACTACTTTTTCAACCTCTTCCTCATTATATCCGCAGTATTCTAAAAGATTAATCATCGGAGTTCCAATCGCTACTTTCAGATTTTTAGGGGTCTTTACCCCTTTCCCAGTAACAGTTACTACTTTTTCTAAAATTGGCAACCCATTTACTACCGCATCATAAATTGCTGCCGCCGTTGTCGTATTATTCACTACAACTCCAACAGAAGCCGGTAATTTCCCAGATGGAACCCCTCTATTTAAAATAGCCTTTATAAGTGATTTCTCTCCACCTTGAGGATATTTAGTCTTTAATGCCATTACCTCTATTCCCGTTCCTTGACAAGCTTTTTTCATTGTTTCAATCGCTTCAAATTTGTTATCTTCAATCCCAATTATAGCGTTATCAACATTTAAAATGTGTTTCATTATCTTTATACCCTCTACAATCTTTTCCGGATACTCAATCATTACTCTATTATCAGAATTTAGATATGGTTCACATTCCGCTCCATTTAATAAAAGAGTGTCTATATTATTCCCTTTCGGTGGGTTTAATTTTATATGAGTTGGAAATGTTGCACCTCCTAATCCAACAATACCACATTCTCTAATAATCTTCAATAACTCCTCTTTTGATAAAATACTCCAATCATTATGTCTTTTCAGCTCCACCCACTCATCCTGCTCATCATTTTCGATGATAATCGTTGGAATAGTTCCTAAAAAATTATCTATTTTTTTTACTGTTCCACTCACCGGAGAATGAACTGGTACAGATAAAAATGCATCTGAATCTCCAATTTTTTGCCCCTTTAAAACTCTTTCTCCTACAGATACCACTGGTGTTAAAATAGCTCCAATATGCTGCAATAGCGGTATATACACTATTTTCGGTAAACTCAAAACCTCAATTCTTTGATTCTCTGTTTGAAGTTTGTTTTCTGGAGGATGTACTCCTCCTTTAAAACCAAAAAATTTCATAAAATTTCCTCCTTTATATAAAATCTATTTTTTATTGTATTTTTGCATTATCTCCTCTATCTTTTTATTTTTTACGATATCTGTTAACAATAATATCACTTTATCTTTCATCTCTTCAACTGTTTTCTCTTCTTCTTTTTTAAATCTTCCCAATACAAAATTTATATTCTCACTTTTGTCCTGTGCCTTACCAATTCCACATTTCACACGTAAAAATCTCTCTCCCACACATGATATTATTGATTTTATACCATTATGTCCTCCAGAACTTCCATTTTGTTTCACTCTTAATCTCCCAAGCTCCAAATCCATATCATCATAAACTACAATCAAATCATTTTTTACATCTATCTTATAAAAGTTTGCCACTTGTATTATAGAATTTCCACTCAAATTCATATACGTTTGTGGCTTTAAAAGTAAAACTTTTTCTCCATCTATAGTTTTTTCAGATATCAATCCCTGAAATTTATCTTTAAATTGAGAAAAACCATATTCTTCCGAAAATTTATCTATAATATCAAATCCTATATTATGTCTTGTTCTACTGTACTCTGTCCCCGGATTCCCTAATCCCACTATTAATTTCATATCTCTCCTTTACCAATCCACTTTAGAAAATCACAAAAGAGGAGAATTTTACCCCCCCTCTCTTTTTTCTAGCTAACAATTTCCTGTAAATTTGTACTTAGCTAATCCACCTAAAGATGTTTCTTTATATTCCTCTTTCAAATCCTTTCCTGTCTCTTTCATTGTATTAACAACTTGGTCAAAAGATATTGTGTGTTTTCCATCTGTGTAAAGTGCGTAATGAGCAGCATCCAACGCTCTTACAGCTGCCGCCGCATTTCTCTCTATACAAGGAATTTGAACATATCCACCCACTGGGTCACAAGTTAAACCTAAATGGTGCTCTAAAGCTGATTCCGCTGCGTACTCTATTTGTTCTGTCGAACCTCCTAAAATAAAGCAAGCCATCCCTGCCGCCATTGCACAAGCAGAACCAACTTCAGCTTGACATCCTCCTTCTGCTCCTGAGATTGTCGCATTCTCTTTTATTATATTCCCAATCAATCCAGCTATCGCAAGCCCTTTTGATATCTCTTCATTTGAAAGATTGTATTCCTCTTTCAGAGCATACATTAATCCTGGGATTACCCCAGCAGCTCCGCAAGTTGGTGCAGTAACAACTCTACCTCCTCCACCATTCTCTTCTGAAACAGCTAAAGCATACGCAAATATTTTTCCAACAAATCCATTTCTCGTAGAATCATTTCTAGCTTTTCTAAAAAAAGATTGTGCTCTTCTTTGTAGTCTTATCGTTCCAGGTAAAACTCCTGTCTTAGATAATCCAGTTTGCACCGCATTTTCCATCGCAATTCTAATCTGGTCTAAAAAATACCAGATTGATTCCCCTTCACTTTCGATGACAAACTCCCACAACTCTTTTTTATTTTTTTCACACCAATTTATAATATCATCCATTGTTCCAAAAGAGTAAACTTTAGAGGCTCCTTGTCTTTGCTGTCCCTCTTCCATTATAGTTCCTCCACCAACTGAAAAAACTAACCAAGAGTTTAACTCCTCTCCATTTTCATTTAAAGCAATAAATCTCATTCCATTCGTATGATATGGGTGTACATAATCTGGCATCCAAACAATCTCAGTTGCTTTTGGTTTTAATGTCTCTATTATTATGTAATCTGTTAAATGCCCTTTACCTGTTAAAGCCAATGAACCATACAATTCAACTTTAAAACTTGCTGCCCCTGGATTTTCCGCCTTAAACCTTTTTGCTGCTCTCTCTGGTCCCATCGTATGTGAACTTGATGGTCCATTTCCAACTTTAAATAATTCTCTTAAAGAATCCATATCTCCTCCTAAATTTTATATTTTACTGTAAAATATTATTGCCTTATTACTCCGTTATAGTTTTTAGCAACCATCTCTAAAACTTTATCTACAACCTCTTTTACTTCATTTTCCTCTAAAGTTCCATCTTTTTTTCTCATTACAAAACTTATAGCGACAGATTTTTTATCTTTCTCTATTCTATCACCTTGATAGATATCAAATATTTCAACTGTTTCTATCAATGCCGATAATCTCTTAATATCATTGACCATATCTCCAACTAATATATCTCTATCCAGGACAATCGCTAAATCTCTAGTTACCTCTGGATATTTTATTACTTTTTCATACTTAACTTTTTTAACTCTATACTTTAACAATGCTGTAATATCCAGCTCTGCTACATACGCTCGTTCCTTTTTAATATCCATGCTCTCTGCAACATCTGGATGTATCTCTCCAAAACTTCCAACTACAAATTTTCCAACCTTTATATCTACTGCTCTTCCCGGATGAAAAGCTAGATTTGAACTTCTCTCAATCTGATATTTACTTATTCCAAACTGTTCTAAAAACTTTTCAACATAGCCTTTTAAATCATAAAAATCCATAGTTTCAGGTTTTGGTTCCCAAAGTGTTTTTGTATCTCTTCCAACTAATCCTATCGCTACTCTTAAAGTTTCATCAGCAATTCCATTTTCACTTGGTATATATACTCTTGCTGCCTCAAATATTTTCAACCCATTTTGATTTCTATTCAGATTATCTCTTATATTCATAAGTAATCCGTAAATCAGTGTAGACCTCATAACCGCCATCTCATCACTTATTGGATTTAAAATCTTTATTGTATTCCCTTTTAATTTTAAAATCTCATTGGCTTCTCTCGGGACAAAACTATAATTTATAACCTCCTGCAATCCAATTTTAGAAAGAACTCGTTTAGCTTCATCTATAACGACACTCATTTCATCTCTGTTTCCAGATTTTATGTTCTCCTGCGGCATCCTACTCTCAATATTCTCAAAACCATACATTCTGATAATCTCTTCATATAGGTCAGCTTCTCTCGTCAAGTCCCCTCTATATGAAGGTGGAACCGTTACTATAGTTTTTTCATCTAACCTCACTATCTCAATTCCTAAATTTGTCAATATCTTTATTATTGTATCTTTAGGAATCTCTTTTCCAACAAATCTTTTAAATCTGTCTAAATCTAACTTTATCTCTATTTTTTCATTTTTTTCGAATCGCTCATCTATTGTTAAATCAACAATCTCTCCATCCGCTATTTCTGATATTAGTTTACATGCTCTATCCAAAACATCTCCTATATTTTCGATATCAACTCCTCTTTCAAATCTATAAGATGAATCTGTCGAAACTCCTAGTCTCTTCGATGTTTTTCTAATATCAGATGGAGTAAAATATGCACACTCTAAAAATATTGCTATTGTTTTCTCTGTTACTTTGCTACTCTCTCCACCAATTACTCCAGCTATCCCTAATATTTTTCCTGTATCTGCGATTACTAACTCCCCATTTTTCAGCTCTTTTTCAACCCCATCTAAAGTTACAACTTTTTCTCCTGAAACCGCTTTTCTAACAAAAATAGTTCCATCTTGTATTGTTGAGATATCATAAGCATGTAAAGGTTGATTTGTTTCAAATAATATATAGTTTGTTGCATCAACTACATTATTTATCGGTTTAACACCAACTGATAATAATCTCTTTTTTAGCCACTCTGGGGACTCTCCTATTTTTAAGTTCTTAATAATCTTCCCAGAATATCTTTTACATATATTTTTATCTTGAACCTCAATTCTCATCCTATCGCTATCAGAAGCTTCTACCACTTTTTTAGCCGTAAATTTTGGCATCTTTATCTCCCTATCATAGTACGCCGCAATCTCTCTAGCAATTCCCACATATGATAGACAATCCGGTCTATTCGGTGTAATTTCCAATTCAAATATCACATCATTTAATTCTCTATACTCTCTGTATTCAAGACCAATAGGTGCACTCTCAGGTAGGATTATTATTCCATCTCCATCAGTTCCTAATCCTAACTCCGCCTTTGAACAAAGCATTCCACAAGATTCTATCCCTCGTATCTTACTCTTTTTTATTTTAAAATCGCCTGGTAAAACTGCTCCAATTTTTGCAACTACAACTTTATCACCTAATTGATGATTTGGAGCTCCACAAACAATCTGTAACTCCTCGTCATCCGCAACTTTAACTCTCAAAAGAGTTAATTTTTCAGCTTCTGGATGAGGTTTATAGTCTACAATCTGACCAATTACAACATTTTCCAATCCTTTACCTTGTTCTTCTATAGCTTCTACCTCTTGTCCAATCATTGTAAGAGTATTCTCCAACTCTTTTATATTCTCTTTTATCTCAACATATTCTTTTAACCAATCCAATGAAATTAACATTATTTGCCTCCACCTACTTAAATTGTTTCAGGAATCTCATATTATTTTCAAAGAATGCTCTCAAATCATCAATTCCATATCTTAGCATAGTTATTCTTTCTATTCCCATTCCAAAAGCAAATCCTGAAACCTCTTCTGGATTGTAGCCAACATTCTTTAATACCTCAGGGTCTACCATTCCACACCCCATTATCTCTAACCAACCACTATGCTTACACACTCTACATCCTTTCCCCTTACAAATAACACACTCCACATCCATCTCTGCACTTGGCTCTGTAAACGGGAAAAAATGTGGTCTAAATCTAACTTTAGTTTTCCCAAAAACCTTTGTTACAAACTGCTCCAAAATAGCCTTTAAATTAGCAAATGATATATTCTCTCCAACCATTAATCCCTCCATCTGATGAAACATCGGAGTGTGAGAGATATCATAATCATTTCTATAAACCTTACCCGCACATATCATTCTAAATGGTGGCTTGTTTTTCTCCATATATCTAGCTTGAACTGGTGATGTATGAGTTCTTAATACAACATTTTCCAATATATAAAATGTGTCTTGTAAATCTCTCGATGGATGAGTATCTGGTATATTTAAAGCATCAAAATTATATTTTGTAAACTCAACCTCTGGTCCCTCTGCAACATCAAATCCCATCTCAATAAATATATCTTTCAAAAAATCCATCGTTTCCGTTATCGGATGAAGCCCGCCTGTTGATATCATTCTTCCAGGAAGAGAGATGTCAATTATCTCATCTTTTAACTGCTGCTCCTTTATTTGTTCTTTTAATCTCTCCATTCTCTTTTCAATCAGCTCAGTAATTGCTGTTTTAGTCTCATTTACCAACTGTCCAAATCTTGGTCTATCATCTGGAGAAATATCTCTCATCTGTTTTGAAATCTCGGTTAAACTTCCTTTTTTCCCTAAATATTTTACTCTTATATCATCTATCTCTTGCAATGTAGAAACCCCATTAATAATTGATTCTACCTCTTGCTTCAGACTCTGTAATCTTTTTTCCATCTCTCCTCCTCATCAAGTATCTAAGGATTTCTATATCTGTTTTCTCTCAAAACTTACCATATCATTTTCTATACTTAATATTGCATACTTCCCGTCCTCAAAAGCTCCTGGATTGAAATATATTATTTTATTTTTTTCCAGCTCATATTCCTTATGAGTATGCCCGAAACAAACTATGTTTACTCCATTTTCTTCCGCTACTCTTTCCAGTAACTCCATTTTTCTCTTTACACCAAAAAGATGTCCATGTGTTATCATAACTTTCTTTCCAGCTAAGTCAAAAATCTCTATCTCATTACGCTCTCTTTCAAATATATCACAATTCCCCTTTACCATATGAAAATCAACATCTGAAAAAACATATGATAACTCTTTTATCTGAGATATTCCATCGCCGGTAAAAATAATTTTATCAGGCTTTTCTCTCTCTATTATATTATACACATCTGTAAAAGCTCCATGTGAATCAGTGAGAAGAACCACCCTTATCATCCTATAAACACCGTTGCCTTTACCTGCTCCATAATGTTTATCCCTTTTCTTCTAGTCAATTTTTCAAACAAATAGCTTCTACTAAGGTTTCCCATAATAACCATATCATATTCTTTTGTCTTTTCAAAATATTTTGCTTCCGCTCCATCTCCGTCAAACTCAAAATAATTCGCATCTATATCTTTATTTTTCAGATAATTCAACAATCTATTTTCACTTTCCTTAACAGATATTGAATAGATATCAAATTTTTTTATTTGATTAAATAGATTTAGAAACTCATATACTGACCTGTTTACCTTTACACCATCATCACTGGATATCATAATTCTATTTAGTGAATTTAATGAATTTTCTCCCAACATTATAATTGGTTTATAGACATTTTTCAATATAGAAAGGGTTCTATCAGTAGTTATCTGTTCCTTTTCAAATACCAAAATATCCGCCTCTTTTAAGTACTCTTTTACAGTGTCCCAAAGAAAACCAAATTCGACATTTAACTCCTCTTTAAACTGATACTCTTTCAATTTCGATTTTAGCATATCTATTCTACTTTTTTCAAACTCATCTTGTTGAGTTATGTAGATATCATTATAGTTCACAGCAAGACCTTGACTAACAGGAGATATAATGCCTGTTCTTTTTATATCTTTTATATAGATTGGTACTAGTTCCAATCCATAACTTGTTCTCAAAAACAATGCACTTTCTAACATCTTATCCACATTTGAATTAAATTCAAATATCATCAACATCCTTTTCATATAACTCTCCTCCTAAACTCTTTATTCTTCGTCTGCTGTTTCTATCTCCTCCTCCTTAAAATTCGCAATCGATACAATCTTTTCTGTCTCACTAGTTCTCATTATTTTAACACCCTGAGTTGCTCTTCCTATTATGGATATTTGTGATACAGCAGTCCTTATTACTACTCCTGATGAAGTTATAACCATTAACTCTTCATCATCTGTTACAGGTTTTACAGCTACTACTTTCCCTGTTTTCACACTACATCTGATATTTATTACACCCTTTCCATTTCTTGACTGTAATAAATATTCGTCTACACGAGTTCTTTTTCCGTATCCATTTTCTGTTATAGTAAATATCGTTTCATTAGCTACATCGTTTATTAATAAAGCTGATACAACGGAATCATTTTCTCTTAAGGCAATTCCTTTGACCCCACTTGTATCTCTTCCTGTCTCTCTGACATTATCTTTTGAAAATCTAATTGAATATCCAAGCTTTGTAGCAATAAACACCTGTTCTTTAGATTCAACTGGAACTATTCCTACAAATATTATATCATCATTCTCTCTCAATTTTATTGCTTTTAGACCAGATACATTTATATTTTTATACTCACTTAGATTTGTCTTCTTAATCATCCCATCTCTAGTTACGAAGACAAGTTCTTTATCTTGGCTGAACTCTCTAATATTAATTATCTCTCTAACTTTCTCATTTTCTCTCAATTTTATCAGATTTCCTATCAATCTTCCTCTAGCTTGTTTTGATGATTCTGGAATTTGATAAACTTTCAGATTATAAACTCTCCCTTGGTCTGTAAATATCATCATAGTATCAAGATTTGACATAATCTCCATTCTCTCAACAAAATCATCTTCCACTGTATTCTGAGTCGATACCCCTTTTCCGCCTCTTTTTTGAGCTTTATAGTTATCTAACTCCATTCTTTTTATGTATCCCCTATTAGTAATTGTAACGAGAACACTCTCATCCTTTATCAAATCCTCTACTTGAATCTCCATTCTCTCTTTTTCAATAGCAGTTCTTCTATCATCATTATATTTAGATTTTATCTCTCTTAATTCCTCTTTTATTATCTCATAAACTCTGTTTTCATCTGCTAAAATCTCTTTTAAGTCAGATATAAAAGTTATTAACTCCTCGTGTTCTTTATCAATCTTATCTCTTTCAAGTCCTGTTAATCTTTGTAATCTCATATCAAGAATAGCTTTTGCCTGTTCTTCACTAAAAGCATATCTCTCTATTAAACTTTCTCTCGCCTGTGTTCCATCAACTGAGTTTCTAACAATCTCTATCACTCTGTCAATATTCTCTAATGCAACTATAAACCCTTTTAATATATGAGCCCTCTTTTCAGCTTTATTCAAATTAAATCTAGTTCTTCTAGTTACAACTTCAAACCTATGTTTCAAATACTCCTCTAGAACCTGTTTCAGATTTAAAACTCTAGGAACATTATTAACCAACGCCAACATTATTATCCCGAAAGTTGTTTGTAATTCAGTATATTTATAAAGTAAGTTTAAAACTAACTCTGCTTCCTCACCTTTTTTCAACTCAATTACAACTCTAATTCCCTCTCTATCCGATTCATCTCTTAAATCTGAAATTCCAGATAGTTTCTTTTCTTTTACTAAATTTGCAATCTTTTCAATCAATCCCGCCTTATTAAGTTGATATGGAAGCTCTTTTATTATAATACTTTGCTTTCCACTTTTACTTTCCTCTATCTCAACCTTTCCTCTAACTCTAACTCTTCCTCTTCCTGTTGTATAAGCATCATAGATTCCTTTCTCTCCATCAATTATACCACCAGTCGGGAAATCTGGACCTTTAATATATCTCATCAACTCTACTGGAGTTATATCTCTATTATCCACTAAAGCAAGTGTCCCATCAATGACCTCTCCTAAGTTATGAGGTGGAATATTTGTTGCCATTCCTACCGCTATCCCTGTAGCACCATTTAATAATAGATTTGGTAGTTTTGCAGGTAAAACCTCTGGTTCATCCAAAGAATCATCAAAGTTTTTTCTAAAATCTATCGTATCTTTATCAATATCTTCCAATAATTCATTACTTATCTTGGACATTCTCGCTTCAGTATATCTCATCGCTGCAGCGGAATCCCCATCTATCGAACCGAAGTTTCCATGTCCATCAACCAACTCATACCTATACGCAAAATCTTGTGCCATTCTAACCATTGTATTATAAACAGCAGAATCCCCATGTGGATGATACTTTCCTAGAACCTCTCCTACGATTCTAGCTGATTTCTTATAAGGTTTATCATTTGTCATTCCCATTTCATTCATTGCAAAAAGGATTCTTCTATGTACTGGTTTTAGTCCATCTCTTACATCTGGCAATGCTCTACTTACAATTACACTCATTGAATAATCGAGATAAGATTGTTTCAATTCTTCCTCTATATATCTATTATTTACATTAGACATTTTTTCCTCCTAGAACTTCATTTTATTTCTGTACATATTTATATATCAAGATTTTTTACAAATTCTGCATGTTCCTCAATAAACTCTTTTCTCGGTTCAACCTTATCTCCCATCAGTTTGTCAAACAGCATATCTGCTTCTCTAGCATCATCTATTGAAACTTTCAATAAAGTTCTCGTATCTGGGTCCATTGTTGTCTCCCATAACTGCTCTGGATTCATCTCTCCCAACCCTTTATATCTTTGTAAAGTATATCTCTTATCCTCTCCCTCTAAAGTTGTCAAAATCTCTTTTAATTGTCTGTCAGAATAAGCATACGAAACAGTTTTACCATAAGATATTTTATATAATGGCGGTTGTGCTATATAAACATTTCCATTATGAATCAGCTCTACCATATATCTGTAAAGGAAAGTCAATATCAATGTTCTAATGTGTGCTCCATCCACATCCGCGTCTGTCATTATTATAATCTTTCCATATCTTAATTTATCAATACTAAAGTTGTCCCCTATTCCAGTTCCAAAAGCTGTCGCCATCGCTCTTATCTCTGCATTTTCCAAAGCTTTATGAAGTCCTGATTTTTCAACATTTATAATTTTTCCTCTAAGCGGCAATATCGCTTGAAAAGACCTGTCTCTCCCTTGCTTTGCAGAACCACCTGCTGAATCTCCCTCAACAATATATACTTCACACTCCTCTGAGTTCTTGGATGAACAATCCGCAAGTTTTCCTGGCAAAGACCCAACATCTAAAGCTGATTTTCTAAGAACTAACTCTCTTGCTCTCTGTGCTGCCTCTCTAGCTTTCTTAGAATTTAATATTTTTTCAACAATCACTTTTAAATCGTTCGGTGCATCCTCCAAATACATTTTTATTTGAGCCCCTGCAACAGTGGAAACAACTCCCGTTACCTCACTATTTCCTAATTTTGTCTTTGTTTGCCCCTCAAACTGTGGTTGTGGAACTTTTACAGATACAATTGCCGTCAATCCCTCTCTAATATCTGACCCTTGCAGTTTTCCATCTTTCTCTTTAATCAATCCAGTGGATTTCCCCAAATCATTTATTACTCTCGTTAGAGCTGTCCTAAATCCACTCACATGGGTTCCTCCCTCATGTGTATTGATATTGTTAACAAAAGAGTAGATTGTTTCCCTCTGATTTGTATTATAGGTCATAGCTATCTCAACAGATACGTTATCCGCCTCACCACTCATATAAAAAGGTTCTTTTATTATAGATTGATTCTCTTTTTCAATCTCCTTTATATAGTCTAAAATTCCACCTTCAAACTCTAACTCTATCCTCTTTGTCGGCTCTTTTCTCAAATCTGAAAGTATTATTTTTAATCCTTTATTCAAATACGCTAACTCTCTTAATCTAGTTTCTAAGGTTGTAAAACTATAAATCAAAGTTTCAAATATCTCATGGTCCGCCTTGAATCTAACTGTTGTCCCTGTTCCCTCTGCTTCTCCTATCTCCTCGACATCTTTCTCAGGAATCCCTCTATTATATCTCTGATAATAAAGTTTCCCATTCTTTTTTACCTCAACCTCTGTCCACTCCGAAAGAGCATTAACAACAGAAACTCCCACTCCGTGTAATCCTCCAGAAACTTTATAGTTATTATTTTCAAACTTTCCTCCAGCATGAAGAACAGTCAAAACTATTTCTAAAGCTGATTTTCCATATTTTGGATGGATGTCAACTGGTATTCCTCTTCCATTATCAATAACCTCAATCACATTATCTGGTAATATTGAAACTTGTATCTGTGTTGCATAACCTGCTAATGCCTCATCAACTGAGTTATCAACAATCTCCCATACAAGATGATGTAATCCTCTCTCTGAAGTTGTTCCAATATACATTCCCGGTCTCTTTCTTACCGCTTCTAACCCCTCAAGAACCGTGATATTTTCTGCTTGATAGTTATTTGTTGTCATCTTTCTCCTCCCAATCCTTCTCTCTTTTTATCGAACATACGTCACATCTTTGCTTTGTGCCTAAAAACATATTTCCACATCTACTACACTTTTTATATCCCTTGTCAAATAACTTTTTCTCTCTTATCAATGATTTTTTTCTTAAAACATCTATTTTCTCTTCTAATGAAAGATTTATCAACTCTGATTCCGTTTCTCTCCCTATCTCTCCACTCTCTTCCTCATCATCTCTCTTCCATTCAATCAAATCCACTTTTCCAACTTTAAACCTGATATCCTTTATCTCATCACTCTTTAAAAGTTCTGATATTTTTGAAAGATATCTACTTTTATTCATAGACATGTGATGAAGATAGATACTATCCTCTACTGCCACATAGAGTACCTCCTCCTTTATATAAAGAGGGGTTGTTCTGCTTGAAACTCTGTCCGCTACCTTATCCCAATAAGCTTTTAAAAATCCAACTTTTAACTTTTTACTTTTAATAAATGCATTTTCAATAGCTTTTTTGACACTAAATAGCTCCATCCCAAATTTCTCCCTTTTCTATATAAAACTGCTTAGAATCAACATTTATATCTGAAGTTGAGCTTATAAAAACCTGAATATCTCTTTTTTTTAGATAGTTCATTATACTCTCTTTTCTTATAGAATCAAAATATGATGAGATATCATCTATTATAAATACTGGTGGCTCTCGCCGTTCCTTTAAAACCATATCTATCTCTGAAAGCTTCAATGAAAATACAATTGATTTCTTCTCCCCTTGAGATGAAAATGACTTTGCTTCCTTTCCATTCAAAAGAAACTTAAAATCATCTCTCTGAGGACCAACCAAGGAATACCCATATTTTAATTCCTGATATTTTACCTTTTCAATCTTAGATTTTATTCTCTCCTCAAGCTGAGAGAGTGTAACTCCTTTTAACTCCTCAATAAAACAATCATATCTCAATTCTAACTCTTTTTTCTCATCAAATAGTTTTCTATAATTAAGATTTAAAATTATTGAGATATTTTTTAGATATTCAACTCTTTTTAAAATTATCTTTCCGGCTAAATTAATAAACCTATCTTCATATATTTGATACATCTCGTTTCTTATATCTTTCTCTTTCAAATACTTATTTCTAATTTTTAATAACTTTGTATACTCCTTTAGATTTTGAAAATACTCATAATTTGTCTGGGATATCTCCGCATCAAAAAATGAGCGTCTAAAACTTGGGGCTCCCACTATTAATTCTATATCCTCAGGAATAAAGGTTATTATATTCACTTTTCCATAAAACTCATCAAACTTAACTTTTTTTCCATTAAACTTATACTCTTTTATTTTTTTATCCATCTTCACACTAAGCGTCTTGCTAGAAACATTGTCCTCATAGCGAATATAACTTCCAGCTTTATCTTTTGTATGTTTTATCAGTTCAATATTTTTTGAAGTTCTAAAACTTTTCCCAGTCGCACTAAAATATATAGCTTCTAGTATGCTAGTTTTCCCCTGTCCATTTTTTCCAATAAAAAGATTAAAACGAGAAGAAAAACATATATTTCTATCTTCAAGATTTCTAAAGTTCACATAACTTATCTCCAAAATCCGCACAAAATCGCCTCATTAACTCTTATCTATCCACAATAAATATCTTTCCCATAAACTCAATTTTATCATTTGGATATAATTTTTTTCCTCTTCTTATTTCAATCTCTCCATTCACTTTCACATCTCCACTCAATATAAGCTCTTTGGCTTCTCCTCCCGTTTCAACCTCTCCGGTGAATTTAAGAAATTGGTCTAATTTTATGAACTCTGTTGAAATCTCTACTTTTATCATCTCTCCTCCTTAAAATATCAATTCTATTTTATATGGTACCATATTTTTTATAATTTTACCACAGAATTTAGGATAGTATTATGAGCAAATTTTATCACAATATACACGGTTGATTATAAAAAATAAGTTCAATAATCCCATAAAAAAGTCTAACAGATAAAAAAACTTTTATAAAAAAATATTTAGATTTTCAACAATGATATTAATCCTTTTTGCTTCCTTAAAATAATTGAATTTTACTGTTCATAAGAAAAGATATTAATTTATAAACATAAAATAAGCTTCCACCTAGATGAAAGCTTACCTCATAGCTTTTTTATTCAACCATTTTAGGTAACTAACAAATTATTTACAAGAGAGCTCTGACATGAAAAACATTAATATATCAATTAGAAAAGTTTTCGTTTTTATTAAATTTAAGTATAAAAATCAATGTTTCAAGTTAAGACATTCAAAATACAAAAATACCCCATTGGGGAGGAGGTTTTGAGCTTATCTTCTGTTAATCCAAATAATAACTAGTGCTACTATAATAGCTACACTTCCTCCATCTATATTTAGATTTTCAATAATAATAAACACTCCTTTACCTCCTTGTGATTGTATTTTCCACCTTGCTTAAGGGCAGAATAAAAGCCCCAAATCATATTTAGGGCTAATATTCTAAGCTTAATAAAATACAAACACAAGTACCCAACGGGCTATTTACAAGAAAATTTTAACATGAAATATATTAATATGTCAATTAAAACAGTTTTTTGTTTTTTATTAATTTAAACACAAAAATCAATGTTTCAAACTAAAACATTCAAAATACAAAAATACCCCATTGGGAGGAGGTTTTGAGCTTATCTTCTGTTAATCCAAATAATAACTAGTGTCACTATAATAGCTACACTTCCTCCATCTATATTTAGATTTTCAATAATAATAAACACTCTTTTACCTCCTTGATGTTGTTCTTCTGCCTTGCTTAAGGGCAGAATAAAAGCCCTAAATAAGTTAGGGCTTTTATTCTAAGCTTAAATAAGAACAAACATCAAGTTTACCCAACGGGCTATTTACAAGGAAATTTTAACATGAAATATATTAATATGTCAATTAAAACAGCTTCTTATTTTTTATCAAATTCAAGTATAAAAATCAATGTTTTAAACTAAAACATTGAAAATACAAAAATGCCCCATTGGGAGGAGGTTTTGAGTTTACTTCCTGTTAATCCAAATCAGAACTAGTGCAACTATTATTGCTACACTTCCTCCATCTATATTTAGATTTTCAACAATAATAAACACTCCTTTACCTCCCTTTAAATAAATATGTATTTCTGCCTTGTTCAAGGGCAGAATAAAAGCCCCAAACAAATTAGGGCTAATATTCTGAACTCAAAATAATACATATTCATTTTAAGGTACCCAACGGGCTATTTACGAGAAAATTCTAACATGAAATATATTAATATGTCAATTAAAACAGTTTTTTATTTTTTATTAAATTTAAATATAAAAATCAATGTTTTAAGCTGAAACATTGAAAATACAAAAATACCCCATTGGGGAGGAGGTTTTGAGTTTACTTCCTGTTAATCCAAATCAGGACTAGTGCAACTATTATTGTTACACTTCCTCCGTCTATATTTAGATTTTTAACAATAATAAACACTCCTTTACCTCCTTAAAATAATTGAGTTTTACTGTTTATAAGAAAAGCTATTAACTTATAAACATGAAATAAGCTTCCACCTAGGTGAAAGCCTATCTCATAGCTTTTTTACTCAATTATTTTAAGTACCCAACGGGCTATTTACAAGAGAATTTTAACATGAAATACATTAATATGTCAATTAAAACAGTTTTTTATTTTTTATTAATTTAAATATAAAAATCAATGTTTTAAGCTGAAACATTGAAAATACAAAAATACCCCATTGGGGAGGAGGTTTTGAGTTTACTTCCTGTTAATCCAAATCAGGACTAGTGCAACTACTATTGCTACACTTTCTCCGTCTATATTTAGATTTTCAATAATAATAAACACTCCTTTACCTCCTTGTGTGTTGGTTTCTACCTTGTTCAAGGGCAGAATAAAAGCCCCAAACATATTTAGGGCTAATATTCTGAACTTAATTAACCAACAACACAAGTACCCAACGGGCTATTTACATTACAATTTTATCATGCTTTTTCTTTATTTGTCAATCTCTTCATCTTCCCTACTCCCCAACGTAGTTCTGTTTTATCCTAAACAGCTTATTCACATTCACACTATTCTCTTTCGCTTTCTCTTTTATTAGCTCCTTTATCTCCAAGTAATACTCTTTTTTCCCTTTCTCTTTGGGTTTAGCTGTTAGCTTAAACTTTCTACTTCTAAAAGGTTTCAGCACAAATTTTTTTGTTGACACAGTTACATTTTTATCTGTTACTGAAAGATGATATTCTTTTGTCAACTCAGAATCATTTGTCAATGTATACTCCTTTGTTTTACTACTTCTTACCTTTATTCTTTCTCCGAAATCCTTTTCACTTAGCTCCAATCCAAAGGATATAGAGAAACTCAATAAAAACATCGCTATATATCTCATTTCCTTACCTCTATCCTATTTTTTATTGCTCTATATGAACTGCTCCTAATTCTACGCATTAGAATTAGGAGCAACTCTTGTTTCTTTTTTGTTGAAAATCCAAATATTTTTTAATAAAAGTTTTTTTATCTGTTAAACTTTTTTATTGGATTATTTTTTATAATCGACTTAGGATTTTAGTCATTTATTGTTACTGTTATCATAAACTGACCCTCATATTTTCCTGTTTGTTGGTCTGGTGCTGTTTTTGCTTCTAGAATCATTCTTGTTTCCACATCATCTCCGACCTTATTTTGTGTAGAGTCTATTGTAAATGGTATCTCTTTTGAACTGTCTGTTGTATGAATCATTTTTGCGCTCTTTGGAATATCCACTGTTACATTCAAAGCATTTTCATTTTTCACTAGAATTTTTCCATCTAAACTGTATTTTTTATCTTTTTGCATTATTCCAAAGTCGAATCTGTCATCTCCCTCTATTTTCACTCCATTTCCTGTTTTTAGAGTCAATGTCAGCTCCCCTAATTTTGCAACACCATAGTAAGCTTCTATTTTGAAAGTGTTAATTCCTTTCTCTTTTCTACCTTGGATTATTACAGTTCCGTCGCTTTCTATTTCAAATGCCTCTCCTGTACTAAGTTCAGCTCTCAATTTTCCATTATTTAAAGTAGCAGTTTTCAACTGAACTCCTGTTCCATCTTTTATCACAAGTTTATCTGCGATTGAAACATTTGTATTTGTAATAACACCTGTAGTATCAAAAACTTTTTTAGCTCCACCACTGAATTTTATTGATATTTTTTTGTTGTCTGAAGCTCCAGTTGAGTTTGGTTTCCATTTTGCACTTCTAGCTGCGACTCTTGTGAAATCAATCTCCCCTTCTGCGCTTATGATACCAGCTCCGACGTATTTCTCTTTGATGTTTACCGTGTACAGCTTTCCATCATATCCTAAAACTTTAAACCTATTGTTTAAAAGATTTGGAGATTTATTAATCGTACACACAACCATATATTTTTCCAAATCTTGCAGATTTATGTACACTGGGAATGCTCCTGTATCATCATAGACACTTGGAGTAGCTCTGTATCCTACATATTCTACTCCCAGTTTACTATTTGTGTAAAAAGCTGATTTATGTGGTCTATCTACCGCTTCAACCACTCTTCTCACTATCGCATCCGCTTTATTAAGTCCTGTAGTTTCTGTTGCAATCATATTTGGAAGCTCATGACGATAAATTCCAGTTAATTGCGATATAGATTTATCTGGGAAAACCCACGCTACAGATTGTACTTTTGTATCCTCCAATCTCTTATCAATTTTAAATGTCGCTTCTCCCAAGTCAACAACCTCTTTAGGTATTGTAAGTTTTAATTTTCCAAGAAGTATACCTGTATTATATACTTCTATTTCATAAACTCTCTCTTGGTCGTTGTACTTTTTCTTCTCTATAATCAGTTCATCGCCCTTGAAAATTATATCATGATAATCTGTCTCTATTCTTGCCTCAGTAGCTGTTATTTTTGGCGTAATAGTACTATTATTTACTTTTACATTCATACTATCTATTATCATATCAGTAATACCTAATTCTGTCGCCGCCTTAAAATTAAATAGTTCTCCATCACTGAAATCTAAAACATATTTGATAGCATTAGCATCTTCATTGTCTTGTTTCGTATCGTCAGTTGTTCCCTCAACTTTTCCAGTTGCTCCAATCTTCCAACTTGCTTTCGTTCCAACTGCTCCAGAAATCGCCAATATTGCTTCTCCTGATTTTGCTTCCTCTCCTACTATCTTCTCTTTGAAGTTTCCTGTGTAGTATTTTCCATCGCTTCCCACAAGTTTAAACCTGTTCTCATTGTATTTTGCTATATCGCTATTTCTAAGAGACCCTATAAACTTGCTTCCTATTTGCGTCAATTCAATACCATGTGGAATAATACTTTCACCATTAAGCGTACCTTTTTTCTCCGTAAATCTCTTATGTTTTACTGAATCTGAGATATTAATAGTAATATCGCCGTAATACTCTCTATCCTCTACACTCTCAACCTCTTTTATAGTTACTCCTGTTGGTAGATTTGTAAAGTTTATCTTCTTTTTAGCCAATTTATCTCCAATAAATGTACTAGTAAATATACTACTCGGGTTTATAACTCTTCCATTTTCAATATCAACATAGTAAGAGTTGTCATTTATTGTTCCGCCCATCAATCTTTTATCCACTATGATTTCAGACTCTCCAAGGTTAACAACCTCATCCGCTGGTATTGTCAATATTAGCTCTCCAAGTTTTAAATCTCTATAGTATGGCTCTATTTTGTATTTTCTCTCTTCGTTAGAGTTCTTTAATTTGTTTATGTAGAATTTACCTACATCAAACCCTATCTTGTTCCAATCAGTTT
>CASFCG010000010.1 GCA_949293295.1 uncultured Cetobacterium sp.
TTTTAGATAAAGGAATATCTTTTATACTTTTTTTCATCAGTCTATTTTGTCCATCATTATATAAATCATTTATTTTATTTATTCTATCTTTACCATCACTATATAATTTTGAACTATAGTTAATTAAACCTTTACCACCATTTCTAAGTAGCTTCCCATTAAATCCAGTTTCCAACTCTCTCTTATTATCTAAATTTGCATCACTCAAACTATAATCTTTGCTAAAAACTGCCTTTAGTAATCGACCAGTTCCATTAGCAAAAAATCCAACACTACCTACAAAAAGCTTTACACCATTCACAACTATTCCAATTGCGTTTGAGATAGCTTCTATAATACCCAAAATACTTTCTAAAACAATTTTTACTCCATTCGCCTCTTCAAAACTTTTCCATAGAGCTTTTACGTTATTAACCGTTTCATCAAAAGTCAAATCAATATCTAAAAACCTCATCAGAGCATCATAGCTATTTTTAACAACACTTTCTCCTCCTTGAAAAGCAGTCAACAAATCTTCTAATATAGCTATTCCAGCTACAATTGGAAATGAACTGATAGCAAAAAATCCAGCTATCAATTTTATTGTAGTTTTTAGTTCTGGAGGAAAATTTGAAAACACATTGTATGTTTTTTTAGTTAAATCAATAACTACATTAATAAATCCTTGAGTAGAGGTTATCAATGTTTTTAAAAAACTTTCTATAATAAGTAAATTATTGCCTATCAGCTCGTATCCCCACGCCCTACTCTCTCTAAAAAGCATACCTATATTCTCATAAACATCCCCTATATCATTGTTTACACTGGCTATTCTTCCTTCCGGAGTTTTTAACATCTCCTTATTTTGCTCTCCAATATTTTTTTTAACTATATCAACTAACATTGCTATTTTTTCATGTTGAGAACCAGTTTTCATCAGCTTTTGCTGGTTTTCATCAAGAATTATTCCAACTTCTTTTAATCCACCAACTTCTCCAATAAGTCCCTCAGCTAATTTCTTTGCTATCTCCTCAGCATCTCCACCAGTTCCAGCAAGCCCTTTTGTTTTTACTAGGATATCTTGCATCGCTGGTAGTAACTTCTTTATACTATTTTCTGTTAAACCATAAGTTGCCAATCGTTGAGCTCCAGCAAGTGTTACCTCATCTCCAACAACTCCTAATTTTTGCAACTCTCCAGCATAACTTTTTATGCTGTTGATTTGTTCATCTCTAAAGCCGTGAGCTCTCATGGTCATTTCCAATTTCTTTTCTTGCTCCAGTTGATAATTAGCAGCTTCTATAGACTTGTTGTAATGATTCATCACTTGTGATATTCCAAAATACCCCACAGCAATTTGCCCTAGTCCACTTGTTGCAAATCCTTTTAAATCTGAAAAAGTCTGTTTTAATTTTCCAACTTGTTCATCAGCTTTTTTGAATCCATCCCCTTTTAGGTACGACATTATATCAATACCCAACACTCTAACTGCCATACCTTGCCTCCATGTATTCATACAAATAGTTATAATATTTTACTAATTCTTTAACTGTGTAATTTTCAGCTTTCTCAAAATCTTTTATATATCCCCCTAAAATCACTATCATTTTTTCTAAAGCCTCGTGTGAATAGTTCCCGTTACAAGCTCCGAAAAAACTCTCTGATTTGGATTAAGTAAACAAACTCACCTATCTGTTTGAACGCTTCTGTTCCTATTTCAACTAAATCTTTATATTTATAACTATCAATACTCAATCCTGCTAGTTTTATAACCTTTTCTCCCAAATAGGCTGGATTTGGTTTATTTTGATTGATTGAAAAAAACAGATTTTCTACCTGCTTCAAATCTATCTTTCCATCTTTCTCTAAAGATACTATAACATCATTCATATTTAATTCTTTTGGTATATCAATTATTTCAGTTATACTTGGATTTTGACCAGCTGGATATTTTAAAATATCTTTTACATAATCTACAACTTCACTATCTAAATACTTCTTTTCCAAATCAAGTACATATTTTGCTGGTTGTTCCATAACCTTTATTACTTTATCTTTTATCTTTAATTCGTGTATCATTTTTAACCTCCAAATCCTTTTAATACATCCTCAGCCACATCAACAGTACTCATCATATGAGGTACCTTAATAGTCCATTCTCTTTCTCCCGAGTCTCCAGCAATTTCTA
>CASFCG010000011.1 GCA_949293295.1 uncultured Cetobacterium sp.
CACAAAAAATAAAAAAGAAAGCAAAAATTTAGCGAACTAAACCTTTGCTTTTTATTCAGATTTTATTCTTTTTATACACGAAAATTTTTTAAATTTCACAAATTTTTGTGTCTAAATAGAGTATACCCTAAATGGACACTAAAATAATTTTACCATAAAAAATCCATTTTTATTCCTTTTGTGGAAAACAAAACTTTAAAATCTTTTCCAACTTTTTCTTTAATTCGACAATTTTTTTTGGCTCTCCACTACCTGAAATAGCTATTTGACAGCCCTCATTTTTTATGATTGCTGAAAATCTTATATTCATACAATCTTTTGAAGTTACATTATTAACTAAAATCCCTTTTTCCATTGAAGATTCTGATATTCTTCTATTCAATTCCATATCATTAGTAGCTGCTATTACTAAAAATCTTTCTTCTATATCCCTATCTTCAAATTTTCGTTTAGTAATTTTAATATTTAAATTATAAAATTCAGTCAATATCTCCGGAGATATTAGCTCCACTTTTGCTCCATACTCTAGAAGTTTCTTTACTTTCTTCAATGCAATCTTTCCAGCTCCCACAACCAGACAATTTTTGTTGTTTATATCTATGGAAACTGGAAAAAAAATATTACCTTTCAATTCTCTCCCCTATTCTTTTAAATGCTATTTCAATAACTTCTAGAGTTTTGTCCAATTCCTTTTGTGTATGAGCTATTGAAATAAAATGAGCTTCAAATTTTGATGGAGGTGCAACAACTCCATTATCTAAAAGAGTATTAAAATAGATTGAATAATTTTCACCATCAGACTCTATCACATCCCGTAAAGAGTTTATCTCTTTCTGTCTAGTAAAAAATATTGTAAATAGTGACCCTACTCTATTTATCACAATTGGAACAGAATATTTTTCAGAAAACTCCTCTATCTTATCAGTTAAATATATCACTTTATTTTCTAACTCTTTATATAACCAATCTTTATTCTCAGATAGATATTTTATAGTCTCAATTCCAGCTCTGACAGCTACTGGATTCCCTGAAAGTGTTCCGGCATGATAAACTCTTCCTACTGGGGCAATTAGCTCCATTATCTCTTTTTTACCTCCAAAAGCTCCAACCGGATATCCACCTCCAATAATCTTCCCAAGAGTTGTAATATCTGGTTTTATATCAAAATACTCTTGAGCTCCCCCAAAAGCTACCCTAAATCCTGATATAACCTCATCAAATATTAAAACTGTTCCCGTTTCTGTACATATCTCCCTAATCTCTTCTAAGAATCTCTTAGAAGTTTTTATAACTCCCATGTTTGCTGGAATAGGCTCCATTATTACACAAGCTACATCTTTATTTTTTAGATAGTTTCTAACCTGTTCAATATCTCCAAACTTGGCAACTAATGTATCCTTTAATACTCCCTCCGTTATCCCATTACTATCTTGATAACCATCTGTTAAAAGCCCAGACCCAGAACTAACCAATAGAGAATCTGAATGTCCATGGTAACACCCTTCAAATTTCAGTATTTTGTTTCTATTAGTATAAGCTCTTGCAACTCTTATTGCTGCCATTGTTGCCTCTGTTCCAGATGTTGTAACCCTAACCATCTCTATACTTGGATAAGCCTTACAAATCAACTCTGCCAACTCCACCTCTTTTTTTGTTGGTAATCCAAAGGAACTTCCAAGTTCAATAGCTTCTCTGACCCCTTTTAATACTCTCTCATTGGTATGTCCTAAAATAAGCGGTCCCCAAGAACAAATATAATCTATATACGAATTATTATCTTCATCGTAAATTTTTGCTCCCTCTCCCCGCTTTATAAATATTGGATATTGTTTATCCACTGATTTAAAAGCTCTAACAGGACTATTGACTCCACCAGGAATTAATTTTATAGCTTCTTCATAGATTTTTTCAGAATTTTTATATCTCATCTTATCCCCTCTTTCAGCCACTTAGCTATATCTTTTGCATGATATGTTATTATTATATCTGCTCCCGCTCGTCTCATTGCATAGATATTCTCAATTACAATTTTTTTCTCATCAATCCATCCATTCATGGACGCTGCTTTTATCATTGAATATTCCCCACTTACACTATATATTGCAATTGGCTTTGAAACCTTATCAGATATAGCTCTCACCACATCTAAATATGGAAGTCCAGGTTTTATCATTAAAATATCTGCTCCCTCCTGTATATCATTTTCAATCTCTGACATAAACTCTACTGAATTTCTAAAATCCATTTGATAACTTTTTCTATCCCCAAAAACAGGAGCTGAATCAGCTGCCTCTCTAAATGGTCCATAATAAGCTGAAGCATATTTTACACTATAGGACATAATTGGCGTATTTATATAGTCATTCTCATCTAAAATCTCTCTAATAGCTTTTACTCTTCCATCCATCATATCTGACGGAGCTACTATGTCAGCTCCTGCTTTTACATGTGAAAGGGCTATTTTTTGTAGTAAAACCAAGGTTTCATCATTTAACAATTCATTCCCTCTCAAAACACCACAATGACCATGCGAGGTATACTCGCACAAGCAGACATCTGTAATTATCAAAAAATTTGGAAAATCTTTTTTTATATATTTAATTGCTTTTTGAATTATTCCATTCTCATTATAAGCTTCTGTTCCCATACAATCCTTTTTTTCAGGAATTCCAAAAAGAAGAAGAGATTTTATTCCTAACTCTTTCAACTCTTTTAACTCATCTTTTAGCATATCAATCGAAAAACGATATTGTCCTAACATAGATGGAATCTCTTTTTTTATTCCTTTCCCCTCTTCAATAAAAAGTGGATATACCAGATTATCCATTGAAAAATCAATATTTTTTACTAAATCTCTCATAATTTGAGATTGTCTCAATCTTCTAGTTCTATTAAACATCTAAATCATCTCCTATTGCAGAAATAACTCCATCAACGTTATATTTTTTAGCTTCTATATCCACACTATACCCGAACTTTCTCAGAGTTTTAGTTGTAACTGGTCCTATTGAAACTACTTTTTTTTCTTTTAAGAGGTCGACATCTCCATTTGTACTTTCATAAAAAGCCTCAACCGTAGATGAACTAAAAAAAGTTATATAATCAACTTTTTCTAAATATTTTTTTACTATTTCTAAATCTTGAAATCTCTTTTTCGTTCTATAGACAACTATTTTTTCAAAATCTCTTTTATACTCCATACTCCATCTTTCACAATCAGTCGGTGAGATATCTGATGTTACAAAAAATATTTTATCTCCCTCCTCAGAAAAATTTAAACTCTCTTTTATCAATCTTTCTCCCAAATACTCATCCGGTACAAAATCTGGAACTATTTTATTTTTTAATAATATCTCTTTTGTCTTTTCGCCTACAGCCCCAATCTTTATATCTGTTAAAACTCTACAATCTTTCATTCTTTGAAAAAAATAGTTTACCCCGTTTGATGAATTAAATAACAACACTTTACACTCTTTAAGCCTTTCAAAATCAAACTCAAAGCAATCTTCTATCTCTATAAATGGGAGCTCCTCTACAACTGCTCCCTTTTCCCTTAATTTTTCTACAAACTCATGATTCTGTTTCCTATCTCTTGTTACAAGCAGTTTCTTTCTAAAAAACTCCTTTTTCTCAAACCATTCAAACTTTTCTTTTAATTTTACGACCTCTCCAATTACAATAGTTGCTGGAGGTTTTACTCCTTTTTCTTTTGCAATTTCAATTATATTTTCAAGAGTTCCAAGTGTGACCCGTTGTAACGGTGTAGCTCCTTTTTCAATCAATGCAACTGGAGTATTTTTACATTTGCCATTTTCTAGAAGTCCATCAACAATTAATTTTAAATTTTTCATCCCCATCAAAAACAGGATTGTTCCCTCTAATTTAGCTATCGCAGAAAAATCATGCCATTCTCCATTTTTCATCGTATGACCAGTAAACACATGAAAAGATTTAGAAATTCCTCTATGAGTTACGGGTATCCCTGCATACTCTGGAACCGCTATTGATGAACTTATTCCCGGAACTATCTCAAAGGGGATTGAGTTTTTAAGTAACGCTTCAATCTCCTCACCGCCTCTTCCAAAAACAAAAGCATCTCCCCCTTTTATACGTGCTACACTCTTTTCAGCTAAGGCTTTTTCCACAAGAGTTTTATTTATAACCTCTTGTAACTCTCCACCCTCTGTATTATCTTTCCCTAAATAGATTAATTCAGCATCAGTTTTAGCTAAATCAAGTATCTTTTTATCTATCAATCTATCATAGATGATGCAATCCGCTTTTTCAATGTATTTTTTAGCTTTTAGTGTCAATAACTCAGCATCTCCGCATCCTGCTCCAATCAGATAAACTTTCCCTTTATTTCTCATCTATAAACTCCTTTATTTTTTTTGAAAGTATGTGTGCAATCTCTTTTCCAAGTTTTGAATCTTCTAAAACTTCAGCTTTTATCATTCTTCCACCGTAACAATAAACACCTTTTAGCCCTATTTTATCCCCCTCTTTATAAGCTACACATCCCATCGGGGTGTGGCAACCACCATCAAATATTTTTGAAAACTCTCTTTCTATTTCAACTAACTCCTCTATCTCCTCATTATGGATAGTTCTTAGTATCTCCCTTATGAAACTATCCTCTTCCCTACACTGTATATATAGTGCTCCCTGTGCTGGTGCTGGCATCAACATATCACAATCTAAATACTCTGTAATCAAACTAGTTAAGCCAACCCTTTTTAATCCAGCTGCTGCTAATAAAATACCATCATACTCCCCATTTTTTAATTTTTCCAATCTTGTATGAATATTCCCTCTCAGTTGTTTTATCTTAAAATCACTTCTAATAGCTTGTATTCCAATGCTCCGTCTAAGCGAACTTGTTCCTATAATGGCACCTTTCGGAAGCTCTAAAAGTTTTTTTCCATCTCTGGATATAAAAACATCTCTATTATCCTCTCTATCAGGAATAGCACCACAAATTAGTCCCTCTGGTGAGAGAGTGGGCATATCTTTCATTGAATGAACCGCCAAATCAATCTTTTTTTCTAAAAGCTCAAATTCAATCTCCTTTGTAAAAAAGCTTTTCAATGAACTATTACTATTATTCCAATTACTCACTAAATCTTTATCTCCAGTTGTTACAACGACCTTAATTTCAAAATCAAACTCTCTGTAATTTTGCTCCAAAGCCCTTTTTACTAACTCAGTTTGAGCCAAAGCCAATTTGCTTCCTCTAGTTCCGATAACTATTTTTCTTCTCATTGTTTTATCTCCTTTTTGTAAGATGCCCATTTTTCTAAATTCAAAATCTGCTCTTCAATCAAATATTCAAATTGATTTAAAAGAGCCTCTCTATTTTCTAAATTTTCATAATATATTTTCCAAACATCATCTATATTATAAAGATAAATATTTTTCTCCTTTGCCAGCTCCGTATCTATATCCCTAGGAACCGCTAAATCTAAAAATATATACTCTTTTTCTCTATCTAATTTATGAATAATCTCATCCTTTTTTACTATCAGATGTGGTGCAGATGTGGCAGATATTATAATATCGCTTTTTACAATCTGATTTAATTTATCCTCAAAACCAATCACATTAGCTCCATAAATCTCACTAATCTCAAAAGCTCTATGATAACTCCTGTTTGTTATTGTCAATTTTTTATACTTTTCTTTTTTTAAAAGCTCCATTACATCTATAGCTAAATCTCCCAAACCAAGTATTAAAATCGATTTATCCTCTAAGTTATCAACTCTACTTTTAATAAATTTCAATGAAATAGCTTCTAAGGATAGTGCATTATGAGCTATTTTACTTCTATTTCTAAATTTCTTTCCCAACTCAATAGCTTTATTAAAAATTACATTCAGATTAGAGGTTACATGTTTTTTTTCAAACGCAATAGAATAAGATTTTTTTATCTGTGAAAGAATTTGGTCTTCTCCCTTTATAATTGATTCAAACCCGCAGACTACTCTAAAAAGATAGTTTAGTCCCTCATTTCCACTTTTAAAAAACAATCCATCAATATTTAAATCTTTCCTTAACATCTCAATACTATAGGAACTATCCAACTCCAAATAATATTCAACCCTTAAGCAGGTAGAAAGATTTATATATCCCTTTATTTTTTTATTATTATATAAACTATCTATCAAGTTTTTAGGAAAACTTTTTATAAACTCCTCTCTTTCATTTAATTCATACTCCTTATAATTTATTCCAAATACAACAAAATCACCAAAATACATCACGCTATATCCTTCTTTCTCAAATTTTCTTCCACAGATATTATAATACATTATAAAGATTATTTTAAGAACTTTTTTAAACTCTCTTATTTCTAACTATTTTTTCTTTGGATAAAAACTAAATATATATTATAAAAGATATCATAATATTTTATTATCATAAAACATACTTCAATTTCTGCTCTAAAATCAATTAAAAAACTTAATAACACAGGAATAACTTACTGAAAAAAGATGATGTTACTAATAAACATCATCTTTCCTTGAATTACCCAATTTCTACTTCAACTTTCACACCAGAATCTAACGGCTTAGCTATTTTAAATAGTTCATCTATTTCTGCACATGTACCTGCAGAATACTTTTTATTATTAGTAGCATATCGTGAATCCACCACTGTCTCAAAAGTAAATTGTCCTTTTGTAGGTTGTGCTATTCTAATCACTTTTGGTAGCATATATCTATTTTCATCATTATCTTTAGTTGCAAGGGTTCCCATAGCATTTATATGAGTATTTGAATCCCATCCCTTATCACTAATAATTTTTTCTAAATCTGCTCTTGCAGCTAAAGCAAATGGATGTATATCTAACGTATCTCCTTCATTCATCCAATTTGATGTATTTCCTGTTCCAATAACACTTGTTACTGGTGTTGACAATGATAATCTAAATTTTATTGTTTCATTTGTTAAAGCTTCCTCAGCATTTAAATCAGATACTTTTTTAACATAAACTGTTGGATTAACACCCTTAAATCCTACAACTCCCTCTTTTTGTGAAAGAATGAAGTCAGTTAGTTGTAATTCTGTTTCTCCAGCTGCCGCACTATCAGAAGTTCCAGCAAATATAACATATTTTACGATTTGTGGTGTTGATGTAAGATTTCCTTTTACTGGAATAGCTCCAGGCATAGCATTACTAAACAGATATCCTCCTACACTTGGTTGCCGTGTAAGGTCTGGAGCTGCCGCAAATGAAATAGCTGATACAGCTAATAACCCAAATAAAATCTTTTTCATAATATAATCCTCCTAATTTTTTATTTGTTCTATAAAAAGTAAAAACTTTTGATAGCTTTTTAAGTTGTTTACAATTTTATCTCGATATTTTTAAAATCGATTTCTAATTGTTTTAAATTTTTAATTTTTATAAAAATTTTAAATCTATTGTAAAAACCCTTTCAATCCTTACTATGTAAGAAGTTTTCAAGTTCTAAAATCGTAAAATAGTTTTGTATTAAAATAGATATTTTTTGAACTTAAATATTGTATAATTCCAGTAATACTAAGCTTTTAAACAAAAAAGTGTCTATCTGGGGTATACCCCAAATAGACACAAAAAATAAAAAAGAAAGCAAAAATTTAGCGAACTAAACCTTTGCTTTTTATTCAGATTTTATTCTTTTTATACACGAAAATTTTTTAAATTTCACAAATTTTTGTGTCTAAATAGAGTATACCCTAAATGGACACTA
>CASFCG010000012.1 GCA_949293295.1 uncultured Cetobacterium sp.
AAAAGTGCCTAAGTTAAGATTTAAAGAGTTTAGTGATGAGTGGGAAGAGAAAAAGCTGGGGGAAATAAGTGAGGTTAAAGACGGAACACATGATTCTCCTAAATATATTGAGGTTGGTTTTCCTTTGATAACTTCTAAAAATGTAAAAAAGGGAAAAGTAGATTTAAGTGAAGTAAATTATATTTCAAAAGAAGATTACGATAGTATAAATAGACGTTCTAAAGTGTCCAAAGGAGATATTTTAATGGGGATGATAGGAACGATAGGTAATTTAGCTATTGTTGATAAGGAAGATTTTGCCATAAAAAATGTAGCTTTAATAAAAGAAAAAAAAGAATTAAAAAATATTTTTTTAATACAATTTTTAGAGAGCGATATTTTTAAGAAGAAAATAAGTTTATCAAATGAAGGAGGAACACAAAAATTTATTTCCTTGAAAAATATTAGAAACTTCACTTTTTTTATCCCGCAACTTCAGGAACAAGAGAAAATAGCAAACTTTCTCTCTAGTGTAGATAAAAAAATCTCTCTAACAGAGGAAAAATTAGAACTGTTTAAAAAATATAAAAAGGGAGTTATGCAAAGGATTTTCTCACAAAAACTGAGATTTAAGGATGGTAATGGAAATAATTATCCAGAGTGGGAAGAGAAGAAGTTGGGGGAGATTATAAAAGAACATATTGAAAAAACAACTATAAATAATCAATATTCTATTTTATCTTCTACAAATAAAGGAATTGTATTACAAAATGATTATTTTAATAAACAAACAGCAAGTACAAACAATATTGGATATAAAATAGTTCCTAAAGATTATTTTACTTATCGTTCTATGAGTGATACAGGAGAATTTACATTTAATATTCAACATATTTTAGAGAAAGGAATAGTTTCTCCTGCTTATCCTGTTTTTAATACTGATAGTGAAAATAAATTATTTATTTATTATTCTCTTAACTATAATAATTTTATTAAAGAACAAATTTTAACCTTAAAAGAAGGTGGGACTAGATATGCCTTAAGTTATAAAAAATTAGAAAATTTATTTATTTTTCTTCCAGTTTTAGAAGAACAACAAAAAATATCTGACTTCCTCTCTTCAATAGATAATAAAATAGAGAACATGGAAAAAGAACTTAAAGGATTAAAGAAGTTTAAAAAAGGGTTACTTCAACAGATGTTTATATAGTAAAATCATTGATTTCTTACTCTACCTCAACGTGGAAAGATTTTAAAAATTTATCAAATTTCACTAAATACTAAAAATAGCGTTGTTTTTTAGAATTATATTTTACTTTTTCTTGTTATCTTGATTATATATAAATAGCATGAGGAGACGAAGAGAGATGAAATTTAAGTATGTTAGTTATGATAGTATGCTAATAGATGGAATAGAGAAAAATGCTGAAACAATCTATGTTTTTTCTGATTATACTTTGAAAAATGCTTTGAAAAAAAATATAAAAAAAAATATTTTTGAAGAGGAACCATTATATCTAACTTTCGAAGAGTTTAAAGAGATGATATATAGAACGGATAAAGTTGTATTGACGGATATAAAAAGATATACAACTCTATATGATAGTTTGAAAAAAGAGTTTTTGAAATTAAATATGTCAAACTATTTTGAGAGCATTGAGTTTTCAAAACTTTTTTTTAACTATTTTGCAGAACTTAATAGAGCTATGATTTTGAGTAAAATAAAAGTTGAAAAATGGCAAGAAAATTATTTAGAGATATTTTATACATTAAAGAAAGGTTATGATAAATATTTAAAAAAAATAAATGCTATTCCGAGTGATTGGATTGAAAATATCGAGAATTTTAATATATCATTGATTAAAAATTATAAAAAGATTGTGTTTATTGATATAGTAAAATTTTCTAAATTAGATAAGGAGATAATAGGAAGATTAAGTACAAGTTTTGAGTTGGAATTTATATTACAAGGTGAGAAAGGTTTTTTTGATGAAGAGAGTTTAGAGATAAAAAAAGTGGTTCTTCCAAAAAAACAGAGGGTAAAATTTGAGATATTAGAAGTGAGAAATGAACTAGAACTGGCTATAAATGTTTTAAATATGCAGGAGAAAAAAAAGGGAATAAGCAATATATATTCTCCTGAGAGTGAAACAAACATATATTATAAGCTTTTTCCAAATAATTTTATAAAATCTGGATTTTCAATTCTAAATGAAACAAATTTTTATAAATTTTTGGTTGCTAAATATGAAGTAATAAAAGGAATTGACTCAAAAATAAAAGATTATATCTCAATAGAAAAATTTTTAGAGTTTACAAGAATAGATATTGTCAGAGAGTATTATGAGTTGGGAAGAGAAGAGATAGAATATTTAAATGAGCTGGTTGAGGATGGAAATAGGTATATTGGTAATGAGAAAAATGAAAAATTAGATAGGATATATCGAGAGATAATAAGAGTTTCAAAGTTTAAATTATTGGAGGAGTTTATAATATATTTTAATCATATTTTGGAACATCCGAAGATGTATGAAGATAGATATGAGGATTTCTATGAAAAGATTCAAGAGTATATGGGATATGCTAAGACAACAAAGCAACTTTTAACAAAAAGTTGTTTGAAAAATAAAGGGGATTTATTGAGGCTGATATTGCAATATTTCAATAACGTAGAGTTAAAGAGGATAGAGGATAATGAGAATAAATATCTTATAAAACCTTTAAGTAATGTGAAAGCAGTAAAAACAAAGGAAGCGATATTTATAAATATCTCAAATAAATATTTTTCTAAAAATAAAGATGGAATGTTCTTTCTGACAGAGCATCAAAAAAAAGAGTATGGTTTTATCAGTCTGGAAAAGGAAAGAGAGGTAGAAAAGTACAGATTTTATCAGGCTATTTTAAAAAATAAACAAAACATAATTGTATATATAAAAAATGAGTTGACAGGAGAGAGAGAAAGCTCTCTATTAATGGAACTTTTAAACAGTTATAGTTATACAAAATTAGAAAATTCAATATCATCTGAAATAGTTTTAAATTCAATTTTTGACTTAAAGACTCAGAAAGAGTTTTTAAAAAATAATATTTCTTTGCCAAAAAATAGAGAGGATTTTGGAACAGAAATGAGATTGGGAGCGTATCAGTTTGAAGTCTTGAATAGCTGTTTTTATAGATATTATTTACAATATACTATTGGTTTAGAGACAAAAGAGATAAGTGAGATAGAGCCTATCTCGTCAAAGTTTTTAGGAGTATACATTCATAATGTATTTGAAAAGTTAACGAATAAGATGTGGAAAAAGGTACTAAATGGAGATTATTTTATTGATGAGGAGGAGTTAGAAAAACTGCTCTATGATGAGTATAAAAAGAATAGAAAAAAAATACCATCTTCTCTAGAGATATATTTTTTAAATGTTATAATTCCGAAGTTTAAAAGAAATATTCTGATATTTTATAAAAAATTGGAAGAGGATTATGCGGACAAAAAAATCACAAGAATAGAGAGTGAAAAATCAAAGAAAAATGATATATTTTTTAGATATGATGATATAGATGTAAAGTTAAATGGAAGAGTTGATTTGATAGTTGAGACAGATATGGAAAAACACATATTTGACTTCAAAACAGGTGGAAAAAATAAGACACAGTTGGATTTTTATTCCATTATGTTATATGGTGATGAGGAAGTAGCGAAAAAGACAATCTATAATGCATTTGATGGAAAGGATGAAAAGCTTGATAAGATAGAGTTGACAAAAGATGATTTAAAAGAAAGCTTGAAAAAGTTTTTTGAAGCAACATCTTATGAGTTAGCAGATAAGAAATCAAATTGTGGATATTGTAGATATGAAAATATTTGTCGAAAGGAGTTTTAAAGTGAAAAGTTTAATATTGAAAGCGAGTGCAGGAACTGGGAAAACATATAGATTGTCTTTAGAATATATAGCTTCACTATTGAGTGGCGAGAGCTATAAAGATATAGTTGTAATGACTTTTACAATAAAGGCAACTACAGAGATAAAAGAAAGAGTTGTTAGTTTCCTAGAAGAGCTTAATTTTAACAAAAACTCTACACTTTATAGTTCGTTAAGACAACTATATCCAGAATTAGATTTAAGTGATGCTAGAGTGAAAAAAATATATGATGAGGTCAGTGAAAATAGAGAGAGATTGAGAATATATACTATAGATAGCTTTATAAATACCATATTTAAAACTACTATAGCTCCATATCTCAAGATTTTTTCATATGAGATAGTGGACAGTAATAGTGAAGAAAATACAAAAATCCTTTTAAAATGTTTTGAGAGCATACTAGAAAAAGCTGAGATTTTTGAAAAGTTTAGATTTTTTTTGGAAAATAAGACGGAGAGGCGTTTTGATAAATATATAAGTACAATAAAAAATCTAATTGAAAATAGGTGGAAAATCCATTTAATTTTGAGAAGGGAAGATTTAAAAAGTAGAGAGTTATTTGAAAATAATATGGATGTAGAAAATAAGGTTCTGTATATTATAGAGACTTTTAAGGAGATAAGCAAAAAAAAGGGGAAACAAGAGGATATAGAATCATTTATGATAGGATTTGTAAAACGGATGATTCAAGTAAAAAGAGAAAAATGTAGAGAGTATCTAATTGAAAACTGGAAAGAGCTGTTGACGCTGAAAAAGCTTTATGATGGAAGAAGAATAAAAGGGAAATTTCAATTAGAAGTTTCCTTTGAAATAGAGGTATTGGATAGATTTTTAAATGATTTGAAAGAGTGGATTTCCAAAGAGATTTTTAATGAGAAAGTCTATCAGATAGAGAAAGAGAGTTTAAATTTTATTGAAAATCTGTATGAGATGTATGATAAAATAAAGGTGTTGACCAAAAAGATAACCCACTCTGATATAAGTAACTATGTCTTTGAAAATCTTGAGAATGAAGAGCTAAATTTAATAAAAAATGGAGAGATAACAGAGTATTTTAAATCTATTTTTGATAGTAAAATTACTAATATTTTTATAGATGAGTTTCAAGATACGAGTATTGTTCAATGGAAGATTTTAAAGAATATTATGAAAGCATCCAAACGTATAATATGTGTTGGAGATGAAAAGCAAAGTATTTATGGTTGGAGAGAGGGAGAAAAAGCTTTATTTGAAAATCTATCTCAAATTTTGGAAATAGAAGAGGAGAGCTTAAATGTATCGTATAGAAGTAAGAAAAATTTAATCTCTTTGACTAATAATATATTTTCAAATATATCCAGCCAAGACGGGATTGATTGGCAGTTTACAGAGACAGAGTGTAACTCAGATGAGGAGGGAGCTTATGAGATAATCAGTATGGAGGATAAAAAAGAGGAGGATTCTCTATCAATCATGATTTCTCATCTGAAAGAAAATTTTAAAGAAAACTATAGTGGAATTTGTATAATAGCAAGGACAAATAGGCAGTTACAAGAGATTTCTTCAAGATTGACAGAGGAGAAAATACCTCACATTTTAGAGAAAGAGAGTCCAATTATTGAGTATAGAGCTATAAAATCAATATATTTATTCATGAAATTTTTTGCAACTAAAGAGTTTTTTACACTTTTAGAATTTTTAAGAAGTGATTTGATTTATATAACAAATGTTGACTTAAAACAATTAGTTAAAGAGAAAGACAAAGTTTTAGAATATATTTTTGATGAGATTGAAAATATAGAATTGGATAAAAAGTTGATAGATATCTTGAATAAAATAAAGTTTTTATTGTTAAAAGGAACCAAAAATAGAGATTTTATACTTGATTTTATAGAGCAGTTTGAGTTGTGTGCTTATTATCACGATGAGATAGATTTGAAAAATATATTTAAATTTTATGAAATCTCAAAAAATTATGATGATATATTGGAGTTCTATGATGCTATTTCAAGGGATTCTACTAGTGGGAAATATAAGCAGGAGAGATTGGAAAAGGTAAATGGAATAACTGTGATGACTATTCATAAATCTAAAGGTTTAGAGTTTGAAACTGTATATTTTTATTGCTCACCAACAGGAAGAAGAATGGATTCGAAGATGAAGTTATATGTGGATTTTGATGAAGAATATGAAAAGATTAAAAATTGGGTTTTAATAGACGAAAAATTTGAAAAAATATTGGAATATTTAGGAAAAAATTTTAATTTTTTGGAAAAAATGAATAAGAAGCAACAAGAAGAGGAGATAAATAATCTCTATGTTGCTTTAACGAGGGCTAAAAATAATTTAATTCTAGTTACGGATAAGATTTCAAGTATTTTAGGGGAGAGTTTGAAAGGATTAAAAGAGGCGAAGAACGGTGAGTTTAAATTAAAACAGTATGAGGAGCCAATCAAAATTGAGCTAAGAGAGGGAAGGGAGTTCAATTTAAGAGAGAAAGAGTTAAGAAATAAGGATTATGAGGTAAAGAAAATTGATATTGCTTTGGAAGAAAAAAGAGTTATAGGAAAGGCGATTCACTATTATTTGGAGTTTATAATATTTAATAGACCGGATGAACATGTGATAGCAAGAGAAAAGACATTTTCAAAGTATGCTTCCTTAATTGGAAGTGAGAAATTAAAAAATTTGTTAGAAAGCGAAGAGTTTAAAACTATTTTTGAGAAAAATAGATTGATTTTTTCAAAGGAATGGGATTATATCTACCCAGAATATGAGATTTATTATGAGGGACAGTTAAAAAGATTGGATAGGCTAATGATAAAAAAATCTAAAGCGAATAAAAAAGGAAGAGTTTTAATTGTAGATTATAAAACAGGAAAAATAGACCAAAATCAGCTTAATGGATATATACATTTAATAAAAGAGCATATAGCGGAGATAGATGATATTAATAAATATGAGATTGAAGGGAAGTTTTTAGAAATAAAACTATTGAGAGGTGAAGAGTAATGAAAAAAATTGTTCTATCTGTTTTTATCTTATTGAAAATGATAATTTTAGCAGATGAAATTATTGTATATGGACCAGAAAGTATGAGATGGATTGGTATAGAGGGAAATGAGATTTTTCATAAAAAAACAGGTCATAAAATAACATATATTCCTATTAATGGATTGACGGCGAGAGTAAAACTGGAAAGAAAAAGACCTAAAGCGGATGTTATTGTCGGCGTAACAGATATAAATTATTTGGAGTTAAAAAGAGAGAATTTGATATATGGTTATAAGCCTGAGACCTACAAAAATATCTCAAATGATGATTTTATAATTGATTCGGAGTGGAGTGTTACACCAATAGATTATGGAATGTTAGCTTTGAATTATAACTATGAGGTTTTAAAAAAGGAGCTGACAAGCTTTGAGGAGTTAAAAGAATATAAAAAGCAGTTTTTGGTACAGGACCCAAGAAGCTTCACAGGAGAGGGGTTTATGCTGTGGACAATTGCAGTTTATGGAGATAGATGGTTGGAGTTTTGGAGGGGATTAAAAAATAGTATTTTGACAGTTTCACCAGGTTGGAGTGAGTCATTTGCCAAATTTTCAATAGGAGAGGGAAATATAATGAGCGGTTACGCTTCGAGTTCGATATATTTTCATCAAGATGGAAATCAAAATAAATACAAAACTTATATCCCAGAAGAGGGAGGGTATATCTATTTAGAGGGAGCTTCATTGGTTAATAAAAAAGTAATAAAAAAAGGTGCTAAACAGTTCATGGATTTTATTTTGAGTGAAGAGTTTCAAAAACTTACTTTTGAGAAAAACTATATGTTTCCTGTTATAAGATTAGATGATGAAAAAAAATTCGATTATCTCCCAAAAGCAAAGAAAATTGTAAAATTCGATGCGGAGTATGTGAATAAAAATTTAGATAAGTGGAGAAAAAGTTTGATTGAGGTTTTGAAATCAGATGAGAAAAAATAGTATATTTGGATATATCTATCTTTTAATTTGGGGAGCGATTATTTTTATCTTTTGTAAAGATTTTTTTTATCTGGATGAAATAAAGAGGGTAGATTTTTTAGAGATTTTAAATCTATTGAAAATATCATTCAACCAAGCCATTACCTCTGTTATTTTTTCTATCTTTGTAGCATTGTTTCCGGCATACTATATCTCTTACACGGAGGGAAGATTAACAAAACTTTTGGAAAGCTTGTATTTTATACCTTTCTTTTTTCCAACTGTACCAACAATAATAGCGTTTACAATTATTTTTAATCTTCCCCATTTGAGGAACCTCAATATATTGTATAGCTTTAGTGGAATAATAATAGCTAATGTTTTCTATAATAGTCCAATAATTATGAAATATCTATCCAAGGGATTAAAAAGTATCTCAAAAGAGATAGTTGAAACTGCTAGATTGGATGGAGCAAGTGATTTTTATATATTTTTAAAGATTAAGCTTCCTTTGATATCTTTGCAACTCTTTAGAGGAGCATTTATAGTCTTTATTTACTCATTTTTATCTTTTACAGTTGTTTTAGCACTGGGAGGAATAAAATATTCAAATTTTGAGGTTGAGATTGCCAATACTTTGACAAAAGATGGAGATTTTACAAAGGGTCTATTATTAGGTTTATTCCAGTTTTTCTTTATTCTGGGAATAAATATGTTGGAAAAAATTTTTCCTACATATGAGATAATGGAAAAGGGATATCAGGAGAGATTAAATCCAATTTTTTCTTTCATATCTATTGTGTATTTAATATTTGAATATGGAGTTATTATTGTTGGGACTTTATATGGATTTTTTAATTACTATACAAATAGTTTTACATCAAAAAATTTCATAAAACTTTTTTCTGAGGAGTTAAATAGGGAGTTTCCAGTGATAAAGTCAATTTTTAATACCTTTCTTCTATCAAGCTTGGTACCAATACTAGTAATAGTTTTTGCATACATATTATTAAAAAACTATAACAGAATGATAGATATAATTGTTTTTTCAACAATGGGAGTTTCAAGCTCTTTTTTAGGCGTAATATTGATATATTTGAATATAGTTTATGACATAAACATATATATAATTTTAGGATTAGGATATTTTTTGTTTCTTTTGCCTTTAGCTAATTCATTTATGTATCAATATATAAAGGGATTTCCAAAAGAGATATTAGAGTTGGCGGAAGTGGATGGACTAAACTCTTTTCAAAAATTTATCTATATAGAGTTTCCAATTTTAAAGAATATATTGATAACGACCTATTTTCAACTTTTTGCAATTATTTGGGGAGAGTTTACGATAGGTTATACAATGCAAATAGGAACAGTTTTTCCAACTGTTTCGATAGTTAATTACGCACTTTATAGCAATAAGAAAATGTTGGAAGCAGGGGCTTTTGCCTCCTTAAATATTCTGATTATTTCTATATTATTTTTCATTTCATCAAATTTTGAAAATAGAGATGAAAAATAATTAAAAATATGTTATAATCATGGCAGGGTTCAAAAAAGAAAAAAAGGAGGATTTTTTATGCAGAAGTTATCATTTTCTTTTTTTATCATCGGAATCATCCTAGCATTTTTAGGAATGTGGGGGATTGTTAACCCACTGTTTTTTTCAAATTATTTGGTACAGGTATTTTCTTTATTTTTCTTAATTATTGGAATAAAAAATCTACTTAAGGTCAATGAAATGAGAAAAATGGGATTGAACTATGGTGTGTTTTTGTTTATGTCAATAATTGAGATTTTGTTTGGAGTAACACTGTTTTTAACACCGTTTTTAAGTCAAATATATCTTATTATTTATATAGGAACTTTTATTTTAATAAAAGGGATATTGGTATTGCTTAATATTTTATTTCGATCGAAAATCTTCGACGGACTTTATAATGTTACAATTGGACAGGCTTTGATTGATATACTGTTTGGGGTGCTTTTAATAACTTTGCCTGTATTTTCACAACAATTAATAGCGTTAGGAATGGCGTGGTATTTTGTCTTTATGGGAATTGATTTCTTGGTGGGAGGATATCAACTGAAAAAAGAGTCTTAAAAAAGTCAAATTAAGATTATAAAACCATCTGAGGTATCAGATGGTTTTTATTTTTTAGGGAAGAAATATAATAGATTAATCTTAAAAAGGAACAAAATTAAATTTTCTATGATAAAACTATTGTAGTGTCCATTTAGGGTATACTCTATTTAGACGCAAAAATTTATGAAAATTTAAAAATTTTTGTGTATAAAAAGAATAGTTTTAGAATAAAAAGCAAAAGTTTAGTTCGCTAAATTTTTGCTTTCTTTTTTATTTTTTGTGTCTATTTGGGGTATACCCCAGATGGACATTTTTTTATTTCAGTGCTTATTATTACTGACTTTATAAAGTGTCTATAAATAAAAATAAAGATTCGCCAAATAAAACTTTTTCATAATTTAAAAAGTCCTAGCCACCTTAGTGGCTAGGCGTTGAGAAGTTTTTTTATATAGATTTTAGTTTTTTATGAAAATTAAAAAAAGAAAAAAGTTAGAAACTGATGAAATTTTACTTTTTTAATTTGATTGAAAATGAGATTTAAAGTGAAACAGATAGAAAAATATATTTTTAAAAAATTGGCTATCAAAAGTTTTTACTTTTTATAGAATATATATTTTTAAAATTTTAGGAGGACTGCATTATGAAAAAAATTTTATTAGGATTATTAGCTATGTCAGCTGTTTCTTTTGCTGCTCAAGTTAACTTAGGAGCGACTGCAACAGATGGAACAAATGTATTTCAAACGTTACAACAAGGGGCAATCTCATTATCTGGTAAAGTTACATCTGATGTACCTGTAATTAAATATGTTGTATATGCTTCTTCAGATAATGGAGCAACAAAAGAGGATGTTGTTCAATTAACTGATTTTGTAATCAACCACGATACATCATTAGCTGGATTTAAGGATGTTAACCCAAAAGTTTACGTAAAAAGAGTTACGGGAACAACAGGAGCAGAGGTAGCAGAGGATTTAAATCCAACAGATGTGATAAATTTTAAAATAAGTTTAGATCCATCACAGCCTACAAGATTATCATCAGGTTGGTTGGCAACAAGTGCGTCATACTCTATTTCTCCACTTCTTTTATTAGCAAAAGCGGATGTAGAAGCTGTAAGAGATGGCGCAAATGCGAAATTAGGAGGTACAGATATTCGGATTGAAGATAAAGAAAATGTTAAGCAAGGATTATTTACGGTAAGTGATGTAGGGTACTATGGTGGTGGAAAATTAGTTAAATTCACAGTTACAGAAAGTGGAATATTGGAAATTACTAATGGAGATGTAAGCGAGGTTAGTTTAAGAAAGAATCAACTAGAAGCAATTAATGAGCAGTTTGCAGGAGGAAAAAATATCCCAGCAAATACTAAAATCCTTGTAAAACTAGGTTAATCTATTAATTTGAGGCTATAGATATTCTATAGCCTCTTTGATTTTAATTATTAAAAACTTTATTTACAATTCTATAGCATCAGATTTATAAATGCCAATATACCAACTATCCAAAGAACAGGAGATATCTCTTTCCATTTACCGCAAATTGTAAAACATATGATATATGATACAAATCCAAAACTCAAACCATCACCGATACTAGCTGTCAAGGGCATCATAATGATTGTTAAGAAAGAGGGTATTGCAAGTTTTAAATCTGAAAAATCAATATTCATTGTAACTTTAAATATAAATACTCCTACAAAGACCAAGGCTGGAGCTGTTGCATAACTTGGAATAACTTCAACTATTGGAGTGAATAACAGAGCTAACAAAAAGAAAAATGCTGTCACAACTGACGCTAATCCAGTTCTTGCTCCTACAGATATTCCAGCAGCGGACTCTGAAAATGAAGTAACTGTGCTTGTTCCCAGGATTGAGCCTATTAGTGTAGAACTCACATCAACAAATAGCATTCTCTTTAATCCCTCTCTTCTCTTTTCAACACTTATAGAATCCATATTTTCATAACAAGCCATCATAAAACTTAGCGAGTTAAAAAGGTCTATAAACATAAATGAGAAGATAGTTCCAATTAGTGAAATCTTAAAAGCTCCTAATATATCTAGTTTCATAAAGATTGGTGCTATTGATGGAGGAGCTGAAATAACTGAAGTAGGCATTTTTACCAAACCAAGCAAAACTCCTGCTATCGATGTGATTATTATACTGATTAAAATACCACCTTTTATCTTTTTTAATTCGAAAAATATCATTATTACAAGCCCTATTATACTAAGTATAGTAGCTGGTGAGAACTTTCCAATAGATACCAATGTCGCTTCATTTTTAACAATCAATCCCATATTTTTTAAACCTATAAATGCGATAAATAGACCTATTCCGGAGGTTGCTGCTGTTGATAATGTATCTGGAATTGCATTTACAATTTTTTCTCGAATTCCTCCTAAAGTTAATAGAAAATAGAATATTCCAGAAAGAAAAACAACTCCCAATGCTTGTTCCCAAGAAAGTCCTTTTCCCAAAACCAGAGAATAGGCAAAAAATGTATTAAGTCCCATTCCAGGAGCCATGGCAAAAGGTGCATTTGCCCAAAATGCAGCTATAAGAGTTCCAATAATTGTTGATAGACATGTTACTGTAAATAGTGCTCCTTTGTCCATTCCAGTACTAGATAAAACAGCTGGATTAACAAAGATGATATAGGACATTGTTAAAAATGTGACTGTCCCACCAATAACCTCTTTTCTTATGTTTGAATCATACTCTTCAATCTTAAAAAAACTGTTTAAAATAGCTTTCACAAAATAATCCTCCCCTATATTTTAATAAACTTTCTTCTCATAAAACTGATAAAAAAGCTCTATACTTATAGAAGTTTAGAGCAAATAAATATGTTATATAAGAAGATTTATTGTTGCCAATATTCCTATAAACCACAATGTTGGATTAATCTTTTTTATTTCACCAGCTATTAAATGACATATAATGTACGAGATAAAACCAAAACTCAATCCGATACTTATACTGTAAGTTAAAGGCATCATGATGATTGTTAAAAAAGATGGAACAGCTATTTTTAAATCTGTAAAATCAATATTTGACGTAAATTTAAACATAAATATTCCAACAAAAACTAGAGCTGGTGCTGAAGCAAAAGATGGAACAGCCCCTATTAATGGTGTAAAAGGTAAAGCTAATAAGAATAATCCACCTGTTACCAATGAAGCTAGCCCAGTTCTTGCTCCGGATGATATTCCGGCAGCTGATTCTGCAAAAGATGTAACTGTACTTGTTCCTAAAACCGCTCCTATTAATGTTGATGAAACATCCACTTGTAACATCCTTTTTAATCCTTTTCTTTTGTCCTCTTCGCTCACAGAGTCCATATTTTTATAACACGCCATCATAAAACTTAAAGAATCGAACAAATCTATAAACATAAATGAAAAGATTGCTCCAATTAAAGAGATTTTTAATGCTCGTAATATATCCAATTTCATAAAGATTGGTGCTATCGATGGAGGAGCTGAGATGATTGATGTAGGCATTTGAACCAATCCCAAGAAAATACCGATTATTGTAGTAGCTACAATACTTATCAACATTCCACCTTTTATTTTTTTTAGTTCACAAAATACCATTATAATTAAACCTATTACACTTAACGTTGTTGTTGGTGTAAACTCTCCAATCGATACAAGAGTTGCATTGTTTCCGACGATTAGATTCATATTTTTTAGACCTATAAATGCAATAAATAGACCTATTCCAGATGTTGCAGCAACAGATATCTCACTCGGAATTGCATTAGCAATCTTTTCTCTGATACCACCCAATGTTAAAAGAAGAAAAAATAGACCAGAAATAAAAACAACCCCTAGAGCTTCTTGCCAAGTTACACCTTTTCCTAATACCAGAGAGTAAGTAAAGAAAGCGTTAAGTCCCATCCCAGGAGCTAAAGCGAAAGGTGCGTTCGCCCAAAATGCAGCAATAAAAGTCCCTATTGCAGTAGCTAGACACGTTGTTGTAATCAATGCTCCTTTGTCCATTCCAGCAGCTGACAGAACAGAAGGATTAACAAAAATGATATAGGACATTGTCAAAAATGTAACAACTCCTCCCATAACCTCCTTTCTGATGCTACTGTTATGCTTCTCGATTTTAAAAAAACTGTTTAGTGTAGAAATCATCACAAAATCTCTCCTTTATTTATTTTATATCTATAACAGGAAATCTTTTTGAAATTTTTAAATCTATCTCCTGTTTTATAACTTCAGAGCTTTTTTTTATTTTTTCAAATAACTCGCTCTCATTTAAAAATAAAATTTTTCTATCTTTCATCAACCATTTTCCATCACACATTGTGGCTTCTATATTTTCACTAGACATTGAGTAAACAATATTTCCAACCACATCATAGATTGGCAATGAATGTATTGTATCAAAATTTAATACAATTAAATCAGCTTTTTTTCCGACTTCTAGAGTTCCAATTTCGTTTTCTAAAAGAGCAGATTTTGCTCCAAATATTGTTGCCATCTCCAGCACTTGTTCAGCAGGAACAACCTTTGGATTTAATGTACGTCCCTTATGTATCAATGAGGTCAAATATATCTCTCGCATCATATCCATTCTGTTATTTGAGGGAGCTCCATCCGTTCCAATTGAGACGGTAATTCCCTTTTCTAGCATCTCTGGAATTGGTGCAAATCCTAATACAACTTTCATTGCTGCTCCTGGATTATGGGAGATTTTTACATCATATTTTTTGATTAATTCAATATCTTTATCATCCAACCAAACAGAATGGACAGCTAATAGATTTTTATCCAATACACCTAAATTATTCAGGTGTTGAACAGTGGAGAAACCAGTTTTATTTTTTACAAACTCATTTTCTTGTGAAATTTCAGCTACATGCATGTGAATTCCTGTATTTAATTCATCAGCTATTTTTTTTGTTTTCTGTATCAACTCATCAGAAACATTAAATATAGTTCTTAATCCGAACCATATCTTTATTCTTTCGTTTGCACTATTATTATATTTTTCAAAAAGCTCTTTTTGTTTTTCTATCTCTTCATCTGCGGAATTACTCCAATTTTCTGGCAGGGATTCACCACTATCCATAACAGATTTTGTCAAAATAGCTCTCATTCCACTTTTTTTAACCGCTTCTACCATTCCCTCTACACATTGTCCACCAGCCTCTAAAAACGTTGTTGTTCCAGATTTTATAAGCTCTACACAACAAGCCAATGAAGAAAGATAAGATTTTTCAAAATCGAAATTACTCTCATACGGCCAAACTCTTTCTCTTAACCAAGTGAGTAAAGTTACATCATCAGCTATTCCACGTCCTAATTGTTGGGAAAGATGCACATGAGTGTTTATAAATCCTGGTAGAATAATTTTTCCCTTGGCATTGAATATTTCAATATTATCGTCTAATAAGTTTTCTTCAATTTTGCCAACAGCTTTTATTAAGTTGTTTTCAATCAAAATCGACCCATTTCTAAATATCTCTCTATTACTATTCATAGAGATAATGTATGCATTTTTTATTAAAATTTGGCTCATAACCCCTCCAAAACAAAAAGATGTAAATTCTAAAATGGATAGAATTTACATCTGTCATTAATCACAAAATAACATTATAGTTTACTCTACCCATAGCGTCCCTATTTACGGTTAGGACGTAGAAACTATTGGACCATATTACCAAAAATATATGAGTATCTATTTACTTTTCTCAAATTATATCATTGTTTCTTGTAAAATTCAAATAATATTTTTTAGAGAGAAAAGAGAGTAAAAAAAGTATATGAAAAGTTAATTTTCTTACTTAATCAATTTATGATAAAGTTTTTAAGAGGAAGAGGATTGATAAAATAAATTAATAATCACTTGAATTTTATCAACCATCTAATATATAATTCAGATAGTTGAATAGGAGGGTTTTATGAAATTAAGTGAAAATGAGGTTATTAACAAACTTTTAAACAAAGATTTAAAAATTATACAACGCCCAGATTATTTTAATTTTTCTCTGGATACACTGTTAATATCAAATTTTGTTTCTTTGGTAAGAGGAACTAAAAAAATATTGGATTTAGGTACTGGAAATGGTGTTATTCCTCTTTTTTTGTCTCAACGTACAGATGCTAAGATTGTTGGGATAGAGATACAGAAAATCTCTTATGAGTTAGCTTTGAAAAATATAAAGATAAATAATTTAGAGGAGCAAATAGAGATAATAAATGATGATATGAAGAATTGGAAAAACCACTTTGAATTAGGTTCTCAGGACTTGATTGTCTCTAATCCACCATTTTTTAAAGTTTGTGGAAATGAAAAACAGCTGAATGAACTTAATCAACTTGCAGTTGCACGACATGAGATAGCTATTGATTTAGAATCTTTAATCTCTATAGCTTCATTACTTTTGAAAGATAAAGGATATTTTGCTTTAGTACACCGTCCAGAAAGATTTATGGAGATATTAGAACTATTGAAAAAATATAGATTTTCTCCTAAGAGAGTTCAATTTTGCTATACTAAAATAAATAAATCTGCAAAAATAGTATTAATTGAAGCGATAAAAAATGGAAACAGTTTTCTTGAGGTTCTACCGCCTTTGATTTGTCATGATTCCAATGGAGCGTATAGTCAAGAGGTCTTAAAAATGTTTGATAATTTTACAAAAGAGTAAACAGATATTGAAGTTTCTTATGATGAATGAAATCTTTATCAACTGTGAAGTTTTCTAGATGTAAAAAAAGCTAAAGAGATAAAAAATCTCTTCAGCTAAATTAAGAAATCCCTCACCTCTATAGGTGATGCAACGAATACTTTATTGTCTTTTGGAAAACAATAGAGCAGTATAACTCTATTAAAAACTTTGGAAAGTAAATATAGAGGTCAAGATAAGAAAATTTCAGTTGTGAATACTCATCTCTTTAGTATGGAGAATACCCTAACTCTTCTAAGCTTCTTTTTATTTCATTTTTATGTTCCTCTCCAAAACACTCTAAAACAAATGTGGCTTCTTGTGAAGTTATACCTATATTAGGAGTATATAAGGTTTGATTTACAGATAAAATATTAGCATTCAGCTCACAAATTTTTGATACAACTTTAGACATCTCTCCAACCTTATCTGCTAGCTCTATTGAGAAAGAGTATCTTCTTCCCTCTAGTAATAATGCTTTATTTAGAACTCTTTCAATAAGATTTATATCTATGTTACCACCAGAGATTACAGCACAAATTTTTTTGTCTTTTTCTTTTATTTTATTGGATAGGATAGCAGCAAGTGGTGTTGCTCCTGCTCCTTCTGCGACAACTTTACTTTTTTCCATTAGAAAGAGAATTGCTTTAGCAATCTCATCTTCTGTTACTGTTATAATTTCATCCACATACTCTTTAGCGATTTTAAATGTTTCAGTCCCAACTTTTCTAACAGCTATACCATCAGCAATAGTAGGTTTACTACTGATTTCATAGACCTCTTTTTTTAATAAGGCTTCATTCATGGAGGCTGCGTTTGCTGATTCAATTCCAATAATTTTAGTATTTGGTTTTAGAGATTTAATAGCTTTTGCAATTCCAGCAATAATACCACCGCCACCAATGGGAACCAGTACGATATCTACATCTGGGATATCCTCCAAAATCTCAAGCCCAATGGTTCCTTGACCAGCTATGACATATTTATCATCAAATGGATGTAAAAATGTTGCTCCTGTTTGTTTTTGAATTTCACAAGCTTTTTTGTATGCGTCATCATAAACGGTTCCTTCCAATATAACTTCAGCACCATAACTTCTCGTTGCAGCTATCTTAGCTAATGGAGCAGTAGCTGGCATAACAATGGTAGCTTTTATTCCTTTGGCAGCAGCCCCCAAAGCAACCCCTTGAGCATGATTTCCAGCAGATGAAGCTATAACACCAGCTTTCTTCTCTTCATCAGAGAGATTAGCAATTTTGTTTAGAGCTCCTCTTATTTTAAAAGAACCTGTTTTTTGAAGATTTTCAAGTTTAAAAAATATGGTATTTCCAGTCAAATCCTTTAAAGTGGGACATTCAACTACTGGAGTCCTTTTCAACAGATTTTTAATTTTTTCATTAGCTGTAAGAATATCTTGAAGAGTTAAAGTTGTTTCCATAATAGATACCTCCTAATATATAATTATTGATGTTTCTATATGTTCAGCACCATTGCTCCGTCTAAATTGTCTATGGTTGATACTGTAATCTCATGTTTTTCGAGTTTCTCTAACATTATCAAAAGGATTAAAGTACCAGAGATGATAAGGTCTGCTCTATTCTCTTCTAAACCGACAATTTTTTTCCTTTCCTCTATCTCTTTACTTAGGTATAGTTTTAGATTTTTTTCTAATATTTCCTTTGTTAGAATGAAATTATGTATCTCTTTTTCAATGAAGTTAGGGAGTTGTTTAGCGACACTTACATTTGTTGTAACAGTTCCAGCCACGCCAATTATTTTGAAACTTTCTTTTGAAAATCTTGTTAACTCTTCAAAAAATCCCCTTAAATAGTTTTGAGCAGAAGCCAACGTTTCATCTGTGTAGGTTTCGTTTTCGAAGAACATCTCTTTTAGTTTCACTACACCGATGGGGAAGCTTTTCACATAGCTTATCTCAGTGGCATCTCCGAAAGTTATCTCAGTGCTTCCTCCTCCCACATCAAGAGTCGCTATTTTTCCAAAGTTTTGAATGTTGTTCGCGTTAAAACTTAATTTTGCCTCCATCTCTCCTGATATTATCAGAATATCTATATTAAGTTCATCCTTTATTTTTTGAACAAATGTAGTTCCATTTTTAGCTTCTCTTGTCGCCGATGTAGCGAACGCGACTATTTCAGTTACTCCCATTGAGATAGCTTTTTGTTTAAATTTTTTCATTACTTCATAAGTTATATTCATTGATTCCTTGGAAAGCTCTCCAGTTATATTTATATTTTTAGCGAGTCGAGAGACAGCCAACTCCTTGTGTAAAGGTCTTATAGTTCTTAAAATATTATCTTTTTTTTCAACCTCAGCGATGTACAATCTACAAGAGTTCGAACCTATATCAATCACAGCTTTTAAATATCTTTGTTTAAATTGTGAGTTTGTTTGGATAATCAAGGCTTGCTCTATGGCAAGTGACTTTAGTTCCCCCTCTTTTTTTATTACAAAATTTATTTTTTCTTCACTATTTTTCTTATCTTTTCTCATTTTCTCTATTAAAAGATTATTTTCAATATATACAGGGGTTGAATCAATATTATAAAGCTCGAAAAGCTCTTTTACCTGATTGAGCTGATTTTTTGAGATATATCCTAAATTATGAGACAAGTTTAATTCAAATATAACTCCCTTTGCAACAGCTATTCCATGAGGTATACCAGTGTAGTTGTATAGATTTTCTAGAGCATGAGCATAGGTATGCCCTAAATTTAAACAAACTCTTTTTCCATTACTCTCACAGAAATCATTTTCTACAAACTCTTTTTTTATTTTGCATGATTCATAAATCATTTCAACAATCTTATCTTCATTTAGGTTTGATATCTCCACAAAATATCTCTTTAAAAAGTTAAAATAATCAGGATTTTTTAATAATAGAGAGTGTTTTATTACTTCACACATTCCAGATTTAAACTCCTCTTTTGGGAGAGTTTTTAGAAAGGTTATATCTATTAAGACTTTCTTTGGATTGTTGAAAAAACCAAGCAGATTTTTACCTTTTTCGTGATTTACGGCTACTTTTCCTCCAATACTAGCATCAACTTGAGCTAAAAGAGAGGTAGGAACTTGAATAAAATCAATTCCTCGCATGTAGATAGATGCAACAAATCCTCCAATATCACAGATAACTCCACCACCAATTGAGATAATTAAAGATTTTCTAGAGAAATTTAGTTTTATCATATAATCTATTATCTCTGTTGCAGTAGAGAGAGTTTTATACTTCTCACCGTCTTCAATTTCAAAAAAATAGATTTTAGAATTATCCATAAATTTATTGATAATATTATCGTAAAGCTTCGCAATAGTTTTATTAGTTAAAATTAAGACCTTATCGTAATTAGTTATATCATTTGATAGTGTTTCAAAAATATTTTTTCCTATAATAATATCATATTTGAAGTTTCTATCTTTTATCTCCAATTTTCTCATATAAACGCCCCTTTTCAAGATTGCATTTTGGTTTTCATTAGTATTCTAACATGTTTTTCTGTTCAAATAAAGAGTATTTTTAGATAACTGTTATATTGTTTTTTAGTGAGTAAAGTGATATAATCAGATATATATTTTATAGAAAAATGAGAGTAATTGTTTTTAGTTTAGTGATTACATTAAAGATGATAGAAAAATACATTTTTAACAAAGAGAGGGAAAAAATGGTTTTTTTAAGAGAGTTTTTAAGAAATAGAAAGCAGATAGGTTCTGTTATTCCAAGTTCAAATAGATTAACAAAAGCTATGGTAAATCAAATAGATTATAAGAAAGCTAAAGTAATTGTGGAGTTGGGAGCAGGACTGGGGACTTTTACGGATTTATTAGTGGAGAAGATAGGTAATGAAACAGTATTGATTGTGGTAGAGATAAATGATAATTTTTTTGAGATTTTAAAAAAGAGATTTGAGAATAGAAGTAATATAATTATTGTAAAGGATAGTGCAGAAAATTTGGACAAAATACTAGATAAATTAAATTATGAGAAAGCTGATTTCGTGATATCAGGACTTCCTTTTTTAAATTTTTCAAAGGAGCTGAGAGAAAAGATATTTAAAGTTGTATCCAATTCAATAAATTGTAATTTTATTTTGTTTCAATACACAAGAATATTGGAGAGCGAGCTTTTACAATATTATAATCTTGTTGAGAGAGAAAAAATATATTTTAATATACCTCCCGCAAATGTGTATGTCCTAGAAAAGCTATTGTCTTAGTAAAATATAGATAATGGAGCTGAATCCATAATAGGGAATCTACTACACGTTGAGTGGAAAAGTATATTGATATTGGAATGATAAGAGTGTATATTATTTTATATGAAATGCTATAAAAGTAAAATTATACAGAGATTAAAAAGCAAAAATAAATAACTATGGTATCTAGATATCATAGTTTTTTGGTGTTAAGATTAATATTTTAATAAAAGGAGTAAAGATGGCATTATTGACAGTAAACAAAATATATAAGAGCTTCGCAGGAGAACCATTATTGAAAAATATTAGTTTTTCTATAGATGAGAAAGATAAAATAGGATTAATAGGAGTGAATGGGGCTGGGAAGTCTACTCTGATAAAAATAGTTTTAGGATTGGAGGAGTTTGATTTAAATCCAGATAATGGGCAATATGGGGAGGTTGCAAAAAAATCAGAATTAAAAATAGGGTATCTATCTCAGAATATAAATTTAAATCCAGAAAATACTATTTTTCAAGAGTTAATGCTTGTTTTTTCAAATTTGATAGAGGATTACGAAGAGATAAAAAAATTGAACGAATTAGTTGCAAAAGATTTAGAGAATTTTGATGTTCATATGGAAAAGTTAGCTGAGATAAGTAGTAGATATGAACAACAGAATGGATATGCAGTGGAGTATAAAATAAAGACGGTTTTGATAGGATTAGGAATACAGGAGGAGTTATGGAATGAACAGATAAAAAATCTTTCAGGAGGGCAAAAATCAAGAGTAGCTTTGGCGAAGAACCTTTTAGAGGAACCAGAGCTTTTAATATTGGATGAGCCTACAAACCATCTTGATTTAATAGGGATAGATTGGCTAGAAAAATTTTTAAAAGAGTACAATAAAGCTTTTATTGTGATTTCGCATGACAGATATTTTTTAGATAATGTAACAAATAGGATTTTTGAAATAGAGGGAAAAACTTTAAAAAGCTATAAAGGGAATTTTTCAGATTATGTGCTTCAAAAAGAGATATATCTGTCAGGAGCCATGAAATCTTTTGAAAAAGAGCAAGAAAAGATAAAAAAAATGGAGGAGTTTGTCAGAAAATATAAGGCGGGTCAAAAATCCAAACAAGCTAGAGGAAGGCAGAAATTACTCGATAGAATGGAGAGGATGGAAAATCCTGTAGTTACAACCAGAAAAATTAGATTGAAATTTGAAATAGAAGTAGCTAGTGTAGATAGGGTTTTAGAGGTAAATAGATTAAGTAAAAATTACAATGGAAAAACAATTTTTAATGATATAGATATGAAGCTATTTAAAGGGGATAGAGTTGGTATTATTGGAAAAAATGGTGTTGGAAAGTCGACTCTTCTGAAAATAATTAATGGATTAGAAAAACAAAATAGTGGAGAGTTTAAAATAGGAGAGAGGGTAAAAATAGGTTATTACGACCAAAATCATCAAGGATTAACGTCGGATTATACTATTTTAGAAGAGCTTCTGTATAGTTTTGATTTAAGTGAAGAGGAAGCAAGAACAGTAGCAGGGGGCTTTTTATTTAGCAATGATGATATAAACAAGAGAATATCAAGTTTATCTGGTGGAGAGAAAGCGAGAGTGGCTTTTATGAAGTTAATACTTGAAAAACCTAATTTTTTAATATTGGATGAACCTACAAACCACCTTGATATCTACTCTAGAGAGATTTTAGAGGAAGCTTTAGAGGGATACGAGGGGACTTTGTTGGTGGTATCTCATGACAGACATTTTTTAGAAAGTACAGTTAACAAGATATATGAGATAGAGCATTTTAAAGCTAAAATGTTTGATGGAGATTATGATAGTTATATTTCACGAAAAAAGGAGAAAAAGGAAAGAATTGAGGGGAAATATTTGAGTTATGAGGAGCAAAAAAGAAATAGAAACAGAATATCTTCTCTTGAAAAGAAATATAGAAGTTTAGAAGAGAAAATTGAAAAACTAGAGAATGAGAAAAGTGAATTAGAAAAAAATTATGAAAAAGCTGGAGAGAAAAATAATATAGATGAGTTAATGGAGCTACAAGAAAAGATACAGAACAAAGATAATGAGATTTTATTTACAATGGAAGAATGGGAGAAAGTCAATCAAGAGATACAACTTATGGAGGGAAGATGTGAAAACTAGGAGGAGATGTAGAGAAATTAAACCTGAATAACTGCTCCTATAATACTTTTACCCTTTTCTTGTTTCTTTGTTTGTTATGTTTTAATTTAGTTTTTATAAATGTTTAAATGTTTATTTTTTATTATCCTCAATTTTATAATCTTTTTTCTAGATTGGAACTGATGTTCCAGTCTTTTATTTTAACATGTATAAAAAATGGAATATTATAAAGTTTACGTTTCTTAGTGAAAAAAATATGGAGAAAGCCAGAGTAATAAAGTAATAATAAAAGCTGAGTACAAGAAGTGTTATAACAAACAAAGCATAATGAAAATATGTAAATTAGGATGTTTTAGATAAAAAATAATCACATATAATCCTAAAAAGGAAGAAAAATAGAAAAAATTTAGTATAATTCTCCTGAGGTCTATTTAGGGTATACCCTAAATAGACACAAAAAATCATAGGCGTCAAAAAATTTTTCTGAATAAAATGATTAAATTTTGTGATATTTCTACACTTTTTACGCTGAAAAAATTTTAAAAAGCCTTATATTTTTCTGTTTGAATAGAGTATACTTCAAATAGACATTTTTTTGTTTTAAGTATTGATTTTATTGAGATTGTGAGGTGTCTACTACGTAAACAATAGAAATATATAGGCGGTTTGAAGAATAGATATATAAGGTAGAGAAAATAAGGAAAATAGAGGATTTTTCTATAAAAAGATTTTAATCTAAAAAACAAAAAAGCAGATATAAAAAATATTTTAGAGATTACTGATTGAAAAAATAGATATTTTATGATAAAATATTTATGAAATTAGCGGATGATTTTGTCTGTAAAAGGAAAAATAAAAAATTTTTTTTGATAGAATATCCGACGTGTCTATTTAGGGTATACCCCAAATAGACATAAAAAAAGCAACGAATTTTGAAAAAATATGAACAAAATCTTTGCTTTATATTCTAATTTTATATTATTTTTACAGTTTTTTTTGAAATGGTTCAATATTTTTTTAGTCTCAATAGAGCATACCCTAAATAGACATTTTTTTATTTAAAGCCTTAAATTTAGGTACTTCTTGAGATAAAAAAAGGTTAGAATTTTGTAACAAAGCCCAAACCAATTTTTTATTAATTACAAACCCGGTTATCTAGAGTAGCCGGGCAGTAGAGGACTTTTATTACGAAGGTATGAAAAAAGATGAAGAACAAAAATATTAAAAAGTGTGAAAATGAAAGTTTTATGGGGGAGTTTATGAAAAATATGAAGAGTTGTTGTAAAATGAATAAGTTTTTTTTATCAGGATTTTTGTTTATTTGTTGTAATCTATTTTCTTTTGGAATGGAGAAGAGTGATTTGAAAACTTCAGGTAGTTTATCATCAGATTTAATGGATTTGTGTTTTAATAATCCGTATTCTTATATGGGAGAGTTAAGTGAAAATTATATGAAAGCTATAGAGGAAAATCTGACATACTTGACAATAGTACCGAAAAAATATGATTTATCTTTACAGTTAAAGCTTTTATATCCAAATGAAGAGATAAAAACCTCTTATTCTTTAAGTGAGAGAAATAAGATTAAATCGAAAGCTAGTGGTGCGATGCTAGGTTTTGAATATGGTTTGACAGATAATAGTTCTCTTGGATTGGCTATAGCTGGAATAACAGATGAGGTTTCTTTTCCAAACAGAACAGAACTTACTTCAAATGCTGGATATGTTGGAGTTTTTGGGAGAACGAGAATAGAGAATGTAAAGTTGATGCTAGGAGCTGGGTATTTATACAATGGTTTGGATGGGGCTAGAGTTTCAAACAACTCTGTTTTAAAGTCAAGTTCAAATTATGACGTGATGGCGTATAACGTTTTCGCGGAGGCAAGATATCAGTTTCAGATTTTGAACATAGGAAAGATAGAACCTAAAATAAGAGGAAGTTACTATGGAATCTATCAAAAATCTATTTCTGAGAATGGTGGAGCTTTTGCGGTTGATATAGATAAGAAAGATTTTAATACTGGAGATATAAGAGCTGGCGTGGATTTTATAAATGAAAATATATGGGAGAATGGCGGAAAAACAAGTCATATTTTCTCTTTAGAGTTTATAACTACGTTTGGAAAGAATGAAAATTTAGTAGGGTATAAGACAGGTGACAGAGTAAATAGTTTTAACATCCCATTAGTAAAAGGTGCAGAATTTTTAGGAAAAGCAAGTTATGCGATAGAGATAGAGCAATCAAACGGGATGAATTATATGTTAAAAGCGACTTTCGAAGCTGGAGAGGACAACTTAAATTATAGATTTACTGCTGGGGTAGGTTATAAGTTTGCTACTTATACAGAGAGTGTATCAGAGCCAGTGGTAGAGGAAGAACCGGTAATTGAAGAGGAACCAGTTGTGCCAGAGGTAGTAGAACCAGTAGAAATAAAGAGATATACCTTGAATACAAATTTTGGAATTAACAAAGTTAGTTTAAGAAAAGAGGATAAGGAGAAAATAAAAACTATTGCTGATGAGATTAATGAGAGAAATAAAGATGTTGTAATAGCGATAGTAGGACATACAGATAGTACAGGAAAATTAAAATATAATATTAACTTATCTAAGAAAAGAGCTGAGGTAGTAGGAAAATACTTGAAATCTTTATTAAATGAGGATGCGTTTGATGTAGTGATGGAGATGGAGGGAAAAGGACCTAATGAGCCAATAGCATCAAATGCGACTAGAGAAGGAAGAGCAAAAAATAGAAGAGTTGAGGTAAGAATATTTGAATAAACTTTAATAGATACTAATGAAAGAAGAGGTTTTTAGATGAGGATGATAAAACAGATAGTTGTTTTATTTCTCTTAGTTGTAGGTAGTAGTTTTGCATCAGAGGAAAAAGAGAGAATAAATTTAAATTATGAGTTGAAAATTGGTATTACACCGATGAAATGGTATGGCGGGAAAAGATACTCTGAGAGATATAAAGTACCTATTGACTATGGACTTGAGATATATCATCAAGGAAAGATATACAGTTTAGGTGTAGGAGTAGAGGGAAAAATAGAGGATGAGTATGAATTTATAGATGGATTGGATGAGATTTACACCTATTATGTTGTTGGAAAAAGAAAAATAGGACATTATTACTCTCTTGTATTTAGAGCTGGAGGAGCCTCTCCAATCAATTATAAGCCAAGTTATTATGGTGCATTTGGTATAGAAAAAAGGATTGGAAGTTTAAATATACAACTATTGGGAGAGATACTTAGATTAAAGGACAAAAAAGATGATAAAAAATATCCAATGATTGGATTGAAGCTTGGGTATGTATTCGGAAAATCTTTTGAAGAGTCTGAATTAAAACCACCAGTTGAGACACCAGCACCGGAGATAGAGAGAGCACCTGAGGCTATAGAAAAAGAGGAGATAGCTAGTGGGTATGTTGCTTATCAAACTGAGTTGAATGAGAGAAATAGAGAGAGAGTTAAGAAGTTTGTTGAAAAAATAAATCAGGATGAAAGAAGCGGAGTTTTAGAGCTAAGAGCATATTCTGACGATACTGGAAGCGAAAAGTTAAATGTAGAATTGGCAGAGATGAGGTTAGAGAGTGTGGTAGAGGAGCTTGAGACAAGTGGTTTAGATGAGAATAAAGAGATAAAGAAAATAGACCCTGTAGAGACAATAAAGACAGAGTATAAATTCGACAATGATAGTTTAGTAAATAGAGAAGCAAATAGAAGAATAGAAGCGACTTTTATAGCGGATTAGAAAAAATGGGAGGGGTACTAGTTTTGTAGGAATATTTGAAATATGAAAGGAAAGTAAAATGAAAAGATTATTTTTAGTTCTAGGAGTTAGTTCATATGTCTTTGCAGCTAGAGACCCATTTAAACAGATTGAGGAAACACAAAGATTATTGGAGTTAAGGAAACAACAAGAGTATATAAATAAACAGTTGGAATATCCGGATAAAGCTACGACTGTACAGGAAAAAGAGGAGAAAATAGATATTCCAGAAGGAGAAAAATATAAGTTTAATACTATTGAAGTTCTGACGCCGGATGGAAAGCCAGTGAGAAAGAGAGCGATAAAAAAGATAGTCTCTAAATATCTGACCGAAGAGTTGGGAAAAAAAGAGATATATGAACTTCTTTCGGAACTGTCCAATTATTATTTAAAAAAAGGTTATATGACAACGCTGGTAACGATAAAATCGGGAAATGTAAAAAAAGGAGAGTTGATTTATGAGGTTAAAGAGGGAAGATTAAGGGATATAAACTATCTCGATAGGAAGAAGACAGCTCTAGAAAATTTGAAAATCGGCATGGCATTTCCGACCTCAAAGGGGAAGTTATTGACAACGCAGGATATGGATCAGGGGCTGGAGAATATGAATATAGGTGGAAATAACAATGTGACAGAGGTTACTCCAACTGAGGAATATGGATATTCAGACATCATAATAGAGGAGAGCTACAGAGCAACCGGTTTTGGAATGGGAATTGACAATAGTGGAACAGAGGACAAAGGGGTTGCTAAATTAAATGTAAATTTTTCACAAGATAATATTCTCGGAATAAATGACAACTTGTCTTTAAACTACATAGAGAGACTTAGTAAAAATAGAGAGGAAGATAAAGAATCAAACTATGATATAGGTTACTCGTTATCATTGGGATATTGGAATCTAAGTTATGGTTATAACTTGGGGGATAATGTGAACACCACTAAGAGTGATTTAGGAGCCTATGTATCGAAGAGCAAGAGTGAAAAACATAAATTTAAGTTAAAAAGGGTTCTTTATAGAAGTAAAGTTACAAAAACAACATTTAATACTGAACTTATATTGAAGAATAACTATAACAGCTTCAATGGAATTACTTTGAGTGTAAATACAAAAAAATATACGACTTTTAAAGTTGGAATTGACCACACGACAAAATTATTTGGTGGAACTACTTTTGGAATGATTGAGTATGAAAGAGGTGTTCCGTGGTTTGGAGGACAGGGAGACCCTAAGGTTCTGCCGCCAGGAGCATATAAAAATGAGTATAACAAGATTAATTTCAGTTTGGACTGGCGAAGAATGTTTTCTATTGTAACTCAGCAACTCCAGTATGGTTTAAAGATAGGAGGAGCCTATTCGGATGATAGGTTACTGTCTGCAAATCAGTTCACAATGGGGGATGAGTATACGGTAAGAGGATTCAAAGAGAGTTCAGTTGCAGGAAATAAGGGAATATATATGAACAATACATTGAGTTATATGTGGTCAGAGGATATGAATAGGTTTGTTAAAATGTTCACGCCGTTTATAGGTTTTGATATGGGAGTTTCAAGGGATATGGACCTTCCAACATCGGATTTTATAATGGGAATGGCGATAGGACTTAAGTTTTATATATATGGATTGAGTGGAAGTATTACATATGGAATTCCGTTAAAATGGGCGGATGGGATGCCAAAAGAGGACAATCCAGTCTATTTAAATTTTAGCTATAACATGTAATTTTAGTTATAGATTTTAGGGGTAATGATATAAGAATAGAGGAAAGGGGGAAGATTTTATGAATTATTTTAAGTTGAATGAAAAAATGCTGAAACACAACTTAAAGAATAGGCGAAGTATAACGTTGAGTTTAATTGTAGCTTATTTAATTACGGGAGAGATAGGTGAATTTTTGGATTTTGAGATTCTGGCTAGGGACTTAAGACCGAGAAAAAATAATGTAATCAATGTCGCTCCAGGGCAGAATGGTCTTAACACAAGTAAAAGTGAGAATGGAAAGGATGTAGTAAACATAGTAAAACCAAATCAAGGTGGAATTTCTCATAATAAGTTTATTGATTTAAGTGTTGGAACAGATGGGCTTATCTTCAACAACAATGCAACTGATACAGGATACAGTTCATCACTTGGAGGGATAGTATCATTTAACCCTAACTTAAAAGGTGGAAATGCTGCCAACGCAATTTTAAATGAGGTAACAGGGTCTCAGACAACGATAGGCGGGATGGTAGAGGTTGCAGGAACAAAAGCGGATTTTATCGTAGCGAATGAGAATGGGATAACAATAAATGGAGGAGGATTTATTAACACAAGTGGCGTAACGCTGACAACAGGTAGACCAACTGTTAATAATTCGACAATAAATTTTGATGTAACAAAAGGTAATATCACTGTTGGAGAGGGAGGAGTTGGAACATCAGGAGACTATTTCAATTTAATCTCTCAAACAATAGACCTTCAAGGGCAGATAGCAAAAGCACAGTATGAAGGGAACAACACAGATCCAAATATAACATTATTGGCTGGGCAAAATAGAGCCACAGTGAAGAATGGTCAAGTTACATCATATGAAAGAATTGGAAATGAAAAGGCGAGTGCTGACCAAAAATATGGAATTACAGCGACAGGGTTAGGTTCAATGTATGGACAAAATATCAGATTGATAAGTACAACAGAAGGTGTCGGAGTAAGACATGAAGGGATAGTATCCTCAAGTAAAGATATCAGTATTAATAGTGCAGGGGATATCGAAGTAGGGCACCTTTATGCTGATAAAACTATTAATATTGAAGCAGGAAATGATTTTAAAACAATAGATGGAACTCATAAAGTGGAGAACAGGGATGAACAGAATACAATAGGAGCCACTGATGTAAGCATAAAAGCGGACAATAAAGTTGAGTTAAATACGGATGTTCAAGCTAAACAAACAATGAATGTAACTGGTAAAGATGTTGTAAATAAAGGTGTTTTAAAAGCTGGGGAAAATGAAGGGGCAGGAAATTTAAAGATTAATGCTGGGAATTTGATAAATGACAGTGTGATAACTTCAGGAAAAGATTTAGAGATAACAGCAGAAAATGTAACAAACCAAGCGGATGCTACAGTTGTAGCAACTGGGAATATACAAGTAACAACGGATAAAAACTTATTAAATAAAGGGATTTTGAGTGCTGGAAAAGATATGAGTTTGAAAGCCGAAACTTTAGATAATGAGGGGAAAATAACTTCAGGTGATATGTTGAATATAAGTGCTGAAACACTTAATTCCGTACTAGCTTCAGAGGAAGCGTTGAAAGAATTTGCACAGATAGCAGATAAATATAGTCCTCAAGCGTTTGATAAAGCAACAGATGAGAAAAAAAGATTGGAAGAACTTTTGAAAACTGAAACAAACCCGGTGAAAAGAGCTGAATTACAAGGAAAAATACAAGAGCAACAAAAGATAATTGAGGAACAAAATGGGTATAAAGCAAAAATCATGGCTATTAAAGACCTGAGTTATATTACAACAAAGGGACTAAATGTTGACGGAAAAACAATAAATATTGGTGCACTTTCTTCTGTAGGCGAGAGTGGAACGATTAAAGGAGAGAACGTCAATTTAGAAAATATGACGGTAATTGGAGATTTATCTGTTACAGGAAATAATTTTACTGGAACTGGATTGAATATAGGACAAGATTTTTCGGCAAATATAGATGAATTTTTTAAAACTTTACAGAATTTTGAAGTAGGGAAAAATGCTACGATTAATGCTGGAAGTGTTGATATGTCTGGAGAAACGAAAACAGGAGAAGGCTTAGAGATAAATGCTTCTGGGATAGTTTTTGACGGTAAAGTTACTGTTGGTAGTGATTTGACAATCAACAGAGATGGAAAACTTCAAGATGTAGACATAACAAATAAAAGTAACTTGGGAATAAGTGGAACCACTAATATAAATGCTAACAAGTTGGATAACCAAAACTCTATTAATAGTACTGGAGGATTGGTTCTTAATGTAGATAGTGTTGCAAATAAAGAGGGAGCAACATTAGGAGGACGAGGAGATATAAATATTAAAGGTACAACCTTTGATAATGCTGGAAAGATTACTGCAGGAAGTAATTTTGAGATAGAGGGTAAGAATGTAGGTAACAGTGGTGAGGTAAACGCAGTTGGAACTTTTGATGTGATTTTAAATGATGGATTATTCACTAATAGTGGATATATTGAGGGAGTTGGAGGAGTAACTCTTACCGGAAGTGGAACAGCTCAAAATGAAAAGGATGGAGAGCTTAAATCTGGTACAAAGATTGATGTGACAGGAAAAGATATGGTTTTCTACAATAAAGGGAAACTTACTTCCGCCAGTGGTATCACAATAGATATAAAAGATCTTTTCAGCGATGGTAATATGACCGCTATTGGAGATATTGATATAATAGTTGAACAGTTTTTACAAAATAAAAGTGCACAATTAGTTGGAGAAACTATCGATATAACAGCAAATAAAGTTCAGGTTGCAGGAACTGTTGGAGCTCAAAATACTACTGGTATCAACATAGTTGGTAAAAATGAAGTGCTTCTTAATGGTGCGAAATTCACTTCTAATAAGACAGATATAGATAGTGATACTGGTATAACAATTGATAAGAGAAATCAGTTTTTTGGAAAGGCAGAGATAGAAGCTAAAGAGGATTTAGTAAATAAAGGGATGCTTTTGGCAAGGGATAATCTACTTATAGTTGCAAAAAATATTATCAATGAAGTAGCTACTACAATATATTCTAATGCGGATTTAGTATTGGAAGCGACAGAAAAAATCTGGAATAAACTTAAAGCTTCAATTATCGCTCAAGGTAGTATGACTTTAACAGCTGAAAGTTTGACAAATGATGCTGGAACAATACAAGCTAAAAAAGATATAACTATAAACGCCAACACTGTAGAGAATAGAAGTAGAGTGGAGGGAGAAGGTTATAAGGTAACTGGAGAGCAATATGTAGGTAAGGCAGAAGGTTGGAGTTGGAAAGCAGGCTTTGATATGTATCATAAAGTAGAAATATGGCTTCCTAAGATTGAAGTGGATTTAAGAGTAGAGGATAAAGCGACAATTGTAACTCAAGGAAATCTTACAATAAACGGTAAAGATGGTAAGGGTTCAAAATCTAAAGTTACAAATACTGCTGGGATGATGTCAGGTAATGGGAATGTAATAATAACAGGGGATTTGAGAAATGAGACTGGATATACTGAGATGACAGTTGAAAAATATTTATCATTAGTTAAAGTTAAACTTAGTTGGGAAACTAAAACCTTAGGAGCTGGACTTCATCTAAATGGGGGTACTAATTATGAAGGTTCTCTTCTTGGTGCAATGAGTACAGCTGGGAATAGACTTGGAGATGATAATTGTAAAGGTTACACAAAAGCCTTAAAACAACTAGCAGATAAGAATCCAGAGTTAAAAAGAGTATTAAATGTTGTATTAGGACCAGATTGGATGACTTACAATGTGGTACCGGTTGGGAAAATGGATGTAAGTAGCAAGATTCCTTTTTATGCAACAAATGGAAATGCACAGATAGCTGCAGGTAAAAACTTTAATCATTCAGGCGGAGTACTTGAAAACTTAGGAGGAGAAACTAATTCTGGAAAAACAACAGATATAACTATTGGTGGTCATACTGTAGAAGGGTCTGTAGCAGATTTAGATATTAAGTTTAAAAATCCAAATGAGGTATTGGAAACTGACTCAATTAAGATTGTAAATAAACCAGAGATTCAAACTGGAGTAGTAACGATTATCATAGATGGGGAAGAAGTAAAAATTGATTCCTCTATGGGAACAGGAGGTTCAATAGCTGCAGCGGGAACTATTAGCTCAATTATCTTTATCGATATACCTCAAGGAAATAGTGGGATTTTTATAAAAAATGAGCCTGATCCGAATAAAAATATTAATCATCTTTTTGGAGACAATGTCGGATTTATGGACCAGGATGACTATATCAACTCAGGAAAATTCTTTGAGGATATGGGATACAATCCAGATAAGCCTACAACAGTTATTGGAGATAGTGCATATCAAAAACAACTTATAGAGAAAACAATTCAACAGGGATTAAACTATACGGGTAGTGTTTCTTACGATAATATGAGAGAGATGTTGAATGCAGCAACAGAGGCTCAAAAAGAGTTAGGACTGGAAGTAGGAAAACCTCTTACGGCTGAACAGATAAATAATCTAGAGAAAGATATTATCTGGTATGTTGAGATGGAGGTTGAGGTAGATGGAGAGAAACACACAGTTTTAGTGCCTCAAGTGTATTTTGGAAAAGAATCAAGAGTTAAGATAGCTAACTCTGGAAAATATGATGTGGCAACAGGTTCCATAATAAAAGCTGAAGGAAATGTTACAATTGATGCTACAAATGTTGTAAACTCAACGGGAAGTATAACAGCTGGAACTGGAGCAGGCGGAGGAAGTGTAATAATTGTATCTGAAAAGGATATAATAAATAACAGTAATGCCAATGTTCCTGGGGGTATTCAAGCAAGTAACGGTGGACATGTTGCTTTGAATGCAAAAAATGACATTATAATGAAAGGTGGTAATGTAAAAGCGGATGTTGTTATCGTTGATGCTGGAAACGATATTGAGATTGTAAGTGGTGTTACAAGTGACGAAGATGGAGACCAAGTAATAAAAAATGCTGCTGGAATAATTGCGGAAAGTGGAATGGTAATAAACGCGGGTAACGATTTTACAATGAAAGGTGGAGTACTACAGGCAAATGGACATCATGTAGAGGAGCCAGTGTCAGAGGAAACAGTTTCAGATTCAACTGATGGAGTAGAAACAGAGAACAAGGCAGAAACAAAAGAGCCAGAAGTAGTAAAAGATGTAGATTATTATAAAAATCTTATATTTAAAGCAGGAAAAAAAGGACCTACAGATACTGAAAAAGATGGTGCAGAGTTATTAGAAGAGTTAGGTGCAAAAGCTGGAGAGGTCAATATCACAGCTAAGGGAAATGTAAATATAGGAGATTTAAATCTAGTACAAAGTAGTGCGACTGGCGATATAAAAGAGATGATAAAACAAGAGAAAGAGCAAAATAATGGTGTTGCAAGAGAGGATTGGACATCTGGTTATACAGAAACTGTTACATCAGTATCGACAGGTAGCGTATTAAAAGGTGAAAGTATAGTAATCAAATCAGATAAAAATGTAACAATCCAAGGAAGTAATTTGATATCTGAAAACAATGAGGATAAGAGTAAAGCAAGCAATGGAATATCAATTGAAGCCGGAGAGAATGTAGAGATACTAGATGGAAAAGATCTGACACAAGTGTATGAAGAGAAGATTATGAATCAGGTTATTGGATACGAAAAAGAAACGACTGAGATAAAAGGAGCATTTTCAAAAGGTTCGAATATTGTGTCGATGGGAGATATAGACATAAAAGCTAACAAAGGAAATGTCAAAGTTGTTGGAAGTAATCTGGCGTCATTGGGAGATGTTTCGATGGATGCAGCTGGTGATATCAAATTTGAAGCTGGAAAAAATGAAGTGGAACAACACTATGAGAAATATACATCAGGAATTGTAAGTAGTAGTGCTGAAGCTGGATTATCAGGACAATACGGAGAAAACTTTAAAAATGTTGTCGCTGGTGGAAAAGGAAAACTACAACAGGACGACCTTGCAAGAACAGAGGTTACAATTGGAACAAGCCATTTTTCACAACATGATAAATCTACAACTTGGACAGAATCAAATCTATCTGGAAACAATATATCTATTAATGCTGGAAATACAGCTGATATCGGTGGAGTAAATATGACCGCCTCAGAAAATCTTGCAATTAAAGCTAAAAAAGTTGAAACATCAAAATATGTGGATGAACATGAAAGTGAAACAAAAGAGAGCAGTACAGGACTTAAATTGTGGGCAGCAGGTCAGAGTGCGGCAGCAAGCTGGGGAAATCTTGGAATAGAAGCTGCAAATAGAGCGGAAAATGCAGTAGGTGCAGTTGGAGACCAAATTGGATTAGTTGGTGCACAAGTTGTAGGAGCTGCGATGAATACAGTTCTGGGAGATGCAATAACTGGAAGTGCGGGAGTCTCTTTTGTTCAAACAAATAACTGGAGCAAAACAAAAACTTCAGAGGAGAACACAATAGAGTTAACAGCTAAAAATATTAGTATTACAGCCACAGAGAGTGATATCAACTTAGCTGGTGTTAAAATGAAAGCTGGACACACAACTGGAAATAAAGTAAAAGATAAAGACGGAAATGAGGTTGATGAGTGGGTTAACGATGGAAGTATCAGTTTGGATGCTGCAAAAGATATAAATATAACAGCTGCTAAGAAAACAGAGGAAAGTTCATTCACTAGTAATAGTTTTGAACTAGGAGTTAATGGGTATGCAGGAGTTGGTCTGACAGGTGGAGGAGTCTCAGTAGGGGCTTCAGTAAATAATAGCTATGCTTGGGGAGATAGTAGCTCATTAACTCATACAAATAGTGAGATAGTTGGAGGAAATATTGCTCTTAAATCTGGAGGAGACACAAATATTAAAGGTGGAAATGTCAATGGAGATAATGTAAATCTTGATATTGGTGGAAGTCTAAATATAGAAACAGTAAAAGATAAGAAAACCTCAACTAGTAAAGATGTAAATTTCGGAGCTAGTGTGAGTGTTGGTGTGGATACAATGGGACCTGTTGGAGGAGGAGTTAACGTTGGTTATGGTAATACTTGGGAAGATAGTGAGTTAATTGGGCAACAAAGTGGAATCATTGCTAATGGTAGCTTAAATGGAACAGTAAAAGGTGATATGAACTTAACAGGAGGAGCTATTGGTTCAACGAAAGGAGAAGGAAGTTTAGCTGTTGGAGGAAAAGTTAATGTTAAAGATGTAGTTGCAAATGAGAAAACTGGTGGAGGTTCTGGAGGAGTCTCTGTCGGAGGAGGAGCTGGAGGAGCTAACTTGGGAATCTATGGAAGTGTAGCTGACCAGTTAGATAGAGATACAACAGCTAAAGCAACTATCGGAGGAATAACAATAACAGGAACAGATGGTTCGATAAAAGATTTACCATCAGGAGTAAATACAGACCTAGAAAATAGTCTGACAACAGATACGCATAAAAAAATGAAAGGCGGAAACTTCGGATTTGGAGCTCCAGTGACTAAGAAAGGAGTAACAGGAACAGCAGCTAACATAAAGAACAATGCGAAAAAAGTTACAACAAAAGATGGATGGAAACAAACAGGACAGCAATTTAAAAACCTAGGTTCAAAAGACTACTACAAAGAGGTAGGACAAGGAATCAAAGGAGGATTCAAAAAGGCTGGACATGATATTGCAAGTACACCAGGAAAAGTAAAAGACATAACAGTTAAAGCAGCAGAAGGAATAAAAGATGGAGCAGTTGCTGTAGGTGGAGCAATAAAGAGTGGTGCAAGCAGCTTCAAAGATAAAATCCAAAATGGAGTAGGAAACTTAAAAGATAAGTTACATAAAAATAATTCAAGTTCAGATAATATGGAGATATCATCACCAACAAATGTAAAGCATGTTGGACATGTTGGAACTGATGGTGGATTTGGAGAAGTTAATAATATGGTTAATGGTAACAATTCAGTATCAAGTAAACCAACATCAGGAGCTGATTCGGATGTACCAGCGCCAAACAAACCAGTAAGTGATACAACAGATGGAAAAAAAGTAACAATAGATACAAGTAAAAATGTGAAAATTGAATATGACTCTAATGAGCCAGTACGAGGAAATATAACTACTTCAGGGGCAGAATACAATCCTTCAGCGTCTAAATCTAACGAAAATTACGTTGGCGATTCATATAATGAAGGATACGGTTCATATTATCCTTCAGCGTCTAAATCTAACGAAAATTACGTTGGCGATTCATATTATGATGGAGGTAAAATTCCAACATATGGAGATTCGGAATATTATGCTTCGGGTTCTTATAAAGAGTATCTGGATAGATATTATCCAAATAAATCAAATGGTACTTCTAGCGATGGGTTTACAAATGGATTTATAGGCGAAAATTATAATGGAGATCTAGACAGTTCTCTTTTAAATGGTTATCTTGCACCGATACCAAATAGAGGATCAGATTTTGTAGATGGAGGAATATACTATAGACCATCTGATGGAGTAAGTAACAATAAACCGGCTTATATAATATATGATAAAGACGGAAATGAGTACTATTTAAGTGGTGCTACTTTTGACCCTTATACGAAAGAGTTAATTGATGCACAATATTACCCAACTGGACATAAACGACCACAGAACACAGGCTCAGATTATATAACACCGTCAAAACCAACATATGATGATTCATATGAGACATCAAGACCTAATAAACCAGTAGACACTGATTCAGATGATTCAGCAGTGAGACCAAATAGACCAGTGGATGACGATTCAGATACTGTAGTAAGACCAGATGATGATAGAGAAAATGACGATGAAGAGGATATTGATCCAATTAGGAGACCTAATAGACCTATTCATAATAGACCAGCTAAGAATCAAGCGCCAGAGATTCCAAAAAGACCTGTTGTAAAACCAACAGTAAGTGGAGGATATCTGGATGTAGACCAAGAATTAGGAGAGGTATATGATGAAATAGATAAAAATAAAAAACCAACAGTAGATCCTGGAGATAACGATTTCTCAGGTTCATTAGAAGGTGGACAAGGAAAACCAAACCTTCCAGCTCCAGGAGGAGAAAAAGCTGTAAATGGAGATGTGGCATCAGCGAAAGCAAAAGAACTTAGTGGAGAGAAAAAAGAACAGATAAAAGATGAATTAACATCATTCTTTAGTTCTTTAAAAGCGAAGTTCCAAAATAAAGACAAGACAAAAGATACGAAATAGAGATTAAAGCTGTATATCCTTGAATAATCGAGGATATACGCTCCCCGCTTGGGGGAGTGCATAAATAAAGGAGTATCAATTCAGTAAAAATAGTAAGAGTTTTGAGGCACTAAGAAATTATTAGAAGTTTTGTGTTGTGAAAGATTATAAGAGGTTATGAAAAATAGATATAGAGATTTGGAAACTAGAAAATAGTAAGATTACAAGGAGGAAGCTATAAAAATAGCATAGATTAATGGATATTAAAGATTATAGATATGTGTTGATTCCAAATATTTTAGAAAAATTTAGATGCTCAATGTGTGGTGAATGTTGTGAAAGTAAGTGGAGAATAGATATTGATGAGAAATCCTATCAAGCAGTAAAGGAAAGATTGGAAGAGAATAAAGAGGATGTGTCAACATATATAGAGCAGAATGAAAATGGAAACTATGTAGTCAAATTCGACGGCAAATATTGTAAATTTATCACAGATGATATAAAATGCAGGATTCATAGAGATTTTGGATGGGAGTGTTTGAGTGATACTTGTAAAATTTATCCAAGAAATATGAGGCTGACAAGTAGAGGAATGGAAATAGGATTAGGATTTTCCTGTGGCTCAGTGGCAAAACTTTTACTTACGGATGAAAAAGTAAGTATAAAAAAAATAAAAAAAGAGGATTATTTCTTTATGACTCCAAGAGATATTTCTTTTATAATTCCAGAAAACAATCTTAAAACAGCTGTGAACTCAAGATATTATGAGGTAGAGGAGATGGCAATTGAGATTTTAAATCAAGAGAAAGATTTATTTACTAAATTAAGCTATCTAGAAAGAATATTAGCTGGTTTGGAGAATGTAGCAGATGTTAGGGAGTGCAATTTTAAAGAGGTTATTGAGGGACTGGATGATTTTACAATAGAAAATCCATATACAGAGGAATATTTGGTAGATGAGATTATAAAGGCTATTATGAAGAAATCAGAAAGAAGTGAGTCAGTGGCGGAATATTATAGAAGTCTTTTAAAGATAACATCTCTGAGTGGAGATATAAAGAAAGATAGAAAGTTTTTGAGCTGGTCAGGATATAATCTATATTCAGAAAGATTAAAAGAGTTAAAAGCATTGTGGAATAGCAAATGGGATAAGATTCTTCAAAGATATTTTCAATGTTACATCTTCAATAAGGAGATATATGATAATTCAGAGTATTTTATGTTTAAAACCACGATTTCAATGGTTATGATAAAACTTAGAATGCTTTTAACTATAAAGTATTTGGGAAGAGAACTGACAGAGGATGAGGTAATAGCTGCGATAAAGGGTTATGAGAATGATTTTTCACATGATGGAGATTATTTTTCAGAGTATTACAAACAAAAATATGAGAATAAAGAGGATATAAAAGAGGCAACAAGGAAACTGTTACTGATGTTCAAGTAATTAAAATGAAATGGAATAAGATGAGAGAGATTTTTCAATTTTTAATACTGAAACGAAATTTTAGAATATCACAGAAAGAGATATAAGAATTAATGGTATTTAAAAAAGTGAGATTTTAATGAATATTCTTATCATAGAAGAGAAAATCAGGTTGAGGAAGAAAAAACAATAGCTAGAGATGAAAAAAGGGAGGTGAGAGAATGAAGATAAAAGCCAGAATGATGGGAGATAGAATGAATATAAATAATATGCTTTTATCGCCGACTAATCTTCAACTGACAACGAAAGTGTATTGTGAGCAGTTTCCAGTAAAAAAAAGCGTAGGTATAATGACTATTTTGGATGATTTTGAAGAGAAAGATAATTGCTTTCAGGTTGTATTAAAAAATTCTAAGGAACAAGAGCTAGGGAGAGGTTCAAAGTTTAGAACTCATTATTTGACTTTAGAAAGAGAAGGAATTGTGATTTATAACGTAAATGATATTACTTTCGAGAGTAAGGATGATTTCTATATAGTGGAGCTTTGGAATGAGGATGAGATTTTAGATAGGTATAAGTTAGAGTGTTGTGCTGAAATCTATGATGTGTATATGAATTTGTTGCCAAAAGGTAGAGTTTCATTGATATAGAGGAATTAACTCATAAGGAGAAAGAGATGAGATTAAAAAAATGGATATTTAGTATGTTTTTAGTTCTTACGGGACTTATATATGCTATTGAAATAGAAAATCTTGATTTTAATGAGAGATTAGATGCTGAAGGGTATAACGAGGTCGCTTTGATAAATAAAACAACAGAGAAACAGATGTACAGAGTAAGTATCGGAAAAGGTAAAAAAAATGATGGTTCAAAATATGTGGAGGTACAACCAAAAGTAATAACTGTTATGCCATTGAGTAAAGCTAAAGTAAAACTATTTGGAGTAGCACCACAAACAGCAGAAAAAGGAGAGTATGACTTTTTCTTTAAGGTAACACCGATATCAATTCCAGTGTTAGCAAAAAAATCAGACGGGAAACTTGTCACATCAGCTACGACAATAAATGTTGCACCAGAGGTTAGAATGTATGGTTATGTGGGAGAGGTTGATTTCCAAAAGGAGATAAAATTCAGAGGTGTAAAGTTCACAAAATCAGAGGATAAAAAGTCAGTGTTTTTTGAAGCTCAGATGGAGAATACGAGCTATGCAACTATAGATTTTGGAATAGCTTTTTACAATGGAACAGATAAATATCTAACAAGTACTAGATTGGGAACATTAAAAGCTGGTGAAAGAAAGAGAGTAAAAGTGAAAGTGCCGAATGTAAGCGGTATTGACACTGTAAAAAGAATAGACCTTTATAGATTTGGACCAGAGGGTATGAAAGTATATAAAGTGGCAAGAGAGAAAGATGGATGGCAATAGTTTTTAAGTGAAAGAGATTTAGAGAAAAAAGTGTTATAAGTTAAAGATAAAAGACAGACGTGAGAACTGGGAGTAACAAAAATAGTTATCCCAGTAAAAATAAAGAGAGATAATAGATAAAGATAATAATAATTGAAAAGGGCATATTATTGGGAGAATAGAAACAAGGATAGGCTGTGAAAAAATCCGTGGAAAAAATAGTTGTATGATTTATAAAAGTTGATTGGATAGTGAATTTAGAAATTGAGGTTGATATTAACTGAGTGAAAGCTCATTAATATATAAAAAATTATAAATTTAGGAGGATTTTCATTATGAAAAAATTATTTTTAGTAACAGCATTAGCAACATTAGCAACAACAGCATTTGGAGCGACAGGACAAGTAATTGAGGAAATGAAAGCAGCAGGAGCAACATCAGCAAATATCCCAATAACTGTAGAAGGAAAAGTAATAAGTAATACAGTAGACAGATTAGTAGTTACATTTGATAACTCAGATACACCAAACGGAACAGCATTCAGATTTATATTACCAGATGCAGTTTTTGAAGAAACAGTAAAAGCAACAGCAAAGTATACAGCCAAAGTAATAGATGGAACAACTGGAGTATCGAAAGAAGCAAAAATCTATGGGGGATTATCACAAAATGGAGCACCTGTAGCGGCAAATGCAACATCAATAGTACTTACTGATGGGTCAATAGCTTATGATATTACAGGGATTTCACTAACAGCACCAGCAGCAAAATCAGCAGACCCAGTAACAGGAAATTTAAATGTTACATTAACAGCACCAACAGGAACAGCAGGGTCATACTCAGATAATAGTGTATCATTAAAAATATCAGCAGAAAAATAATATATTTCTTTGTACTTGAAATAAAAACAAGAGGTAGAGGAATTTTTCTCTCTACCTTTCCTTGAAAAATAAATTTATTAACTCGGATGGAGGAGCGGAGAGCTTAATATTTTTTATTCTAATATTGGTATAAAAAAGCTCCTGTTTTAAGTTAATAGAATTATAAAATTATGGGGAGAATGTGCATGAAGAGAAAAATAATATTAATATTTTTTATAAATCTAATACTTCTTTTTGCACAAGAGCAAGAGCTTGAATTGCAGAAATTAAAAGATCTAAAAGAGCAGAATTTGATTTCTGAAGAAGATTATGAGATTTTGAAAAATGATTTATTGGGAATATCAAATGAGAGATTATCATATTATAGTTTATCAATAAATTCAAAACTTGTTTCAAGAAAGTATAAAATAATAAATGAAAATGGAAAAACTTATTTTCCAATAAAAGAGTTCTTTGATTATATAGGATTCGTGAATTATGAAGAGAAAGATAAAAGATTAGTAGTATATTTAGGGAATAGTCTGACAAAAAGAGAGATTGACTTAGAAAAAGATGGATTATATAGGGATGGTGTGCTATACATAAGCGAAGAGAGTTTTAAAAAGATATTTTTAAGCTATTTTGAGATGAATAAACAGGATAGGAAACTGTTTGTTAGACTTGCTTTTGACACGCCAAAAGAGATAGAAGCACTTGTTCTTGCAACTCAGGAAAAACTGAATTACGAGAAGGATGAAGATGTTTATATATACAACTCTAAAAGAGGTTTGTTTGATTTAGGTTATGCTAAGTTTAATTTCTCACAAAATTTTTCAAAAACAGCTGGAGAGGATAAGTATAAAGCTGATTGGAGCTCATCAATAGGATATCAAGGTGGATTGCTATACGGGGAGATATCTTTAGACTATGATATCAAAAATAATGAACTTGGAAACATCAGTTTGAAATATACTGATATTTGGAAGTATCATAGTTTGGATATAGTTTCATCGAGATATGGAAAGGGTAGAGCTTTTGGTATTAATTTTTATAAGGATAAGAGTTTCTATGATGATGGTGGAGAGATAGTTATCAGTAGAGATGTTCCTATTGGAAGTAGAGTAGAACTTATATATTTGGGACAGGTAATAGAGATACAAGATGAAACAGATGGAAAGGTAAGTTTTAAAAATCCATTGATTAGAACAGACCAAACCTACACTTTAAAAATCTATACTCCAGATGGAAAGATTACAGAGAGTGAGATAAAAACAACGGATAACTACAATCAACAAAAAAGGCATGAGGTAGAATATAAGCTATCAGTAAATGAAAATAAAAGTTATGATAGATTTAATATAGATGCTAACGTCTACTATGGTCTTACAGACAACTTGACAATGGGAGTTTCATACGGAAGAATGCCGACTGAATTGACCTCAATGGAAGGAAAAAATAAAGTTGAATATTTGAATACAGTTGGAGCGAATTTGACCTATGCTGGAAACATTTATTCCTTGGCTTATACACTTAATGCGGGAGGAAATTTTACTTTAGATGATAAAGAGATTCCAGTTGCCTCTGAAACGGGAACGAAAAAGGTATCTACACTTGATAGCTATAATTATAACTATTTAATGCAATTGAATTATAGATGGTTTAAGTTTATATATCAATATAATGGATATGGAGAGTTTTTTGAACAGGAGGATGCTCACAGTATTGAGGCACAGTACTCCACAAGTTATCTGACTTTAGGTTACAGTTGGGATAAAACAAATTACAGGATAAAGGGAAGAAAGAGCGAAGTAAACTCAGATGCGACGCTAAATCTTAATTATAGTTGGAACTCATTCCTATTTAACTTTGGAACAACTTATGATATAGAGAATGAGAAACAGGGAAATTATACAGCAAGTATCTATTATAGTGGTTGGCAAAACTTTACAGTAAGATTAGAGGGAATTTTGTCAGATGATGCAAAAACATATGAGACAAAATTATCGTTGTACAATAGTAACTATGGTGGATTGTTTAATTTCAGTGGTGATATCTCCTATTCGAATGTAAATAAAGAGAGGTTCACTTTGACAGCTAATTTAAAACTTAGAGATTGGTTGAATATCGGAAACTCATTTGATGATAAAGGGTCAGCAAGCCATACAATCGGTGTCAACAAGGTTATTGATTTGAGAAATCCACTGGCAAATATTGATAGTTCAAGCAGTTCAAGGGTAAAAGTTGTAACTTTCGTAGATGAAAATAATAATGATAAGTTTGACTTTGGTGAAGAGGTATTGCCAGGTGTAACAGTTGGATTATCTGATATGACAGGAACCACTGATGAGAATGGAACATGTATGTTCTACGGTATTGCAAATGCTATTGAATATGATTTGAAAGTGGTTGTTAAAAAACCATCATTAACGGTTGGAAATAAGAGATTAAAAGTAAAAAGTAGTTTCACTTCAACGGTTGAAGCATATGTTCCGATAAAACCTCTTCTATCTTTGTCGGGATATGTTGAGATTGACGAGCAACTTGGATTGGTTGGAGATGAGAGAGTGGAGTTCTTAAATAACTTGATTGTTGAACTTAAAGATTTAAATGGTAAAGTTATTGAAACAACTGTTCCAGATAATGAAGGTATATTTGAGATGAGTGGACTTTTCCCAAGTGATTATTATGTAGAGGTTACATATGTTGGAACAAAATATGAGCTAAAATCAATCAAAAAACAAGTTGAATTATACTATTCTAAGATTGATAACAGAAATAAAATCACGTTAAAGGTTGGAAATAGTTTTGCTATTGAGATACCAGATAAACGAATGGCAAAAAGAATGGCGAAAGCAGGAGGTGCTGAATGAAAAGAGTGATAATATGTTTATTGATGCTTACTACTCTTTTGTTTTCTGCTGATGATGGGAATAGCTCTGCCAATAATGGAAATAGCAATGGAAGTGGGATAGAGTTGACACCACCTATCCCATTGCCACCAGAATTGACGAATCCAGAAACTAAAGATGATTACACAATCCCAGAGATAAAAAAGGAGAGAGTTCCAAATCTAGAGGGAAATGAACTGAGATATCTAGAGCACACTTATACAGTTATGATGGAATCGAAAGTTGATTTATACATACCACTTGAGGTTATAACAGATATAGATATTGATGCTACAGTTATAGGAAAACAAGTGAAAGAGATACCTTTTGAGATAGAGCTTAATAGGACACCGGAGAAAAAAGATTACTACTCTATCAAATATAGTGAGAGTGTGATAGATATTGATAATGACGGAAAACCAGATACGTATATTCACTCACCTAAATATGTCAACGAAAGAATAGTTAAAGATAACTATGTAAAGATATATGGAGAGAATATATCTAAGGCAGGAAAACATACAAAGGATGTTTATATAACTGTTGAGGTTGGAGATACAGCAGAAACAACAGAAAAAAAAGATAAATAAGGAGATGAGTTATGAGAGTTTTAATTCTATTTTTAACTATTATCATCACGAATCTATCCTATTCTGCTCTTAGATTGAAAATTATAGAACCAATCAGGTTTGGTGAAGTGGATATAAAGGCGGTTGGAGACAGCGTTGTTGGTCAGGGAGCTATAGAGATATTTTCTGATGATCTGGAGAACGATAAGGACAAAAAATTTATCTTTAGATTTCCTAAAAAAGGCTTGATGACAAATAAAAAAAGATGGGTAGAGATAGAGAAGTATATCATGAAAGATAGTGATAAGGAGTTTAAACTTACTAGAGATAAAAAGATTGTGAAAATCTACGCTCTGATAAAAAGGTCGAGTTTAAATAGTCAGTTGATATCAGGTGATGATTTACAAGGGGAGTATATCGGATATGTTCCAATTGTGGTAGAACAGTATGGAAAACCTATAATAGTGGATAATTCTTCTGAGTCTGATGAGAAAAAGCCAGAAACGGAAGTTAAGGAGAGCAAATGAAAAGGATATTGTTTAGTTATTTTATAATAGTGTCGCTTGTTTATTCACAGATATTGGAAGCAGATATAATGGAGAAGGATAATAAACTTAGAATAAAGATAAGACCAGCTAATAAAAATGAGGCTTTATCAGCTGAAATAGATGAAGCACCAGTGCCGAAAGTGGAGGAAAAACCAAAGTTTATAAAATATATAGTTTCAAAAGGTGATACTCTGATGGGAATAGCACGAAGATATAAAGATGCCTATGATAATAGTGAGTCTTTGGCAAGTGTTGTGAATCAAATCTACTCGGATAACCCAGAGATGAGAAAAGGGACAACTCTTGAGATAGGACAGGTAATAGATATAAGAGTTCTGGTTAGTGGTAGAGAGGAATCAGAGAGTAGTAGGTCAAGTTTGAAAAAGTATATAGTGCAAAGAGGAGATACACTATTTAAGATAGCACAGAGATTTAAGAGTGGTTATGAGAATAGTGAATCTTTAGCAAGTGTAGTAAAACAAATCTACCTAGACAACCCGGAGATAAGAAAAGGAAGTTATCTGAGAATAGGACAGGTGGTAGATGTAAGAGTTTCAGCTGATAATGAAAATGAGTTTGAAAATAGTAAATTAAGTTTTAAAAAATATGTAGTACGAAGAGGAGATACTCTATTTAGGATAGCTCGAAGATTTAGAGATAACTATCCAAACCTTACAGAAACAGCTGATATAGTAGAACAGATAAAACAGGATAATCTGTGGAAAAGGGATTTTAATACACTTGAGCCTGGTGAGATATTAAATATTAAAGATGATGTAAGATGAGAAAACTATATGTGGTAATATTTATTCTAATGAGCATGAGAGTATGGGGATATATAAATATCTATCCGGCAGAGTTTGATAAGGATATAACTCACGGAGCTGATGGAAAGTTTAGATTGTATAATAGGTTGAATAAACCTGTTAAATATAGAATCTATCTTGAAGAAGAGAGTGAGAAAAATAGTATGTTGGATTGGATAGAGATATATCCCACTACCATCTTTTTAAAGCCCCTAGAATCAAAAGAGATAAAAATCTTAATTACGCCCAAAAAGGGTGCAAAAGATGGAGATTATAGTGCTAGGTTGGTTGTAAAACAGATAAATATACCGAGAGAGATGAAAGAGAAAAAAGTGAATTTTTTAACGATATTAAAGCTAAAGTTAAAAGGGCGGATAAAAAATAAATAGTAAGGGGGAGAATCTCTCTTACTTTTTCATAAGGAGAAAGGATTTATGAAAAAAGTAAAAACGAAGATTGTTTTGTTTTTTTTAGTTTTAAATTGTGTCTTTCTATTTGCTGGAGCGGATGAAGTACCAAATACTTTAATAACAGAGAATCCAGAGAGAGAAGTAAAAACAATAAAGGCTCCTAAGAATAGAGAGAGTGCAAAGATGAGCATAAAAGTAAACAAAGTTGATATAAAAAAGATAAAGCCAATTTCAAGGTCGAAGAGAAAAAATCAAACTGTTTATAGAATTGATAATGATAAGTCAAGTGGGATAGAGACTAAGAGTGTAGTGGATGAAAAGATAGTAGTAGCAAAAGATTTAGAGACTTTAGAGAGATTGACTGATAAAAATCTGAATATTAAAACGTTAAAAGAGTTGATTACAAGTAGGGTACTGGAGAAAGAGGGCTACAAAGAGATAAAGGTAGATACAAGTGAGCCTGTTTATATAGGAATATTCAGAAATGGAGAATTAACAGGTGTTATTCAGGGTACTACCCCCCCCGGTATTGAAGTTACTGTAAAAGGTACATATGGTTATACTCAAACACTGCAGTATCTTGAATTAGGAGGAGGAGAAAGAACATTTCAAACAAGCATAAAGACTGATTATTCGTTATCAGGTTACGACGGTGCTTATGCAGAGCCTAATGATCCTGATAGATATCTACCTAGAGGTTTTTATGATGGATGGGAGGAGCTCAGAATATATGAGCTTGAGGATGTTGAGCGTCCTAAACTCTTTAGTCAACTAACATCTATGAATAAACTTCCACCGATGAAACTTGTATGGGAAGCTCCTAATAATGTAGCTACTCTATTAGGGATTACGCCAGATGATTTTTGGCAAGAAAAGTTAGTAGTACCGAAAGTTTATACAGTAAAAGGACCTTTTGTGTTAAATTTTACCAAGTTTACAGCAGAGGTTGAGTTTACGATAGACAACGTAAATGGGAATTCAATTGCTAATTTTACAAATATAAAGTTGAATGCACCCTATGAAAAGGAGGCTTATATCGGCACAGTGGTAACAACTGCATATGGGGATAATGGTCAATTCAATGGAGAGGACCTTCCTTTTTTTAGACATTATAGTCAGTTGTTTTTAAAGTTAACAAAGGATGAGCAAGCACCGCAAAATACCGGGAAAATAAGTGTTCCTGCAACATTTCAAAATATGATAAATTTTTTGTCTGGTGCGGAGCTTGTACATAAGGTAACAGTTACTAATTTGGAAAAGGTCATGATGTTACCAGACTCTCCGACTTCATCTTTAGAGTTCTCTTTACTTAGAGATGAGGGGGAGGGGATTTATAGAATGGAAAATTATTGGGATGTTTTTGCAGGAGGAATGAGTACTGCGGATGGCTGGGAAATAGATCCGTTGAGCAAGATTTGGATGAAAACAGAGTATAATGCCAATACTGATATAATAAAGACATCTTTTAAGGTAGATCCAAATGATATAAAATGGGGCGGAAAAGGTACAAAGAATGGACGATATTTGTTTCAAGCTGCATTACCTGAGCAAAGTTTGAGTGGCGCAACAGCACAACAATTTAGAGAGCATAAAATAGTTCCAGTTATATCAAATGTCTATATTCAGTCGAATGGTGGGTGGCGACGGCCTGTAGATATAAATACAAGAAGTATTAATTATCCTACTGGTGTAACGGTGTATCATCCAGCTTATGAACCAAGATTGGATGCATTATTTGAAAATGATACTAACAAAACAGCCCCAGAGGTAATATACATTCCAGTGGAAAAGGAAGGTGAAATGACTTATACAGATAGAGTTCCATATATGATAAATGGAAAATATCCGGGTTCCACTTCTCTATTCAGTAATGGTTTAAAAGTTGTGCCTCTAGTTTATGATGGTGGAATGATAAGCAGTAGTGCTAAATATTATGGTTCTGATGGAAGTTATCCTAATTTTAATGTTAAATTGGATTCTTCAAAACTTGGAGGTACAAAAAAAGTAGAAGATGTAATAGTGGATTGGAATGTAGAAACTGGAGATAGACGAATAACTGCAACTGGGTTAGAAGCTCCTATGAAAGCAACACCTTCCTATATACCATCCCCTTATGTATTACCGAGTCAGATGTATGATCTGATAACATCAATAGCTGGTGGGATAAGATTTATGGTAATTCCAACAAATACTGCGTTTTCTGAACCTAAAGTTTACTTTTTTCACTATCCAGAAGAATCTCTGTCTGCTGAAGGAGATATAACTATTACGCATAGAACCAAACCGCATAAAATAACAATTGATACCTATGGTAAATCAGGAGGTATGGCGTCGTACGTAGATAAAGGAAACTATACGATAACTATATCTGATAAATCGGGAGGAAGGGGGAGTGTAACTATTCCTGTTAATTCTTCTGAAGCTAAAAGCGTTAAAAATGATGGACTTAATAAATATGGAATAACAGTGCGTACTAATAGTACTACTGGTGGTATGGTAAATGAAATAGAGTTAGTTTGGGATGGAGTGACAGCCTCTCCAGCAGAGGGGTATGATTATGAAATAAAAACTACATATGACCTTCACGCACTTTCTGATACCGGTCTTGTTGGGCAAAAATACAAAGATTTTACAATTTATAATAAAACTGGGACAATCAGGGGAAAATTATACTTAAAAGAATCAGGATTAAGCCTTATACCTGGTTATGATAAAATAATTCTTCCAGATATGGTACAAGGGGAAACAATAGATTTTAATGCAGTAGTTGGAATTAGGGTAGGTACGACTGGTATGGAGGTCAGTGGAAAATTACAAAGCCCTACAGGAGCAATAACATTAAATGGAAAAGCTGGTGCTGGAGAAAATGAAAAAATATTTTTGACAAATATGAATGCACGAAAGCATACTAGTGGATTTTGGGGGAATTATGAAGAGGAAATTCATGAATACTTTTCTGATAAACGTTACTTTACAATTACAGGAACAGCAAAAACTCAATCAGATACAGTTCCAGGCAACTATAGAGGGGAAATATTGATGGATCTTGAAATTAAAGAGTATACGAGCGTGCCGGGATCACTACCAACAATACCAGGACTTCCATCAACAATAGGAGGAAAAAAATGAAGAGATTGATACTGTATTTTTTAAGTGTAACAGTTGTTTTTTCCTTTGAGATTGATGAGTTAAAGTTTAATAAGGAGATGAAAGTCGGAGAGACAGCGGAAAAAATTTTTAAATTGACAAATAATAATCCAGATAGGACGGTAAGTTATAATTTAAGGATAGAGGGAGATAGGAATGTAAAAGTATCTCCCGCGAAGATAGTTTTAAAAAAGTTTGAAAGCGGGTATTACAGTATAAAAGCAACAGGAAAAAGAAAAGGAACCCATCATTATAAATTGATTGTAGAGGAGGGAGACATTATACCAGATAAGAAAGAGGAGATTAAAAAGAGTAATAAAACTGGGGGTAGTATTACTTTGAAGAGAAGAGTAGCCATAGAACAAAAGTATAAGGTAAACTAAATGTTTTAAAAAAGGAGTCTATAATGAAGAGAATAATAACAACAGTTTTATTTATGATTGTGTTTGTAACGGGATGTTTTAATAAGCAGGATAATAAAGATGTAGCATTTAAAGTAAATGATAAAGTTGTGAAACTAAAAACTGTTCAAACAGCTTTGGTAAAGGGAAAAGATATTTATGTAAAATCTTATGGAGCACAACTGTTTGACCCAAATGTTGTTTATCCTATAACATTGGATGGGATTATCGGAAGTGAACTGTTGGTTGAACTTGCTGAAAAATCGGTAAAAAAATCTTTTGACAGTGAGTTGAATACTCAGTTAGGAAAGATAAAAGAGAGATTGGGAGGAGAGAAACAGTTTAATGAGTTTTTAACAGCACAAGGATATACATTGGATTCATTGAAAGATGAGTTGAGAAGAAACCTGATGATACAGGAGTATTATAGAACTCTTTTAGCAAGTATAACTGTAACAGAACAAGAGGTAGCAAAAAATTATAGTGATAACAAAGCTTATTTCAAAGATAAAACGTTAGCTCAAGTTAAAAATCAGATAGTAGAAGCATTAAAACAAAAGAGATTGAATGAAGTTATAGAATTAAAATTGGCAGAAGCTAAGAAGAATGCGAAAATAACATCTGTTAATGAGGAGATAAAATCTTTCCTACCAGCAGTAGCTTTTACTTATGAGGGAGTACAAGTGTCAAACGTTGAGTATGATAATGTGATTTTAGAAACATTGGGAGCACTACAGAAAAAAGATTTGAATGAGGCTAAAAAAATAGCTAAATCAAAAATAGAAAGAGATATAAAATCTGTAGTTATGTTTGAAAAAATGGGAGTAAAAGTAAATAAACTACTTCCATTAAAAAAGCAGATTAAGTTAGCAGTACCTCAGATTTATACAACTTTTTATAATCAGGTAAAAGTTACAGATGAGCAGTTGAATGCATATTTTGAAAGAAATAGAGCAAGATATGATATACCACAAAATGTAGATGTAGACTTGGCAATACTAAATGTTAAACCTAGTGCTGACGATAGAAAAGTAGCTAAAAATAAGGCTACTAAAGTTCTAAAAGAGACTACACCAAAGAATTTTGCGGAGATGGCTAAAAAATACTCTGATTCACCAAATGGAAAAGATGGTGGAAAAATTGCTCCATTCAAAAAAGGAAGCATGGTAAAGAGTTTTGATGAAGCAGCGTTTACGGGAGAGATTGGGAAAGTCTATCCAAAAGTTATTGAGACAGAGTATGGAAATCATATTCTTTATATCCAAGATAGAAAAAATGATGTTGTGGTAGCTAGTCAGATATTGATTGAACCGAAAGCTTCAAAAGTTACTACAGATAGAGCTGTAAAAAATGTGAAAAAATATGTGGCTGATTTAAAAGCTAAAAAAGTTACTTTTGATGGATTGAAAAAATTGAATCCAGATATAACTGTTATTGGAAGAGTAGATAGAATAAATGCAAATACAAGTCGATTACAAAAGGATTTTGTGAAAAAATTGTTATCTGCTAAAGTTGGAGAGGTTGGATATTTTACAGGGGAATATAATAACTATTTTATCTATAAAAAAATAAAAAACGTTCCATTTACAAAAGCTGTTCTTAGCCAAATTAAAGGAAAAGTTGAAGAGGATTATAGAAATGAAATGGTTATGAGAAAATTTAGGGCTCTTCAAGCAAGTATAGATAAAAAGTAAAATAGAATAGAGGCTATTGTATTTTTAATAGCCCATATAAAAAGTGCTGAAATTTTCAGCACTTTTCTCTTTTATATACCAACCCTATACCATCTCCAAATGGAAGTAAAACAAAATTATAATTATCATATAGATGGTCGATAAACCCATCCAACTTTCTCACAATTGTTTTAAATCTTTTTGGATACTCTTTATATAGATATCCTCTAAACATAATATTATCAATAAATATAACTCCATTCTCCTTTAATAATCTGTATGCATTATCAAAAAAATCTCTGTATTGACCTTTAGAGGCGTCTATAAAAACAAAATCATATATCTCGTTTAGATTTTTTAGAACTTCGCTTGCGTCCCCTAATATAGCATTGACTCTTTTTTCAATACCCATTTTTCTAAAATTTTCGAGAGCGATATGATATCTTTTTTCATCAATCTCTATCGTTGTTAAATCTCCACCGTTTTTATCAAGTATCTTAGCTATCAAACCTCCAGAATACCCGATTGCGGTTCCAATCTCTAGAACTTTCTTGACATTATAACTTTCAATTAAAAATTCGAGATATTTTGCAACCTCTTTTGTGATAATTGGAATATTATTTTCTTTTGCAAATTGTTCTATCTGTAATATTGTAAAATCTTTCTCTTTAATCTTTTTCAATATATACTCATTTGCCTCTTTTAACTCTTCTAACATCTATTAAAAATCCTTTCTAAGCTTTATTATATAAAAATTATCTAAAATATCCTCTGTAAAGTCAATTAAAAAACCGCCAAATCTATCAAATTGACCGGATATATTTTCTGGAATCTCTATTTTTATAACAGAGAAATTTTTATTTTTATTCAAAAACTTTTCGATATTATCAGTATTCTCTTTTTTAAAAATTGTACAAGTGCTATAGATTAACTCTCCACCAATTTTTAAACACTCAGAGACACTCTCCAATATTTCGAGTTGTAGATTTGCAAGTTCTTCCACGTTGGTAATATCTTTATTGTATAATGCTTCTGGCTTTTTTCTTAAAACACCAAAACCACTACATGGGACATCCACAAGAATTTTATCAAATTTTATTCCTTGTTCTTTTAGATTTCTGGCATCAAGTTTTTTGGTTAATACATTTGATACACCTAATTTTTTCATATTTTCATCAATTAGTTTTATTTTATGTTCATGGATGTCTAAAGAATAGATTTTTCCAGTATTTTTCATTAATTCAGCCAACACTGCTGTTTTGCTTCCAGGGGCACTACAACAATCTACTATGACCTCATTCTCTTTTGGATTTAATAGTTTTCCAGCTAGATATGATGCACCATCTTGCACAACTATTTTTCCATCCTTGAACTCATCTGTATATAATATTACGCCAGAATCAATGTAATAGATTGTGTCAATCCTCTTTATAATTTTTATCTTCATTTTTTTTAAAAGTTCTTCAAACTCATCACAACTATATTTTAATCTATTCACTCTAACACTCATACAAGGAATTTTTTTCAAAGATTTTAAGAAAATCTCTGTTTTTTCTTTGTACTCTTCAGAAATCATCTCATAAAACCATTTAGGATAGGAATAGAGAATATCCAATCTTTTTTTATCTCTCAACTCATTTATCTCATTTTCTTTATCTCTTAGATATCCTCTAATAACTCCATTTATAAATCTTCCAACCTGAATCCCATATTTTTTTTTAGCTAATTCTGTTGCCTCCCAAACAACACCTTTATAATCACTTTTCATGAAGCTGATTTGATAAAAAGAGATTTTCAGTAGATTTTTTAGCCAATTTTTTTTGATAGTTTTAGTTCTTTTTTCAATCTGGTATTCAAGAAATATATTATTTCTAATTACGCCGTAAAAAACCTCTGTGATAAAACCTCTTTCCGACTTATTTAATAAATTCTTATGAAAATACTCATTTAATAATATATTTGAATATTTTCCTTTTTCAAGTTCATCCAATAATGAAATAACTCTTTGTTTTATATTCAAATTAAATCACCTAACTTATTTGTTATTCACTAATTCTAATATTTTCCTATTTTTGAAATTAGCAAAAAATCATATCAAAAACTTTATAGAGTAGTGAGCCAACTGTTTATATTATCTTATATAGTTCATCACTTTCAGGTGGTGCTATATCCTCATAGTTTTCATTAATTTTTAGTATTTTTCTATTTTCTGAAATAAAACATCCAATATCAAAAACTTTTATATTCTCTTTATTTAGCTTTTCAACTAAGGAGATTACATTCTCTTTATCAACTATGATAATCATTGTACCACTTGAAATAAGTCTTAAAGGGTTGATTTTATAGTGAGATGTAATGGCTTCAACCTCTTCAGGAATATGGATTTTATCAAAATCTATCTCTATTCCTAGATTATAGTAGTGACTTATCTCCCATAAAGCACCTAGCAATCCGCCTTCAGTTACATCATGCATGTTTTTACACAAATCTTTAGCGATAAGCCCTTCCTTTAAGACACTTATTTTATTCAAGAGATTTTTAGCTTTATTTAAAAGATTAAGCGGTATAAATTTTCGTAATTCATCTTCCTTTTCAGTTGCAATGATACCCGTGCCCTCTATTCCAATCCCCTTTGTTATTAGAATTCTATCTCCAGCTTCAACTTTACTTTTCATGTTAAATTGTTCTTTTTCTCCAACTCCTATAATAGTGGATGAGATTATAACTCTGTTTACAGCTTCAGTTACCTCGGTATGTCCTCCTAAAATTGTTATTCCCAATTTGTCAGCTTCTTTTTGAGCATCTATCATTATTTGGGAAATTTCAAATTCTTTTATCTCCGGAGGAAGCAGGAGAGTCAACATAATTCCAAGAGGTTTGATTCCTGCTGTGGCGATATCATTACAGTTTATATTGATAGCCAATCTTCCTATATCTTTAGTTGCTCCAGTAATAGGGTCACTTGAGAGATAGATGATATTTTTGTCAAGCTCTATAGCGGAACAATCATTTCCTATTGCTCCAGTTGACAAAACTTTTTTATTTTTACAATTTAAATTTTTTAAAACTAATTTTTCCAAATCTGATATATTTAGTTTACCTATTTTCATAACTCTCCTTAAGATTTATAATTATAATATATTACGATAATCATTATAAAAATATTCCGTTGTTTTATTATACATTGTTTTTTATTAAAAAACAACATTCTAAAAGAGTATATAAATAATCAGATAATATAGAGAGTAGTTGAAATTTTAAAAGTTTGCAAACAGACAATTTACTAAAAAATTTGTCTTTGTAAAAATAAAAAAAAGGAGCCATAAACCCCTAATAATCTCTATCAATGGCTGGGATGGCTGGATTCGAACCAACGCATGACGGAGTCAAAGTCCGTTGCCTTACCGCTTGGCGACATCCCAACGACTTTCTAAGTATATCATTCATTTAAAAATTTGTCAACTAATTTTTTTATTTTTTTAAACCCAATGAATCTGAATAGATTGAACAAAGATTTTTACTTCAATTTTTTTGATTTCTAGTTTTCTCTATTTTCTTGGTTATTATCTTTAGATAAATTGTGGTAATAGGTATTGTCTTTTCTCATTTTTTTATTTTTTATAAAGTTTTTTATGAATGTTATTCCAGCGCTTACCGAGATAATAAGTAATAGACCTATTATTGTTCCAAAAACTCGATTCATATAGTAGCTTAAAGGGGTTATTTCCTCTTTTATGTTGACCATTATAAACAGAAACACAACTCCTCCAGTAGTGGGAGAAACTTGGATAAAATTTTCTACAAATATTACGATTAAAACTACTCCTACGCCAATCCAAAAGGGTTCATGTAGATTAAAATAGAAAAAAATAATTGCGACTATTCCTCCAAATATTGTACTTAATAGTCTCTCTTTCGAATTGTGTAAAATTTTCTTTAAATCTATGTGAAAAGTCATTATTGAGGCTAGAGCTGAATAGTAAAGTGTATATTTCGTAAAATATCTGGAGTTTCCATCTCTATTCATGTAAGACACAATAAAATAAACTATTATTACCGCAATTCCTGAACTTGTAGCTTTTTCTATAAGAGAATGAATATTCTTTTTTTCTGTTATATCCGTTTTTTTTATTTCTTTTTTCAGAAGTCTATTATAAAGAGTTATAATCAAAGAGATTATAAGAGCTCCTACCATTGTTGCCAAAACTCTTTCCTCTACATATACTTGAGGATTTTTTTTTGAATCAATATTTAACATTATATAGGTCAACACGATACAACCGACGGAGGCGGGGATATTTAATAAAAACTCTGAAATAATACAGATTAACATTAAACCTATCAAATAGAAAAACATGTTTTCTTGAAATCCACTATATACAATAATACAAGCTATTATACCTCCACAGATAGTAGCAATAGTTCTTTCTAGAGCTTGCTTTCGTGTTTTGGAATCATTTAAATTTATTACGGTTAAAGAAACTATACCAGCAAAAAACTCTGGTACCCCAATTAATCTACATATTATTATTGATATAATCACAGAAACGCCAACTATAAATGATTTTTCTAATGTCTTTATTAAGTTATCTTTCATGATTTTCTCCTATTTTATTTCCATTTCTATCATATTGTAAATATGTTTTTTTCTTTTTTCAACTATTTTATTAAAATATTCTGATTTTGATAAAAAAATAAGCTAAAGCATAAAATATAAATTTATAGTTAAAATAGTAAATTAAACTGTTTTCACTTAGTAGATTTTATTTAGTTGGCATGACCTATATTTTAATTTTTATATGAAATATATTGAGAATTATGGGTAAAAGTTGAGTGCATAATATTAGTAAAATAGAGATTATTATTTGAACAGGAGGATTTATTTTTTTTGTAATTATAGAAAATTTATTGAAAAATATTTACAATTATCTAGTACAATTGTATAATATATCTGGTATAATTATATTACACAGGAAGCAAAAGATAATGAAGGAGTGAAATAGTTATGGAGTTAATAGGTATACTGATAATAATAGCTGGATTTGCTATGAAACTAGATACAATAGCTGTAGTGGTTGTAGCGGGAATAGCTACTGGATTAGTAGCAGATATGAGTATAGGAGATATATTAAGAACTTTAGGAGAGGGATTTATGGCTAATAGGGCTACTTGTCTCTTTATGCTGACAGTTCCGATAATAGGTTTGTGCGAGAGGTATGGGTTAAAAGCCAAAGCAGGAGAGCTTATTAAACAGGCAAGAGGGGTATCTGTAGGAGTATTGCTTAGTGGGTATGCCTTTATAAGAGAGATAACTATAGCTATGGGTGTTACATTGGGAGGACATCCACAATTTGTTAGACCTTTGGTAAGTCCAATGGCAGAGAGTACCGCAGTTACTAAGTATGGAAATCTAGATGATAAAGATATAGATAAAGTGAAAGCTTATTCGGCAGCATCAGACAATATAGGTAATTTTTTTGGACAAAATATTTTTATGGCTAATGCAGGAATACTTTTAATAGCTTCCACACTAGAGAGTTTAGGTATAAATGTAGATACTCTACAATTGGCAAAAGTGGCTATACCAGTAGGGGTAATAGCATTGATATTATGGACGATTCGAACTATCTTATTGGACAGAAAATTAAAGAGAAAATATGGTTTTAGAAATAGTGCAGGAGGTACGATGTAATGAATGTGGCACAGATTTCAAATAATCTATTAGAGATATTTTATATGATGATAGGGTTATATATGGGAATTACAATGATATTTACTCTAAAAGATAGAAATCATAAGACAAGAATAGGAACGGCGTTGTTCTGGGGGATACTTACCGTAATATTTATATTTGGTAAACTTATACCAAGCGAGGTAATAGGAGCTTCAATAATTGTAATAGCTATTTTATCCGCAACTAAACAGATAAATGTAGGAACAATAAAACAATTAGATGAAACATTTACAAACTTAAAAGCAAAACAACTGGGTTTAAAAATATTTATACCATCTTTGTCAATAGCAATAATAGCTATGTTAATAGCGACTTTTACTAACTTTTCAGGAACAGTAGCTATAGGGATATCAGCAACAGTAACAATAGTTTTGACGTTTGTGATAACTAAAGCAAAGCCGATGGAGTACATAGAGGATAGCAGCAGAATGTATCAAACGATGGGTTCTTTCACAATACTTCCTCAATTGTTAGCATCTTTAGGTGTACTATTCACAGTGGCAGGGGTTGGAAATAAAATATCTTCGATAATATCAGGAATTGTACCGTCTGGAAATATACTTGTAGGAGTTGTAGCTTATTGTTTGGGAATGGCAATATTTACTATGATAATGGGAAATGCATTTGCAGCGTTTTCTGTTATAACAGTAGGCGTGGGTGTACCGTTTGTATTTTCACAAGGTGGGAATCCAGTAGTTTGCTCACTTCTTGCATTAACAGCGGGTTATTGTGGAACACTATTAACGCCAATGGCTGCAAATTTTAATATGTTACCGTCAACGCTACTTGAGTTAAAAGATAAAAATGCAGTGATAAAAGCCCAAGCACCAGTGGCAGTTGTATTGCTATTGATACATATATTTTTAATGTATACTTTAGGATTTTAATCAAAAAATTAGTATGAATTGGAGGTTATTTAATGAAAATATTATTAACAGGGTTTGAGCCATTTGGAGGAGAGCCAGTAAATCCAGCAGAAGAGGCTGTGAAAAGAGTAAGAGATAATATAAATGGAGCTGAAGTGATAAAAATAACTATACCTACAGTTCAAACTAAGTCAGTTGAAGTTATAGAAGAAGCAATAAAACTTCATAATCCGGATGTAGTAGTATCTGTGGGGCAAGCAGGTGGAAGATACGATATAACTCCGGAGAGAGTTGCTATAAACATAGATGATTTTAGAATTCCAGATAATGAGGGAAATCAGCCAATAGATGAGACAATAAAAGAGGATGGGAAAAATGCGTATTTTTCTAATTTACCTTTGAAAGCCATGATAAAACATATGAATGATAATGGAGTACCAGCAAGTCTATCAAATACCGCTGGAACTTTTGTGTGCAATCACGTGATGTATGGAATATTGTATATGATAGATAAAAAGTATCCTAATATAAAAGGTGGATTTATACATATCCCATATATGACTTCTCAAATTATGGAGAAGAAAAATACACCTTTTATGTCGTTGGATGAGATAGTAAAAGGATTAGAGTTTGCTTTGGAAGCATGTGTTTTATATAGTGAAGATGTAAAAGCAGTTGGTGGAGAGATTAACTAATAAAAATATGAATCCTTTTCTTTATAGGAGTTTGAGAGAAGATTTTTTACTATAGTGAATAATTAAAAGAAAATATGAGTTATAAAAAATATCTGGCAATCATTTCAGAGAAAGGGAGAGAATTATACTAAATAATCTGATTATAAGTTTACCATAAAAGCTATTAGTGAAATGGAAAGATTTACGAATGAAAATAATTCAAGGAATAAATGATTGTAGAGATATTTGGACAAATAAGAAAGATGTTCAAATATATGGATTTTAAGAGTAAAGCAAAGTATATTCTAAAGATAATTGGAAAAGTTATATACTGGATAATATAAAATAATGAGTTTAAAAGAGTATCAAAACATTATTTTTTGAATAAAAGTATATTAAAATGATTATACAGAGAATAAATGAGATAGTATAGAAAGATATTAGAATGTCAAGAAAGTAAGCTGAGATAGACCAATGATGGGGGGATTGTTGGTTTACCTCAGCTTTAAAAATTTAAATATGTTTATAGAAAGTTTTTTATGTTAAATAGTTTTAACATCATAATATTTCGTTTTAAATTCATGTTTAAGTTTCATTTTTTCAGTTTTCAACTTAGATTTTATAGTATATTTTTCTAAATTTAATTTCTCAACATTTTTAAAGTTTGGATTTGGTTTAGCCATCTCTTTCATTAGAGCAAGTTTATTCTCTTGTAGCTCAATTCTATATTTATTAAGGATAGGATGAGTTTTCATCATCTGTTTATACTCATGTTTATGGATATCTTTAGGTTTCCAATCTTTCGCGGAACTAACAGTGGCTAAACTTAAGACTAAAAGTGAAACAGTAAACAGTTTTTTCATAAATATCTCCTCCTAGTTAATAGATTAAAGGTTTAAAACTTTATGATGTAATATTAACAGAAGTTTGTGGCATGATTATGTCAAAAAATTTTAAAGAGATTTTAATCTGATAAGGATTTATTAACGTGATAGAATTATCTAATTCTAAAGATGTAACAATTAGTATGAAAGTTGATAAAAAAGATAAAGTTAAGCCGGATAAATCATTGCCCCATAAATAATTTTTATGGTAAGAGGAGAAAATAAAAAAAGAGTTCAGGTAGAATTAATTACCTGAAGAATAGATTTTGTCAGTATTATTTTCGTTTAATCATATGTTTTTGAGGTTGTAACGTTATATCTGTAATAACTACCTCTTTAGGTTGAGATAGAATATAAAGAACCGCATTGGCTACAGTTTCAGGAGTTAGATAACTTAATTTTTCCTCTGCTTCACAAAAATTAAGATTATCATAAAAAGGTGTTTTGGTTATATCTGGATGAATAGTAATGACTTTGACTCCAGTTTTTCTCACTTCATCAAACAATCCTCTTGAAAAATGGGATAAGCCAGCTTTTGTGGCGGAATAGGCACAACCAAATACACTTGATTTTTTTGCAGTAATAGAGGAGATATTTATAATTATTCCATCTCTTTTTTTCAATTCTCTTAATAAAAGGTGTGATAACAGTATTGGAGCTTCTAAATTTAAAGAGATTAACTCATGAAGTTTTTTTGTATTAATCTCCTCATGCGGTCCAAAATATCCAATTCCGGCGGAGTTTATTAGTATTTCAACACCTCTATTTTTAATTTTTTTTGATAATTGTTCAATCTCGTTTAGTTTAGTTAAATCACACTCTATCCTTTCAAAATTATCTTTAAAATCTATCTTTGAAAAATTACGCCCAATCCCTATAACATAAAATCCATGTTTAATTAAGAGCTTTGTTATAGCTTTTCCAATTCCTGAAGTAGCACCAGTAACAATAACTTTTTTCATACAAAAACCTCTCTTTTATTATTTAACAATATTATATCATAATTAACTTAACGAGCAAGAGGCTAAACGATTCAGTGATATGATAAATCTTTTAGCTTTTAAAAACTATAACTAAAACTTGCATAAACTTCATGTGAGTTTTTCTTCACGTATTTTGCCGAGGATATAGCTTTAGAATAGGTAATACTACCTGTTATTCCTTTAAAAAACAAACGTAGTCCAATTGAAACTCCGCTCATATCTCCAGTAGCATCGTAGATTGTTTTGTAATTATTTCTAGCCATTCCAATATCGTAAGCTACAAAAGGTTCTAATATCTTATAGTTATAACTTAGCTCGTTTCTAATATAGATTCCACTATCTCCCATGATAGAGTTTTCCTTGAATCCTCTAACTGTTGTATCATCTCCTATTCCTATTTTTTCAGATGGATATAATATATCATCACTATATTGCCCGCCTAGAGAGAAACGATAAGAAAAATTTTGTTCTTTTATTTTAAATGGTCTGTACCAGCTTAAATCCAATACATATTTTGAATATTGAGCTTTTGGCTCATCCTCAACTCCTTTATCTCTTTTTGCTCCAAACCATTTAACTCCTTTATAGTATCCTATATTTGTATGAAGAATTCCTTTCCATAGTTTTTGTTCTAAAGTTAGCTCAGTTCTGAATATGGTAGTTCTTCTTGAACTAGTTATAAGTTTTACATTTTCAATATAATTTTTAGTTTCTTTAAGAGTTAAATTGATTGCTAAACTGAGTTTTTTATTACTATCTCGTGTTAGAACTCTACTCGCTCTATAGTTGGTATTTCTTGATATCCCGTTTGTCTTATAGAGTCTATTAAGCCCATAAACATCTATAAAATATTCTGATTGCTCCTGTTTTACAGAAAAATTCCAGTATTTAAATGGTATCTTATAATGAAAAAAGAAATTAGAACCATAGTTTCCTTTTTTCTTTCCCAATTTTGTCTGATAACCACCAGATAAACTTTCATTAAAGCCTATTATATCAGAGATAGTGAGTTCTGCTTTAACTCTATCAACTCCTGTTATTTTTTGACCTAAATTGTTATAGTTTATAGTTCCGGATATCTTTTTATGCTTTTTATTTTCTATCTCAACAATTGTTTTTCCTATCTCTGTTCCTGGAATAAGATTAAACTTTGCATTATTTGATGAAACACTATTAATATTATCAATCCCTTGGTCTAAATCTTTGATATTTATAATATCTCCCTCTTTTGAGGGAAAGGAGGAAAATCGCTTTATATTGTCCGTGTAACTTTTATTTTTAAAAATTATTTTTTCTATTTTTCCTTCTAATATCCTTATTTTTACAACTCCATTTTTAATATCTGAGTCATACATATCTATTTTTACTCTTGTGGCAATATAACCTTTTTTTAGATAAAGATTCTCAATCTCTTTCATTAGATTTAAAATATTGTTACCACCTCTTTTTCCGATGTATGACTTTGCAAGAGATTCAATCTCTTTTTCTTTTAGGGCGAAGTTTCCTTCAAAAATTATTTTCTTTATCGGAGTTCCTTTTTCTTTTTCACTCTCTTCAATCTCATTTAAAGGAGTATCTTTTCTATCTTTTTTCGTCCTGTACTCCTCTTGTAATTCACGGATTTTTTCCTCCTTTTCCCTTCTTCTTTCTAGATTTAGTTCTGTAGATGGCAGCCTTATTGCAAAAGAAAATTTTGTCAAAAGGATTAATATACAAATAGCATTTCTCATATTTCTACCTCGTTTTGTATTATTATCATACTTTTTTTTGTTTTTTTAATCTTATAAATAGATTATATTACTATTTTCTATGATAAGTCAATTATTTTAATTCAAATATAAAAATTCAAATTTTTTATTTTTGAGAGTTATAAAGCAATTTAAAAATAAAGAAAAAACTGTTAAGAGAGCTCTTAACAGTTTTTAATATAAATTAAGCATTAACAGTTACTAAAATTCTAACGTTCGTAATAGATTTTCCTCCAGAGAAAGCAGTATTTATAGAATTTACCTCAGAGTCTGATAAAGAAGTTCCAATTGCCCAAGGACCAGGTTCAACTCCTATCTCTAAAACTCCACTTGTATTTGAGAAAAATTTAATTCCATTTCCTACTCTGTAAGCAACTTCAATTTTCGCACCAGTAAGCACTCCATATGCTTTATTAATCTGGATAGTAGGATGTTGAGAATTTACAACTTTAAGAATATCTTCAAGTGTTGAATCAGCTAATAGAGCAGTTGCTTCATATGTTATCCCTTCATTTACTCCCCAATAATTTTGGTTGTATGCTGTTCTTGAGGCTTCTAATTGAACTTTAAACTTAACTACATCTGTATCTAGTAATTCATCTGTTCCATTTTTAGCGGCATTAACTCTTTTTACATATAACTTTGGATTTGTGTCAGAGAATACAGCTTCTACTGGTTTTTTAGAAAGAATGAAATTTGATAAATCTAATGTTTCACCTGTTCCATCATAAATTCCAGTTGTAGAAGCAAAAACAACATATTGCACTTGAGGAACAGTTGATGTAATAGTTCCGTTAACAGTAATAGCTCCAGTTTGCCCAGTCATCCAAGTATTAGTTTCATTATTTGGTGTAGCTAAATCGATAGCAGAAAAAGCTAAAGTTGATACAGCTGCCAAACCTAATAAAATTTTCTTCATAATAAAATCCTCCTAAAATTTTAAAAATATATATTCTATAAAAGTAAAAACTTTTGATAGCCAATTTTTTTAAATATATTTTTTTATCTGTTTCACTTTCAAATCTCATTTTCAATCAGATTAAAAAAGTAAAATTTCATCAGTTTCTAACTTTTTTCTTTTTTTAATTTTCATAAAAAACTAAAATTTATTAAAAAACTCTCTCAATGCCTAGCCACTGAGGTGGCTAAGGCTTTTTAAATTGTGAAAAAGTTTTATTTGGCGAATCTTTATTTTTATCTGTAGACACTTTATAAAATCAATAATAATAAGCACTGAAATAAAAAAATGTCCATTTGGGGTATACCCCAAATAGACACAAAAAATAAAAAATAAAGCAAAAATCTAGCGAACTAAACTTTTGCTTTTTAATCTAAAACTATTCTTTTTATACACGAAAATTTTTAAATTTTCATAAATTTTTGCGTCTAAATAGAGTATACCCTAAATGGACATCACAACAATTCTAACAGAAAAAATTAAATTTTATTCCTTTTTAAGAAAATAGATAGATTTTAAATCATTCAATTCTTTTTCTTTATATTTTTCTATTTTTAGTGTAGAATATTACTAGAAAAATAAAAAAAGTAAGGAGGTAAAAATGAAAAAATTTTTGTTGTTAATTGTGATAGTTAATCTAGCATATGTGAGTTTCTTTTTTTATGGTGACAAAATAATAAAATTAAAAGATAGTTTGAAAAGTCAAACATTTTTAAAAAAAGATAATCTATTATCCATAAAAACCACAAATCAAGATGAAAAACTTGAAATAGAAATACCACAAAAGGAGGAGAAAAAAATGAGAACTAGAGATGAAATAGCGGATGAATATAAATGGAACCTGAGTGATATATATCCTAATTGGGAGGGTTGGGAACAGGATTTTACCAGATTAAAAGAGTTAATAGCTGAAACAACTAAATATCAAGGGCAAATTTCAAAAGATGTTAAAGTTTTTACTGAATTTATGAATCTGGAGGAGATGATTTCGCGACTAGCAGATAAACTGTTTCTTTATCCATATCTGCAAAAAGATTTGGATTCAACAGATGAGATAGCTTCTGTAAAATTACAAGAGATAGAAACAGTTTATTCAAATTATGCAACCTCAGTGTCTTGGGTTACACCAGAGATTTTGACGATTCCGAGAGAAGTTATGATTTCATGGATTGATTCAACTCCTGAACTGGAAAAAAATAGATTTGCTTTACTAGAGATTTACAGACTACAAGAACATATACTATCAGCAGATAAAGAGAGATTAATTTCATATTTTGGACAATATTTGGGAATTCCTTCAGATATATACAGTGAACTTTCAACATCAGATATAAAATGGAATGAGATAGAATTGAGTGATGGAAAAAAAGAATTAGTAACTAACTCGGTTTATTCAAGAATCCTATCAACTGATAGAGTACAAGAGGATAGAAAAAAGGCATTCGAAGCACTATATAGTTCTTTTGATGCTAATAAAAATACGTATTCAGCAATATATAGAGGAATTTTACAGCGGGATTATGCAACTGCTCAAGCTAGAAATTACAAAACGAGTTTAGAAAAATCACTGACTCCTAAAAATATACCAACAGATATATATATTTCCTTAATTGAAGCTACAAAAGAGAATACGGCACCTCTAAAAAGATATGTAGCGTTGAGAAAAAGAGCGTTAAATTTACAAGAGTATCACTATTACGATAATTCAATTAATATTATAGATTTTAATAAAAAATTTGAATATGATGAGGCAAAAAAGATTGTATTAGAATCTGTTAAACCTTTGGGTGAAGATTATTATAATGGACTTAATGTTGCATTAAGTAGTGGTTGGTTAGATGTTTATGAAACAAAAAATAAAAGAAGTGGGGCGTATTCAATAAATATATATGATGTTCATCCGTACATGTTATTAAATTATAATGGAACTTTGGATTCAGTGTTTACATTAGCTCATGAACTTGGACATACAATGCATTCAATGCTATCAACTAAAAATCAGCCATATCCTACAAGTCGTTATACTATATTTGTTGCAGAAGTGGCATCAACATTTAATGAAAGATTACTATTGAACTATATGTTGAAAACAACATCAGATCCAAAAGAGCGAATTGCACTTATAGAACAGGCAATAGGTGGAATAGTTGGAACGTATTATGTTCAAACCTTGTTTGCAGATTATGAGTATGAAGCTCATAGGATCGTAGAAAATGGTGGAGCTATAACAGCAGATGTTTTGAGTGGAATTATGGAAAAACTTTTTAAAGAGTATTTTGGAGATGAATTAACGATTGATGAGCTTCAAAAAATAATATGGGCAAGAATACCACATTTCTACAACTCTCCATATTATGTATACCAATATGCTACAAGTTTTGCAGCTTCGGCGAATCTGTTTGATAGAGTTACAAATCCAGCATATTCAAAAATGGAAAGAGAACAAGCAACACAAGTATATTTAAAGCTTTTGAAATCTGGAGGGAATAACTATCCGATGGAGCAATTAAGATTGGCAGGTGTTGATTTGAGTAAAAAGGAGAGCTTTAAAGCAGTAGCTGAGGAGTTCAATAGACTTTTAGATATTTTGGAAAGAGAATTAAATAGTTTACAAGGTGAAAAGTAGGATGAAGATACTAAGATTTATTTCAAAAATAGTGAAGTTCATATTGAGAGAGATTTGTTCTTTTGCTATAAAACTAGGATTAATTTTTGTAATTTTATTATTTGTTTTGACGATATTTTTAAAAAGCCAAAAAAAAGAGATTATAAAATCAGCATATTTGAAAATAGATTTATCTAAAGAGTATACAGACCCCGCAACAGTGATTCCTTTTAACCTTGACGCGGGAGATATAAATTTTTATACACTTATGACAAAAATTAATATGGCAAAGGTTGATAAGGAAATAAAAGGTTTGGTGTTGTTTTTAGATGGAAATAGTTTGAGTAGAACCAAGGTTACGGAGTTGATAGAGGTATTAAAAGATTTTAAAACTTCAAATAAGCCAATATATTCCTATGCTACAATGTTGAACAATAACAGTTTACTTTTAAGTAGTATAAGTACAGAGTTTTATATGCCTCCCTCAGCTACAACAACAGTGAATATAACAGGATATTATAAATCACTACCCTACTATAAAGAGTTAGCGGATAAGATTGGTGTTGATTTTAATGTTATTCATGTTGGAGATTTTAAAACTTTTGGAGAAAATTATGTCAGAAAAGAGATTTCAAATGAGAACAGAGCAGATTTGACAAGGATTTTAGATAAAAGTTTTGATATATACACTGACGAGTATTCTACAAATGCAAATGTTTCAGAAACAAGGATAAGAAATTTAATTATAACTGGAGAGTTAATGGGAGTTTCATCATTAGCTTTGAAAGATAGTCATTTGATAAAAAACTTAGATTATTGGGAAAATGTAAAAAAAGATAAGAAAATTGATAAGATTTATGATATAACAGAGTATCATAATCTAAATATGGTACAGCAAAAAGATAAGATTGCAGTTGTTTATGCAGTCGGAGATATTGAATCATCTCTATCAAAAGAACCGAAGTTTTTATCAATAACATCATCAAAATTGATTGAGGCTCTTAAAAAAGCAGAAAAAGCATCGGATGTAAAAGGGATAGTGCTGAGAGTGAACTCTCCTGGTGGGTCAGCGTTGGAATCAAATATAATATATAACTATATAAAAAATATGAAAAAACCAGTGTATGTATCTATTGGAGATGTGTCGGCTTCTGGAGGTTATTATATATCGGTAGCAGGTAAAAAGATATTTGCAAACAGTGCAAGTATAACGGGGTCAATTGGTGTAGTCAGTCTAATTCCTAATTTTGAAAAGCTTTCTAAAAAGATTGGTGTTAATTTTAATGAACTTTCCTTGGGAAAATATGCTGATTTATATTCATTAACAACGGAGATGGATGAAAGTAGAAGACAAAGAATATACGATACGAGCTTAAAAGTTTATGATGAGTTCAAGAGAATTGTTTCTGAAAATAGAAATATTCCAATAGAAAAGGTTGAAAACATAGCACAAGGAAAGATATGGCTGGGAGAGGAAGCTAAAGAGATTGGATTAATTGATGAGATAGGTAGTTTGAATGATACAATTTTTACTTTAGCTAAGGACTTGAAGCTAGAAAAGTATTCGATAGTGGAGGTTCCAATTCAGAAAAGTTTAAGTTCTTATGTTAGAACAATGCTGTTTTCAACAAGGTTACAATTTTTATCAGTTCTTTTTATGGAGGATAAAAAATTAGAAAAGATTGTTGATAAGGAGCTATTTTTTAAACCAACTCTCTATTTAAGTTATTTCAACTAGTGTGTCATGAAGTAGCTTTGTAAATGGCTCGTAGTTTTCAATCAAATGGGAGGTATAGTTGAACTATTTTGAAGTAAAAAGAAAGTTGCAGTTTGAGTTAGAAGTAGATATTCCGGGTTCTAAATCTATCACAAATCGAGCATTAGTCTTAGCTGCACTTTCAGAGTGTGAAGTGACTTTAAAAAATATTTTATTTTCAGATGACACTAATCATATGATAAAAGCTCTATCAGACTTAGGGAATAAAATTTGGATTGATAGAGAAAAAAAAGAGTTAAAAATAAGAGGAGAAGGGAAATTAAATTATGATAATTTAGATATTTATGTGGGTAATTCAGGGACGACAATAAGATTTTTAACCTCGTATCTGGCGACGGGAGATGGAAAAGTAAAGCTTTATGGTGATGAAAGAATGTCAGAGCGTCCAATAAAATCATTAATTGACCCGTTGAGAGAGTTAGGAATAAAAATTAATTACTTGAAAAACGAAGGATATCCACCATTTGAAATAGAAACAAAACCAATATTATCTAATAAAGTTAAAGTTGATGGGAGTGAAAGTAGTCAATATATAACATCACTTTTGATATCTGCATCAAAGTTTCCAAAAGGATTAGAGATAGAGTTGACAGGAAAAGTTATATCGAAACCTTATATTAAGATGAGTTTAGCAATGATGAAAGAGTTTGGAATAAGCTATAGGAGATATGAAAATAAAATCTATATTCCTAATCAGAAGTTTGGGATAAATGAGTATAAGGTTGAAGGGGATTGCTCTTCAGCCTCCTATTTTTTGGCGATGGCTCTTATTACTAATTCAAAAGTGAAGTTAAATAACTATAAAAAAAATAGTATACAGGGCGATTATGAGTTTTTACAACTGTTGAAATCAATGGGATTAAAAGTGGTTGAAGAGACAGAAAATAGTATAACAGTTCAAGGTGTTTGTAGTTATAAAGGAGTAACAGTTGATTTAAATGATATGCCTGATATGGCTCAAACACTCGCAGTAATAGCTCTTTTTGCGACAACTCCGACTAGAATTTATAATGTGAAAAGTATGAGAATAAAGGAAACAGATAGGATTACAGCTTTAAAAAATGAAATAATAAAGATTGGGGGTAGTTTTAGAGAGTGGGAGGATGGATTTGAAATAGTTCCAACCTTTGAAGAGAACTATAAAGGAGCAGAACTTAAGACATATAATGATCACAGAATGGCGATGGCGTTGAGTTTAATTGGATTGAGGGTAGAAGGAGTTAAAATATTAGAACCGGATTGCGTATCAAAGACTTTTCCAAATTATTTTGAGTTATTTTCAAAAATATATTATAACAAATAATTATGGGATAGTATTATTTTATGAAAATGGAAAGGGGAAAAATTGGAAACAGATATTTTATTAGATACTATTTTAAAACAATTTAATTGGTCCAGTCTTGATTTGACACTTTTTGATTTTTTCATAAAGAATCTCTTTGCAATAGTGTCTAGTACAATAATATTTTTTACATATAGAGCAGTGTATACCAGTGATAATTATAAGGCTAAATTAAACATATTTTTAGTGATGATAGTATTTATAACGATAATGGTGATAAGTATAATAAAATCTAGCTTTATATCCTCCATAGGATTGATAGGAATAATATCTCTTGTAAGGTTTAGAGTAAAATTAAAGGATTTTAGAGATATCTGTTTTATTTTATGGGCGGTTACGGTTGGAGTTGCTATTGGAGTGGGATATTATGGATTGGGTGTATTGTATTCACTGTTTTTGTCTTTAGTTTTAATTTGTTTGAATATGCCATTGAGGATAAAGGCGAGAGAAACACTGTTAATCATTAGAGGAAAAGAATTGAATCAGAAAAATATAGAAAAACTCTTGAAAGGAGAGAGAATCAGCTATATTTTGTCTGGTGTAAAGGAGTACGATGATTATACAGAGTATATATATCATTTTCAAAATGAGATTCCGGAGAAAATGAAAGAAAAAATAGTTAATGAATTAGAGTTGGATTTTATTAAGTTTATATAAGGGAGTTAAAATATGAGGGCAGAGAGTGTTGTCAGAACAGAAACAAAATATCTTATTACAACTAATAAAAAGATTGAGCTAATCAAAGAATTAAAAAGAGTATTAGAAGAGGATTCATTCGGAAAACAGGGATATTATTCGGTTAGAAGTGTATATTTTGATAAACCAAATTTTCAAGATTTTATGGATAAAGTAAGGAGCATACCTGTCAGAAAAGCTATTCGTCTAAGAATATATACGCCGTATGATAAAACAGTAAAGCTGGAATTGAAACTAAAAAATTATGACTCTCAAGAAAAAATCTCATTAAAAGTTGATAGAGAGGATGCTGTTGAATTATTGAAAAAGAATTATGAAGTATTAAAGAGGTATAAGACTGATTTGTCTAAACTATTTTATATTTTATTAGTAGAGGGGGATTATAGACCTACGACAACAATAACGTATGATAGAAAAGCATTCACTTGTAAAAAATCTAAATCTAGAGTTACGATTGATTCGAATTTACAATTTTCTAATGAGAATTTTGATATTTATAAAGAGAAAATGGAATTAAATACAATTTTAGGTATTAATGAGCATATATTGGAGGTTAAAATAGAAAACAATTCTGATTTATCAAGCATAAATGAGATTCTATATCCATTAGAGATTGAAGATGCTCCATCAAGTAAATACAAGAGATGTTGTAATTATTTAACAGTAAGATAGGAGGAAATAGATTTATGAAAGTATATGATGAGAATTCTAACTTGATATTTGAAGGAGAAGTGATTGAAAATAAATGGAATGGAGCTGGGAAAATATTCTATAAAGGAGGACAAATAGCGTTTGAAGGAAATTTTCAAGATAATCTATGTGAAGGCTTTGGAGTAGAGTTTTTTGAAAATGGTATGAAGAGTTTTGAAGGTGAGTTTAAAAGAAATAGGTATAATGGAAATGGAAAAAAATATTATTATAACGGGAACATAATGTATGAGGGAAGTTTTGAAAACGGTTTACCTCATGGAGAGGGGAAGATGTTTTCAGAAGATGGGAATATAGTTGTAGTTGGTTTTTTTGAAAAAGGAAAGTTATCTGGTCAAGTCGAAGTTTTTAATAAAAAAACTGGTGAGAAAAGAAATGAAGTCTATGAATATGGAATAAAGAAAGAGTCTTAAAGAGAGTGAGAGATGAGGAGATATTTAGAAGAGAAAAAAAGTTATGTTGAAACAATTTTAAAGAGATATTTAGATGAATTAAAATATCCTGAAGTTATTGCGGAAGGGATGAGATATTCAGTTTTGAATGGAGGAAAAAGAATAAGACCTATTTTACTTTTGATGGTATTGGAACTTTATGATAAAGATTTAAATCTTGGAAAGAGTTTAGCTGCTGCAATCGAGTTTATACACTCATATTCATTAGTTCATGATGATTTACCGGCTCTTGACAATGATGATTATAGACGTGGAAAACTTACAACACACAAAAAGTATGGGGAAGCAGAAGCAATATTAATAGGAGACTCGTTATTGACTCATGCTTTTTTTATAGCTACAAAATCGGTTGAAGGAGTGTCTTCTGAAAAATTAATAAAAATAATTTCGCTTATAGCGGAATATTCTGGAATATTTGGAATGATTGGTGGACAGATGGTAGATATAGAAAGTGAAGGAAGAGAAGTATCATACGAAAAACTTAAATATATTCATAAGAATAAAACGGGGAAATTAATAAAGCTTTCGGTGGAGATAGGAGCAATTCTTTCTGAGGCTACAGATGAAGAGTATAGCTCACTACAAAGTTACGCAGAAAATATAGGACTAGCATTTCAAATAAAAGATGATATTTTAGATATTGAGGGTGATTTTGAAAGAATTGGAAAAGTTGTTGGAAGCGATTTAGAATTGAAAAAGACAACTTATCCAAGTATATTTGGACTTGAAAAAAGTAAAGAGATATTAAATCAAACTTTAGAAGATGCTAAGAGAAGTTTGAGGATTTTTCCGAAAGAAAAAGTAAAGATTTTTAATGAGTTAGCGGATTATATAGGAATGAGAGAAAATTAGAAAGGGAACTTTATAGGTTCCCTTTATTTTTATTTTCAAGCTGTGATTTTCTTGTATTTTCTCCATTTAGAATATAGATAAGGTCGCTTACCAGATGTATTATATGGTCGGATAATCTTTCAAATTTTTTGTCTAATAATATAAGCTTCGAACCACTAATAACATTATCCGGAGTTTCTTTCATTTTAGCTAAAAAATACTCAATATCAGAATTAATTAGATCATCAATCTCTTCATCAAGATATAAAATATTATAAAGAATAGTAATATCTTCTCTTAAGAAAGCATTGATATACATTTGAAAAAATCCTTTAATCTTTTTTGCAATTGGCAGAATTCTTTCATTGAGCGTGTGTATGAGATTTGGAGAGTTTTTTTCAATCTCCTTAATTAGAGTGAGATTTGCTTTCAAAAGGTCTCCCATTCTTTCTAGTACTCTAATGCTATTGATAATCATAATTAACTTTCTGAGATTTTTAGCTGTTGGTTGAAATCTCGCAATAGTGATGATAGAATCCTCTTTTAATTTAACTTCAAAATCATTGATAAAATCTTCAATTGTTTTTGCTTCTCCATAAAGTGTGGGATTAAAACTATTGTTTTCAAGCATTTCTAAATTAATTTCAAAATTTCTTTCGATATATCTCAGTGTTTTTAAATAATTTTCATCCAAAGTTTTTAAAGATTCACTTAAAGTTTTCATAAAGCTCTCCTTTTTATCCAAATTTTCCTGTGATATAATCCTCTGTTTTTTTTACTTTTGGAGTAGTGAATATTTTAGATGTTTCATCAAACTCCTCCAAAACTCCTTGATAAAAAAATCCTATATAATCCGAATTCTAGATGCTTGTTGCATATTATGTGTAACAATAATAATACTATAATTTTTAGCGAGTTGGATAATCAACTCTTCAATCTTAGAAGTAGAGATTGGATCTAGGGCAGAAGTAGGTTCATCCATTAACAATATTTCGGGATTAACTGAAATTGCTCTGGCGATACAAAGTCTTTGTTGTTGCCCACCAGATAGGCTTAAAGCTGATTTATGTAATTTATCTTTAACTTCATCCCAAAGTGCGACAGCTTTCAAAGATGATTCAACGATTTCGTCTAACTTTTTCTTATCTGTTTCTCCATGGAGCTTAGGAGTATAAACTAAATTATCATAGATAGATTTTGGAAAAGGATTTGGTTTTTGAAAAACCATTCCAACTTTTTTTCTGAGTTCAACTATATCAAACTGTTTATCAAATATATCTTTTTCATCTAACACTATTTTTCCTTCATATTTAATTTCGGGAATGAGGTCATTCATTCTATTTAAGGACCTTAGAAAAGTAGATTTTCCACATCCAGATGGTCCAATAAGGGCAGTGACCTTGTTTTTCATTATATCCATACTGATATTTTTTAAAGCTTTGTAATCTCCATAATAGAAACTAAAATTTTTAACAGATATTCTGATGTCCTATTTCATAATCTATTTCCTCCAAGATTTAAGATTGTTTTTGAAATTTATTTCTGATATATGCACCTATAAGATTAAACCCAACAGTTATGAATACCAAGACAAATAGTGTTCCATAGATATTATTTGGGGGCATGTTTGGAACCTGTGTTGAGATAACATATAGATGATAAGGCAATGCCATAGTTTGGTCAAAAATTGATGTTGGCAAAAATGGTAAGTAAAATGCAGCAGCAGTAAATAATATCGGTGCCGTTTCTCCAGCAGCTCTTGAAATACTCAGAATAATTCCAGTAGATATATCAGAAAATGCTGCAGGAATAATAATTTTCGAAATAGTTTCCCATTTTGTTGCTCCAAGAGCGAGAGAGGCTTCTCTTAAACTGTTTGGGATTGCTAATAGTGCTTCTCTTGTTGCAGTTATTATAACTGGAAGACACATAATACCGAGAGTTAATGAGCCGGATAAAATGGAGACCCCTAACTTAAAATATATGACAAATAGTGCCATTCCAAAGAGTCCATAAATGATGCTAGGAATACCAGCTAAGTTTATTATTGTTAAGTTGATAATTCTTGTCAATAGGTTATCTTTAGCATACTCCACAAGATAGATTCCAGTAAAAATACCTAAAGGTACAGATATGGCAATAGTTCCAATAACAAGATAAATTGTTCCTATAATTGCGGGAAATATACCACCAGCTCTCATTCCTCTTTTGGGAATATCCATCAAAAAATCCCAAGATATAGCAGGAATACCTTTATAGATGATATATCCTAGAATTAAAAAAATAGGTATTACGGTTGCGAAAGCAATTACTTTAATTAATAATTCGATAATAGTCCCGCTAGTTCCTTTTAAAAATCTCATCTTAGTTTTCCTCCTATTTTCCAATTAATTTCCTTGATTTACGGATATATTTATCTGCAATGCTATTTGTAAAGAAGCTGATGGCAAATAGTACCAAAGCAATTGCAAATAGGGCGTGATAGTGCAAACTTCCTTGGACAACCTCTCCCATTTCAGCTGCAATGGTTGCAGTTAAAGTTCTTATAGGAGAAAGTGGAGAGGCAGCTATTAATGGAGAGTTTCCAGTTATCATAAGAACTGCCATAGTTTCGCCAATAATTCTACCAAAACCGAGCATAATACCAGCAAATATTCCAGGAAAAGCAGTAGGCAATAGGATTTTGAAAACTGTTTCCAATCTATTTGCTCCAAGAGCAAGAGAGGCTTCTCTATAAGATTTATCCAAGGAACTTAAAGCATCATCAGATAAACTGATAATTGTGGGAATAGCCATAAAAGAAAGCATAATTCCACCAGTTAAAGCATTTAGACCGCTATTTAAGTGAAATATATTTTTTACAACTCCAGATAAAATATAGAGTCCTAAATTTCCTAGTACAACAGAAGGTAATGCTGACATAGTTTCAATTATTATTTTCAATATTTTTTTACTCCTTTTATCAGCAAACTCAGTGATATATATAGTCATAATGATGCTAATAGGAATAGAGATAGCTAGAGCTATCAATGTAACCCAGAATGAACCCACTAGAAGTGGTAAAATTCCATATTTTTCAGAAAGAGAAATCCACTCTGTTCCGATAAAAAATTTTGAAAGTGGATAATTTTTAAAAAAGGCTAAACTATTGAGAAAAATAAAAGTGAAAATGAGTATAACAATCAGAATATTAAAAATTCCAACCATTGAGTGAAATTTATTCATCAAAGAATCTTTAATTTTTCTTACATGATACATGAAAACCTCCTGATTAAAATTGAGTTTTATAAAGATATCATATAACTTATTTGTTAAAATATAATTAATTTTATGTAAAAATGGTGTAAAAAAATAACAATTTTTTTACATTATTTTAAAATAGAATTAACACTCATGATTTATACTACAATTGAAAGTCAAGAAGAAAAATAGCTTTAGGAGGGAATTATGAAAATAAATAAAGTTTTTTCTATGGGATTAATGATTATGATGGGAATTTGTTCAACAACCTCATCAGCTTCAAAGGTTGTTCAAGTAAAAGGTTCTGACACAATAGTAAACGTTTCTCAGTATATAGCAGAGGAGTATATGGCAAAAAATAAAGGAGCTCGGATAGCTGTGACAGGTGGGGGTTCAGGTGTTGGAATATCATCATTAATAAATGGAACGGCTGATATCGGTATGGCGTCTAGAAGTATAAAAGAAAAGGAAAGTAAAACTGCAACAGACAAAGGATTAAAAATAAATGAAGTTGTGTTGGGATTTGATGGAATTACATTAATTGTGAACAAAGAGAATAAGATTAATAATTTAACTCATCAGGATTTAGCTAAAATATTCAGGAGAGAAGTAACTAATTGGAAAGAAGTTGGGGGAGATAATGCAGAAGTAGTTGTTTTATCAAGGGATTCATCATCAGGAACTCACGAATTCTTTAAAGAGCACGTAATAAGGGAAAAAAACACAAAGAAAAGTGCAGAATATGGGACAAAAACGCTATATATGCCTTCTAATGAAGCTATAAAACAAGAGGTGAGAAATTCTAGGTACGCGATAGGATATGTGGGAATGGGATATGTTGATAACTCGGTCAAAAGTTTAAAAGTGGACTCTATAGAACCAAGTGTCAAAAATGTTTCAAACAAAAAATATCCAATAGCAAGAGAGATTTATTGGTACGTATTAGCTAAAAATAATAAGGATGTAAAAGGATTGGTAGAGTTTGCTCTTTCCAAAGATGGACAGAAGATAGTAGCGGAAGAAGGTTTTGTTCCAGCAAAATAAATTTTTCAGGATGTCACAAATAAAAGGGGACATCCTTTTTATATTTATGATATAATAGAAAAAAAGTGAAAATATAGGGAGAGGTTTGATGAAAGTATTAGTTGTTGAGGATGATTTGGAAATACAGGCACTAATAAATTATTATTTTACAAAAGAGGGATATAAAGTAACAGTTGCTTCAGATGGATTAGAGGGATTAAAGTATCTGAAAAAAGAGAAACATGAGCTTATAATTTTAGATTTAATGTTACCTAACTCGGATGGCATAAACTTTACTAAAATAGTAAAGGAGATGGAAGATGAGTATGGAATACCATGTATAATAATGTTAACAGCTAAAACAGAGGTTGAGGATGTATTGAAAGGTCTTGAAATTGGAGCAGATGATTATATAAAAAAACCTTTTGACCCGAGAGAACTACTTTTAAGAGGAAAGAAACTTTTAAATCAACAAGAAAAAAATAAGAGAATAAAAAATCGTTTTATTGATATAGAGATTGACGAAGATAGACATTTGGTCGTAAATAATGGAGAGGAGATTGAATTATCCAAAAAAGAGTTTGATTTACTTTTGCTTTTGATAAAAAATAAGGGAATAGTTGTCAGTAGAGAAAAGATATTGGATAAGGTTTGGGGGAGTAATTATTATTCAGGTGATAGAACTGTTGATGTATATATCTCAAAATTGCGAGAGAAAATCCCTATTTTAGCAAAGTGTATAAGGACAGTGAAAGGAGTGGGGTACAGATTAGAAGAAAGAATATAACAGCCATATTATTCATTCTATTTTTGGAATTTTTATTTATAATTATAAATCAATTTTTATTAGGCATAGTGGATGAGGGTAGATTTGAGAAGACTAGCTTTAAAATTGAAAGTTTCTTTTTAATACAGATGATATTTTTTATCGTTTTGAACTGCTCTATCTATATGTTTTATAGAAAGTATTTAAAAAAAGATTTAACAAATAAACTTGAAATATTGGAGAAATATTTAAATGATGAACAAAAATATATAAAAAACTATTTGACAGAAGAAAAGTGGAGCATTATTTTACTGGAGATTATAGATAGATGGCAAAGTAAAAACATAAAGGAGTTGGATAGAGAGAGAGAGATTTTGAATCAAATATTGGCAATAGTAGAGCACTCTATTTTAGTTTTCAATAGTACATTTGAACTAATTTTGAAAAATGATAGTTTAAATTTTTTGTTTAAAAGGGATAAGGGATTTTATTATGAGATTTTTGAAGATGATGAATTAAAAAGAATAATAAAAGAGTTTGGTGGAAAGAAAAAAGCTGATAGATTTGATATTTATTTGAAGAGACTCAGAAAATCTTTTGAAGTAACAATAAAAATAACAAAAGATAAACATATTATGTTAATAAAGGATACAACACATAATAAAGCTGTAATTGATGTTCAAAAAAAATTTGTAAGTAATGTTAGTCATGAATTAAAGACTCCCTTGACAAATATAAAAGGCTACTTGATTGCTCTTGAAGATGTTTCAGACCAACTAAAACCGCAGTTTATGAGTATAATAAAAAGTAATGTGGAAAAGATGGAGAATATAGTTTCGGATTTTTTGAGCATAACCAAGATAGAGAGTTCAAATATCATAAATAAAGAAAGAGTAAAATTTAAAAAAATAAAAGATGAGTTAGAAGAGATTTTAAGAGAAAGAATAGAGAAAACACAAGCTAAAATAAATTATGAACTAAATCTATTAAATCGTGAGGATGAATTGAATATAGATTTTGACAAAATATTGATGATTTTGAAAAATCTTGTTGAAAATGCATTAATCTATAAAAGAGATGTGATTCCGCAAATAGATATCTCTATAATAGAAACAAAGAATAGGTATAAATTTGGTGTAAAAGATAATGGAGTAGGAATTCCGGCAAATAAATTGGATAAAATATTTGAAAGGTTTTATCGTGTAGATAAAGCAAGAACAAGTAATCGAGCAGGTACAGGTTTAGGGTTGGCGATAGTTAAAGAGATTATAGAAAGATATAATGGCGAGATAGAGGTTAAATCTAAAGAGAATAAAGGAACATTGTTTATTTTTACAATTTTAAAATAAAATTATATTTTATAAAAAATTTGTGATAAGGTTTGTTAATTTTGGAGGTAAAAGTGTTAATAAGTAGAGAGGTCGATTATGCCATAAGAATAGTACACCTGTTGTGTAAGAAAAATAATAAAATAGATGCTAAAGAGTTATCAGAACTTACAGGGGTTTCTGTGAGATTTACATTAAAAATTTTAGGAAAATTAACGACAGCGAATATAGTAAGTTCATACAGAGGAGCAAAAGGAGGATATCGAGTTAATAAAAAAGCTGAAGAGATTAGTATTTATGATATTATTGAAGCTCTTGAAGGTGGATTAAAGATTAATGGTTGTTTTGAAGAAAAAACAGTATGTAGTGAGGAAAAGATGGAGATATGTGGGCTGAGAAAAAGATTGGCGAAGATAGAGAGTAAAATGGAGAAAGAGTTGAGAGCTTTAACAATAGATAAATTAAAAAATTGTTCCATAAAAATGTAAATTCAAGTAGGGATGAGAGAGTATATCGAATTTTCATTTACAAAAAAAATTATATATGTTAAAATCTCTTGTAAAATAAATAGTAGAAGGAGTTTATAAAAATGATAGGAATAGGAATAGTAGGACTTCCTAATGTAGGAAAATCAACACTATTTAATGCAATAACCAAGGCTGGTGCAGCAGAGGCTGCTAATTATCCGTTTTGCACGATAGAACCAAATGTTGGGATGGTAACAGTTCCAGATAGTAGATTGGATAGTTTAGCGAAGATTATAAATCCGCAGAGGATACAACAAGCAACTGTTGAGTTTGTGGATATAGCTGGATTGGTAGAAGGAGCGGCAAAGGGAGAGGGACTAGGAAATAAATTTCTTTCAAATATAAGAAATACTGCTGCAATCTGCCAGGTTGTAAGATGTTTTGAGGATGAGAATATAGTGCATGTGAGCGGAAGTGTGAATCCAATAAGAGATATTGAGATAATTAATGGAGAATTGATTTTGGCTGATATGGAAACTGTAGAGAAAGCCATAGAGAAGCAATCAAAGCTATTTAAAGCTAAAAATAAGGAAGCTTTGGCTCTTATGCCAGTTTTAGAAAGATGTAAGGCTCATTTAGATGAGTATAAAATGTTAAGAACTTTAGAGTTGACGCAGGATGAGAAAGAGCTGATAAGAGTATATCAATTTTTGACTCAAAAACCGATGATGTTTGCAGCCAACGTATCGGAAGATGAGTTAGCAACTGGAAATGAGCTTGTTGAGAAAGTAAGAGAGTATGCAACCTCTTTGGGAGCGGAGGTTGTTATTGTGTCAGCAAAAGTTGAGTCTGAGTTACAGGAGATGGAAGAGGAAGATAAAAAGGAATTTTTGAACTCTTTGGGAGTTGAGGAACCAGGTTTGAACAGATTAATAAGAGCTGGATTCAAGTTATTAGGATTACAAACTTATTTTACAGCAGGAGTAAAAGAGGTTAGAGCATGGACGATTAGAATAGGGGATACAGCTCCAAAAGCTGCCGGTGAAATACATACAGATTTTGAGAAAGGATTTATAAGAGCGAAAGTTGTCTCATATGATGATTTTGTAAAGTATTCTGGTTGGAAAGGAGCTCAGGAAGCTGGAGTTTTAAGGTTAGAGGGTAAAGAATATATTGTAAATGATGGAGATTTAATGGAATTCTTATTCAATGTATAGTTATAACAGTAAAAATTACTTGACAAGAATAATAAAAATTAGTAAAATACTATGGTATTGTGCAATTAAGGAGGCATAGTTGATAGTAAAATTGAGTGAAGTTGTTGAACAAAGAGAGAAGAAGTTCAGTTATAAGGAAAAGAGTATAGAGGGATTGAACTTATTGGATAGCATACAGATAGATGGAAAAGTAGTGTATAGTGATGATAGATATTTAGTAGAAGGAACTTATGAAACAACTTTAGAACTTGATTGTGTAAGATGTTTAACAAAAATTTTTCCTGTGGTAAAAGGAAGATTTAGCGGGATATATTTAGATATAAAAAGTTATGAAAAGTATATATCTGAGTTGAAGCTAGAAGAGGAAATAGGAGAACTTGTAGAGGTAGCTTTAAACAATGAGATTAACATATCTAATTTAGTAAGAGAGTATTTAATTTTGGATATATCTGAGCACGATAGGTGTAAGCCTAGTTGTGTTGAAATAAATGAGATAGAGAGATATTCAGAGAATGAGATTGATCCTAGATGGCAACAGCTATTAGAGATAAAATTTTAAAAAGTTAAAAATGAAATAATAGAATAGAGGAGGGAAACTAAGATGGCAGTACCTAAGAAGAAAACTTCAAAAGCTAAAAAAAATATGAGAAGGTCACATCATGCTTTAGCGAAAACTTTGTTGGCTACTTGTGAAAAATGTGGAGAGCCAAGAAGACCACATAGAGTATGTTTATCTTGTGGGGATTATAATGGAAAGCAAGTGTTGGCTTCTAATGTAGAATAGGATTATCTAAAGAGATAAGTATAGAAAGTAGGACTTGATAACGGTTCTACTTTTTTATTTTGAAAAGTCATAGTAATAAGAGATTTTCAAAAAGTAAAACAATTTTAATTTCTTCCTAAAAAGGAATAGGAATGTTGTTTTTTTATGATAGGATTAAGATAATATCTGGTCAGGATGTATTCTAAATAGACGTATAAAATAACGAAAAAGTGGAAACTTAACGAGCTAAATTTTTGTTTTTGCTTTTTATTTTAAGACTATCTTTTATAATGCACAAAAATTTTTTATTTGTCTAATGAGATATCCCCCTAGATAGAGATTTTTGTAAATTAAGGAGGAAAAAATCATGAAAGCAATGGTATATTATGGAAAAGATGATGCCCGATTTGAAGAACGTGAAAAACCTCAATTATTACAAGAAACAGATGCTATAATTCGAATGTTAAAAACTACAATCTGTGGAACAGATCTAGGAATTATCAAGGGGAAAAATCCAGAAATTGAACAAACAGCACGACAAAAAACAGGACAGTGGAATGGACGGATTTTGGGTCATGAAGGAATTGGTATTATTGAAAGTGTGGGTAATGCAGTAAGTAATTTTAAAGTAGGAGATAAAGTGATTATCTCTTGTGTTAGCCGTTGTGGTTCTTGTGAAAATTGTCAAAAACAATTATATGCACATTGTCTCAATGGTGGAGGTTGGATTATGGGTTATATGATTGATGGTACACAGGCAGAATATGTGCGTGTACCTTATGCAGATAACTCTTTGTATCATCTGCCTAAAGATTTGGATGAAGAAAGTGCAGTTATGCTTTCTGATGCTTTGCCTACTGCTTACGAAATAGGAGTTTTAAATGGTGAAGTTAAACCAGGTGATACAGTTGCAATTGTTGGTGCTGGTCCTGTAGGAATGAGTGCACTTATAACTGCACAATTATATTCTCCAGCACAAATTATTGTGATTGATTTGGATGATAATCGTCTTGCAATGGCTAAAGAGATGGGAGCAACTCATGTAATCAACTCTTCTGATGGAAAAACAATTGAAGCAGTGTTGGAACTTACTAACCAACGTGGTGTAGATTGTGCAATTGAAGCAGTGGGAATTGAAGCAACTTGGAATATTTGTCAGCACATTGTAAAAGAGGGAGGACATCTTGCTAATGCAGGTGTTCATGGTACGCCAGTTAGTTTTGCAATCGAAAAATTATGGATTAAAAATCTAACTATTACTACGGGACTTGTGAATGCTAACACTACTAAAGTGTTGATGAATGCTTGTTGTGCAGGGAAATTACACACTAAACATTTGATTACACACCGTTTTAAATTTAGTGAAATAGAGAAAGCCTATGATGTTTTTAAGCATGCTTCAGATACCAAGGCAATGAAAGTAATCATTGAGTTTGAGTAATTTTAAATCCCCTTTGGATAAAGGGGATTTATTTTATTTCGAACTCTTGTTATTGCTAGATTTAAGGTTTGCAGGAAAATAAGAAATATCTTTTATAACCTTTTGATATACTTCTAATATTTTTGCTTATTTTTCAAATAAAAATTCTTCTGGAAGAGAAACTTTAAAATCTACTGCTAAATCTCTAAAGTTTTTTGAAGTTATAGTCTGCAATTTATTTCCTCCCATAGAAAGAACTTTTACCAGTATTTCAGCAGATTTTTCAATAGTATGTGTTAGTCCAAATGTAATATCAAAATCTTCACCAGAACAGAATAATCCATGGTGTGCCCAGATAACAGCATCAAACTTATTCATAAGTTTTGAAGTAGCCATAGCAATCTCTTTTCCACCAGGTACCATCCAATCAACAATTCCTATTCCGTTAAGGAAAACTATGGGACATTCAGTTGCCATTTCCCAAAGTTCACGAGTAAATATTTTGTAATCTAGAGGTAGAACGAATGTTAGAGCAATAATATTTGTAGGATGACAGTGATAAATAACTCTATGTTTGTTATCTGTTGTTACTTTTTTAATCTCATGATTCATAAGATGAGTAGGCAATTCACTTGTAGGTCTACCACCATTTTTTAATCCCCAAAGGATACGATAATTTTCTCCCTTATCATCTATTTGAATGATGCAAATATTATCTTCAGGGTCAAGTACCACATTTTTAAAAAATTTACCAGAGCCAGTAACCATAAAGTATTCTCCAGCCAATTTAGGAACAGATGTTTCGATAGGTCTATAATCGGAAGAAAAGTTGCAATATTGAGTGATATTTTCTATCTCCTCTTTTTTTAGTCTATAACTAAGATTTCCCCCGTTACGTTCGTGCCAGTTTTGCTTATATCCATTAGTCGCTAATTGAATAAAATCTTTAACAAACTTGATGTTATAGTTCATTTTAAATCTCTCCTTATACTATATTCTTTTACTTTGAATATTTTTTTCATATTCTTTTATTGCATTGAACCACTCTTCAGTTTCTGAAACGTTATTTTGTTTACAAAATTCTTGCCAAACATCTCCAAGTGGATAAGTTTTAATCTCCTCTTGTAGCATCATAAGTTCAGTAAGATTTCCTTTCAATTGTAAATCTGCTAATAATTTGTTAGGTTGAAGTAATCCGAATAATAGGGACTTTTGTAAGTTTCTTATTCCAATTACCCAAGCAGCCACCCTATTTATGCTAGCATCAAAATAGTCAGTGGCAATTTTTATTCTTGATATATCATTACAACGAGTAATCTCTTTACAAATCTCTCTTGTTTCATCATCAAAAAGTATTACATGGTCAGAATCCCATCTCACAGGTCTTGTAATATGAAGAGCTATATTTTTATTAAAAAGTAACATAGCTGAAATCTTATCTGACACCATTTCAGTAGGATGATAATGTCCATTATCCATAAGTGGCATGATTCCTTTTGATGTAGCATAATTTAAGCAAAACTCAGCAGAACCAACCGTATAACTTTCTAAACCAATCCCAAAAACTTTAGATTCAAGACAAATTAAAACTTTCTCTTTGTCATATTCTATATTTAAAATCTCATCTAAAGACTGCTTAAATCTAGCTCTAGGAGAGAGTCTGTCAGCTGGAATATCCTTGTATCCGTCTGGAATCCATATATTCATAACACAAGGTTGATTTAATTCAGTTGCAAAATACTCAGAAATTCTAATACAAGCAATAGCATGATTTACCCAAAATTTACGAATTTCTTCATTTGGACTTGAAAGAGTAAACTCACTAGCCTTAGGATGGGAAAAAAATGTAGGATTAAAATCTAATCCTAAACCTCTTTTTTTAGCAAATTCAACCCATTTTTTAAAATGTTTAGGTTCTAGTTTATCTCTATCAACAAATTCTCCCTCTTCAAAAATAGCATAATTAGCATGAAGATTTAATTTATGTCTTCCTGGAATCAATGAGAAAGCTTTATCAAGGTCTTTCATTAGTTCTTCAGGGGTTCTAGCTTTTCCAATATAGTTACCAGTTGTTTGTATTCCTCCACTTAAACTTCCTTTGATATCAAATCCGGTTACATCATCCCCTTGCCAACAATGGATTGAGATAGGTATATTTTTTAAAGTTTCAATAGCTTTGTCTGTATCTACTCCAAGTTTTGAGTATATTTCTTTTGCTTCTTTATATCTGGTTATCATTATAACCCTCCTAAAATTTTTTTATATTAAATGATTTAAAAATAAAGTTTCTAAACTCTTTAACAGAATTAAAATATTTCTTATTTAACATTTGACACCCTATATTACCAATAGCAGTAGCTTCAATAGGCCCAGCAAAAACTTGTAAATTAGTTTCTTTTGCAGTCAAATAATTAAGATAATTATCTTGGCAACCTCCACCGATTATATATAAAGATTTGAAATCTTGTGAGGTCAGTTTTTTTATTTCTTGAATAGTTTGAGCATAACTTGTAGCTAAACTATGATAAACAATACTAACTATTTCTTCAATAGTGTTAGGAGTATGATTAAATTTTCTAGCACAATAGCTTTTAATAGCTTCTATCATTGAAAGTGGGGCTAAAAAGGCATTGTTATTAACATCTATAATATATTTTTTACCTTGAAAATTTTTAGCCATTTCACTCAATTCTGGAAAAGTATATCTATCTTCAAGTTCTTTTTTAATATTTTGTATTATCCAAAGCCCCATTATATTTTTTAGATAACGATAATTTTTATTATATCCACCTTCGTTGGTAAAGTTAGCTTCTAAACTCTCATGTGAAGAATTATAGTTTTTGCTCTCTGTTCCCAATAAAGACCAAGTTCCTGAACTTAGATATAGAAAATTCTTATCAGAACTAGGGACAGACAACACTGCTGAAGCTGTATCATGAGAAGGAGCGGTGATTACTTCCAAATCAAATCCAACCTCATTTACAATTTCAGATTTTAAAAAGCCAAGAGATGTTCCTGCTTCAACTATTGGTTGAAAAATATTTTTAGGAATACTCAATTTATCCAATAGTTCAAAATCCCAACAAGAGCTCTCTAAATTAAGAAGCTGAGTTGTAGAAGCGTTAGTATATTCATTTGCCTTTTTTCCTGTGAGTAAAAAATTAAAATAATCTGGAATCATTAAAAAAGTATTCGCTTTTTCTAAGAGATTAGAATTTTTTTTAATGGAATAAAGTTGATTTATTGTATTGAATACTAAATTTTGTATTCCAGTTCTTTTATAGATTTCCTCTTTAGAAATGATTTTATATATCTCTTCTGGAATACCATTGGTTCTGTTATCTCTATAACTGACGGTATTTCCTAAAATATTATCATCACTATCTAATAGAACAAAATCAACTCCCCAAGTATCTATAGCTAGAGTTGAAGGTATTTTTCCATGTTCCTTACATTTTCTTAAGCTATTTAAAATCTCCTTAAAAATAGAGTTTATATCCCAACACAGCTGATTATTGCTTGTACATACGCCGTTTTTAAATCTATATATTTCTTCTAACTGTAATTTTTTATCTTTGATATATCCGAGAATAGCTCTTCCGCTAGAAGCTCCAATATCAATAGCTAAAAAATATATATTTTGACTCATGATTCCTCCTTTTTTATTACATGTTTGAATTTTACTATACTTAAATTCTGAAAAAAAGGACGTTATTTTTATATCTTAGTGGTTTCATTTGCAATATAAACTTTTTCTAATAAAATTTAGATTTTTTTCAAAAAAATCGTTTAAAAAATTTCTATTAAGTTTAAAAAAAAGATTAAAAATATTAAAAATAATATATAAGTTGCAAATGAAGAAAGTAAAAAATACAAAAAAGGTTCTGGAATTAAAGTGTAAAAAATATTAATATTTTAATATGAAATGAGTATAAAAAGAACATAATGTAGATTAAAAGGGAGGAAGTATGAAGGAAAAAATAATAAAAATGGCGGAAACCATACCTTTTGAGGACAGACCGATATCTAAAAAAAGATTATCTGGAATTGCTAATTTTTTTGGTCTGTATGGAGGAGAGCATATTGCAGCAACTGAATTTGTGATAGGAGCTCTATTAGTGATGTGGGGAGTGAAAGCCACAGATATATTCTTAGGATTAATAATAGGAAATATTTTAGCAACACTGACATACGCCTTAATATGTGCTCCTATAGCAGTAGATACTAGATTAACTTTATACTCTTATTTGAAAAAGGTGGTAGGAGAAAAAATACAAAAAATTTATAATTTTGTCTGGGGAATAGCGTCTATCGCAATGACAGCTTCGATGATGACTGTTTCAGCTTCTGCTGTGAGGGAGGTGTTTGGAATTTTACCACAGACAAAATGGTATCCAACAGATATAAAATTCATATTGGTAACAATTGTTTTAGGAGCTATTGTAACCATAGTAGCAGTAAATGGGTTTCAAGCAGTAGCTAAATTTAGTTCAGTATGTGCTCCTTGGATGGTAGTAATTTTCTTTATGGGAACTGTGATAGGATTACATGAGTTGGGAAAAATAACTTCTTTTGGGGAGATAAAGAGTCTAAGTGATTTTATGAATTTTGTGAATACATATGTTTGGAATGGAGAGGTTATAGAGGGAGGAGAAAAACTATCAATTTATCATGTAATTGTTTTTGCTTGGATGTGTAACTTAGCTTATCACGGTGGATTAAATGATATGTCATTATTTAGATTTGCAAAAAGCTACAAATATGGATATATTTCAGCAATTGGTATGTTTATTGGACATTTTTTTGCATGGGGAAGTGCTGGTATAATGGGAGCAACAGCTGCAACGATAGCTAAAACAACAATATTAAAGATGGATTCTGGAAGTGTAACCAATAGTGTATTAGGATATAGCGGATTATTAGCAGTTATTATAGCTGGATGGACAACAGCCAATCCAAGCATTTATAGAGCTGCCTTAGCCTTAAAAACAGTTTTTGTAAATATAGATATAAAAAAATTATCATATATCGTTGGCGGAGTAATGACATTAATGGCTTGTTTTCCAGCTGTATCAAATATAATGGTCGTAGTAAACATAATTGTATTAGTGGTTCCAGCAATAGGAGCAATCTGCATTGCAGAACATTATTTATTACCCAAATTTAATGGAACTAGATATTGGACGATGTACAAAAAATCAAATTTAAATAAAACGGCTTTAATAGCGTGGGGTATAACTCTACTTTTCGTAGTTCTGGTTTTACACTTTAAAATTTTACATAGTTATTTTCTATTTTTACCAACTTATTTATTAGCGATAGTAGTTTATTTAATCTTAGCGTTAAAAATGGGAGCAAAAGAGGATTATTCTGAAGAGATAGAGTTAGAAGAAAAAATACAAGAAGCTTTATTGGATATGGTAGATAATGATACATTTAATGAAAAAGTTAAAAAGGTTGAAAGTAGTTTATTTTTAAAACGATGGCTAACTATTTCAAATATACTCTCTTTGATTTTATTATTATTACTGATGTACTTTTCAGTGATGGTATTTAATGAAAGATTAGAATTAAGTAGATTTAAAGAGATAAGTTTTAAGGTAACAATTATATACTTTATTTTAAATATAGTAACTATGTACTGTAAAAACAGATATGGTAATTCAAAATAATAATTTATAAAATTAGATTATTCCTTGCTGTTGATGCTTTTTGTTAAAAATCTTTATGTTGTTTAAAAAAATTAGATTTGATATAATTCGGTTATATAGTATAGAAAGCTTAAAGAAGGGAGAAAAGTCAATGAATAGCGAAATATTAGAATTCTTGGAAAGAATAACTGATGAAGAGAAAGAGATATTAGCTGGTAAGAAAACTCTGAAAAAAGATATATATACTAATGGAAAAGAATTTGTTACAGTAGAAGCTGACAAACTTTTAAAATTTGGAAAGTTGATATCGGTGAGAACACACACTAGATTTATTGATTTTATAGAACATAAGCACGATTATGTTGAAGCTATCTATGTACTGAAAGGAAGCATTACCAATATTATTAATGGAGAAGAATTGAGATTGGTAAAAGGAGATTTACTTTTTCTTAATTGCCATGCTTCTCACGGAATAAAAGCTTGCGGAAAAAATGATATAGCGGTAAATTTTATTATAAAACCAAACTTTTTTGACGAAACTCTTTTAATGTTAGAAGAAAAAAACTATATAAGCAATTTTCTTGTAGATACGTTGAGGAATGATAATACTAGAGGACAATTTTTGCTATTCAAAACAGAAGGGATTATTCCTATTGAAAATATATTAGAAAATCTAATTTACTCTGTAATTAGTAATAAGTCGTTGGATGAAAGAAATATCAATAAAAAACTGATGGGGCTTTTGTTTATGTATCTTTCTCATTATGCTTTTGTACTAGAAAAAAATTCAAAAGTAAATTATGAAGAAATGATGGTAAAAATAATAGAAAATTATATAGAGACAACATATAAAACAGCTACACTTTATGAAATTTCTCGTCAACTTAATAGCTCTATTTTTCAAATTAGCAGATTTATAAAAAGTAAATTTGGGCAAAATTTTAAGGAGCTTCTTCAGGAGAAGAGATTCAAAATAGCAGAAAGATTACTAAAAGAAACAGATTTATCAGTATCTGATATTATAAATAATATAGGTTATGAAAATAATAGCTATTTTCATAAAAAATTTAGAGAGATTTACGGTGTGTCTCCGGCTAACTATCGTAAAAACAAAATAAAAAATAAATAGATTTGTTAAAAAAGAACGTATTATTTTGCAAATAACGTTCTTTTTTTATATTGGATAAAATATTATTATCTTGTTAAGAAAATTAAATAATTGATTGAAAGGAGGACACAATGATAAGAAAATCTTTTAAAATGAAATTGTATAGAGGGAATGAGGAGGAATATAAAAAAGACATGATGAACTTTGGAAAGAGATGAAAGATATGATTAAAGAATATGGTGGGAAAAATTATTCTATTTTCTTGGATAAAGAAACAAATATATTGTTTGGATATATAGAGTTGGAAAATGAAGAGTTGTGGAATAAAACGGCTGAAACAGAAATTTGCAAAAGATGGTGGAGTTATATGTCAGATATAATGGAAACTAATGAAGATAATAGCCCTGTTACAAAAGAATTAAAAGAGATGTTTCATTTAGATTAATGGAGGGGTAAAATATGAAAAAATATTTGGATTATTATTGGTAGGAATCTTAGTGACGGGATTTTATATAACAAAAGGGAAGAATTCAAATAAAAAAGTTTTAAAGTATGCATATGGAAGTAATAGCGAAGTAGTAAAACAATCTATGGCAGAATTTGGAAGATTACTGGAGGAAAAAACAAATGGGAAGTTAACTGTGGAGTACTATCCAGATGGGCAACTCGGGGCAGAAAGAGAGTTTATAGAAATGGTACAAACTGGAGTTATAGATTTTACTAAGGTAGCAGGGGCAGCTTTAGAAAGTTTTGCAGAGCTTTATTCAATTTTTGGATTGCCCTACCTTTTTGATAGTGAAGAACACTTTTACAAAGTGTTAGATAATAAAGAGATAATGGATAAATTTTATATGTCAACAGAGAATTTAGGTTTTGTAGGGCTTACTTATTACGATAGTGGTCAAAGGAGTTTTTATACAAAAGGAAGACCTATAACAAAACCAGAAGATTTAAAAGGAATGAAAATAAGGGTTATACAAAGTGAAACTGCAATAAAAATGATATCCTTTATGGGTGGGTCTCCTGTACCTATGGCAAATAGCGAAACATATACTTCGCTACAACAAGGGATATTAGATGGAGCGGAAAGTAATGAATTTGCTTTAACAACTGCAAGACACGGAGAAGTTGTTCAATATTACTCATACGATGAGCACACTAGAGTTCCAGATATTGTAATTATGAGTAAAAATACACTAGATAGATTAAGTGATAGAGAGAAAAAAGCAGTTTATGAGGCAGCAGTAGAATCTACAATTTATCAAAAAGCAAAGTGGAAAAGTGCAGTAGCAGAAGCTAAACAACAGATGCAAGATGAATTTGGGGTAAAAATTAACTATATAGAAGATAAAAGTGAGTTTAGAAATCTAATATTACCTATGCATGATGAATTTAAACAAAATGAGGCAACAAAGGATATTTATGAGAAAATAAGGAAAATAGGAGAAGAAAGATAGGAGGACTAAAATGAGAAAAATACTAGATAGATTATTAGAAATATTGGCGTGTTTAATATTTGTAGTTATGATTTTAGTTTGTCTTTATCAAATATTAAGTAGATATGTTTTAAAAAATCCAAGTGCATTTTCAGAGGAATTTTTAAGATTTGCTATTATTTGGGTGTCTATGTTGGGAATAGCTTATGCTTTTGGGAAAGGAAATCATCTAGCAATAACTTTTATGAAAGATAAGTTAAATATTAAAGAGGGAGCAATAGTTGAGATAGTTTTTCATATTATATTTATAGTATTTGCTTTCTTTATTATGATTCAAGGGGGAGCAAATGCTGTAAATATAGCTCTATATCAAATATCTCCAGCACTAGGAATACCAATGGGATTTGTATACTTGTCTCTACCAGTTTCTGGAGTGGTAATAATACTTTATTCAATTTTAAATATAAAGGATATGTATTTAAAATATAAAGGGGGGAGAATAAAATGATATTAGAAGCAAGCATTGTTTTAACTATAACTTTTATAACTCTGTTTGTTGTAGGAATCCCTATAGCAATCAGCATAGCTTTGAGCTCATTAGCAACAATTTTGCTCGTAACTTCAGGAAATGTAGCAGTTTTTACAGCGGCTCAAAAAATGGCGGCAAGCTTGGATAGTTTTTCTCTTATAGCGGTACCTTTCTTTATATTGTCTGGAACAATAATGAATAGAGGTGGGTTAGCAATAAGACTAGTTAATTTGGCTAAACTTATAGGTGGAAGAATACCAGGGGCATTAGCACACACTAATATCATAGGGAATATGTTATTTGGAGCAATTTCTGGTTCAGTTATTGCAGCTTCAACAGCAGTTGGAGGAACTCTTATTCCATTAGAGGAAAAAGAAGGATATGAAAAATCATATTCAGCTGCAGTAAATATAGCTTCAGCCCCAACTGGAATGTTAATACCTCCAAGTCCGGGGTTTATAATCTATTCTTTAATCAGTGGTGGAACCTCAATAGCAGCACTATTTATAGGCGGATATATCTCTGGAGCATTGTGGGGATTAGCAGTAATGTTAGTAGCTTGGATATTTGCTAAGAAAAATAAGTATCCAGTTTGTACAAAGCCAACTAAACAAGAGGTTATAAAAACTTTAATAGATGGAATTCCAAGTGTAATATTAATTTTGGTTGTAATTATAGGAATAGTAACAGGAATTTTTACAGCTATTGAGGCTTCAGCTATCTGTGTTTTATATTGTGTAGTCTTATCAATGGTGTTTTATAAAACTGTAACTGTAAAAGATATGTATGGAATAATAATAGAAACTTTTCATATGACAGGAGTAATAATGTTTTTGATTGCCACTTCTTCAATAATGTCATTTGCCATGGCGTTTACGGGACTACCAGCGGCAATAAGTGATGGAGTTTTAAGTATTTCAAGTAATAAATACGTAATAATGATAATAATAAATATATTTTTACTTATAATAGGAACTTTTATGGATATTGCTCCAGCAATATTGATATTTACTCCGATATTTTTACCAATAGCTTTAAAGATAGGGATGCATCCAGTTCATTTTGGTATAATATTTGTATATAACTTATGTATAGGAACGATTACTCCACCAGTGGGGACAGGGTTATTTGTAGGAGCTAGTGTCGCTAAGATGAAAGTTGAAGATGTTATGAAAACTTTGATACCATACTATGTTGCAATAATAGGAGTGTTATTTGTAATAACATTTTTCCCACAAATTATTACAACATTTATATAGAAGGAGTTTTTTATGCAAAGAAAAATATTAATAGAAAAATTAAGTAAAGTTTTAGAAAAATTAAAAAATTTACAGCCACCTCAAATAGCAGATATTGAAAATGCAAATTCGGAAGATTTAGCTAGGGGAGTGATAGTAAGAGATTTTGGAATAGAAGAGTGGGATTGGCCACAAGGTGTAGGATTATATGGAATAAATAAGTTACAAAAATTAAATCTTCTAGAAAATAACAATGAATTTTTCTATAATTGGTTTAAGAAAAATATAGAGAGAGGACTTCCTACTAAAAATGTAAATACTACAACACCACTGTTAACCTTAATAGATTTATGTGATGTTTATAAAGATAAAGAGTTTGAAGAGCTATGTCTAGAATGGGCAGAGTGGTTGATGAAAGATTTACCTAAGACGAAAGAAAATGGATTTCAACACGTAACAAGTGCACTTCATGGAAAAGACGGCTTGACATTAAATGAGGGACAACTTTGGATAGATACTCTATTTATGATGGCACTATTTTTAAATAAAATGGGAGTAAAATATAAAAAAGAGGAGTGGATAGCTCAAAGTGTATATCAAGTATTAATTCATATAAAATATTTGTATGAGAAGAAAAATGGATTATTTTATCATGGATGGACATTTATAGGTAATAATAATTTTGGAGAGGTATTTTGGTGTAGAGGAAACTCTTGGTTTACTTTAGGAATTATGGAGTTTCTAGAGAGTTCAGAAGAGTATATGGAAAAAGGAACAAAAGAGTTTGTGTTAGCAACTTATAGAGCCCAAGTAGAAAAATTAGTAGAACTTCAAGATGCAAGTGGAGGCTGGCATACTATATTGGATGATGAGGAGAGTTATTTAGAAACTTCTGGAACTGCAAGTATTGTAGCTGGAATTTTTAAAGGAATACAAAGTGGAGTTTTAGATAAAAAATATGAGAAAGTAGCACTAAAAGGCTGGAACTTTATAATAGAAAATATTGCAGAAGATGGGACTGTTTTAAATGTTTCAGGGGGAACAGGGATAGGAATGGACAAAGAACATTATAAAAGTATTATAATTGCTCCAATGGCTTATGGACAGTCATTAACAATAATAGCTTTAGCTGAGGCATTAAAATATATAATAAATGAGGAGAGGGTAAAATGAAATTAGATGTAAGATATGCAAATCATCCTAAGGATTCAAAACACTATACGACAGAGGAACTAAGAAAACATTATTTAGTAGAAAAAGTATTCATTGAAGATGAGGTTAATTTAGTTTATTCTCACGTAGATAGAGTAATAGCTGGAGGAATAACTCCAGCGAAAAAAAGTCTTAAATTAGAGGGATGTAAAGAGCTAGGTTCAGAATATTTCTTAGAAAGAAGAGAACTAGGGGTAATAAATATTGGTGGAAATGGAAAAATTTCTATTGATGGAATAGTTTATGAAGTTAAAGGAAGAGAGGGACTGTATGTAGGAATGGGAGCAAAAGAGTTAATATTTACCTCTGATGATGAAAAAAATCCAGCAAAATTTTATGTAAACTCATCTCCTGCCCACAAAACTTATCCTACTGTAATGATAAATTTAGAAAAAGCTAATAAGGTTCATTTAGGTGATTTAGAAAATTCTAATAAAAGAACTATTTATCAATATGTACATCCTGCAGTGTGTGAATCATGTCAATTAGTAATGGGAATGACAATGTTAGAGCCGAATAATATGTGGAATACAATGCCTTGTCATACACATGAAAGAAGAATGGAAGTATATTTATACTTTGATATGACAGAAGAAACAAAGGTATTCCATTTAATGGGAGAGCCTAATGAAACAAGACACATAGTAGTGAGCAATGAGCAAGCTGTAATATCTCCATCTTGGTCTATTCACTCTGGTGTAGGAACTAAAAACTATACATTTATTTGGGGAATGGCAGGAGAAAATCAAACATTTACCGATATGGATCATGTAGCAATGAACGATTTAAAATAAGATAAATAGGTGTTAAGGAGGGTTAAAAATGTTAAATAATTTTAATATGGATTTCTTTTCTTTAAAGGGAAAGGTAGCGATAGTAACAGGTGGAAATACTGGATTAGGACAAGCTTATGTAGTAGCATTAGCTAAAGCAGGAGCAGATTTGTTTGTAGTAACTTATGACAGAGAATGGGATGAAACTAGAAAAATGGTAGAAGCTGAAGGAAGAAAAATAGAGTTTTTTCAAGCTGACCTAACAGATAGAGGACAAATAGATAAAGTAATAAAAGAATGTATTGAAACATTTGGAAAATTAGATATATTAGTAAACAATGCTGGAACAATAAGAAGAGCTCCGTTATTGGAGTATAAAGAGGAAGATTGGGATGCTGTAATGGATATCAATCTAAACTCAGTATATTTCTTGAGTCAAGCGGCGGCAAAAATAATGGTAAAACAAGGTTCAGGAAAGATAATTAACATAGCTTCAATGTTATCTTTCCAGGGAGGGAAATTTGTACCACCTTATACAGCAAGTAAACACGGAGTAGCAGGAATAACAAAGGCCTTTGCGAATGAATTGGCAGCATATAATATTCAAATTAATGCAATAGCACCAGGATATATCAAAACAGCAAATACAGCACCAATAAGAGCTGATGAAAAGAGAAATGCAGAAATACTAAGTAGAATACCAGCAGAGAGATGGGCAGATCCATTTGACTTAATGGGAGCTGTAGTATTTTTAGCAAGTAAAGCATCAGACTATATAAATGGTCATATTTTAGCAGTTGACGGAGGATGGTTGGTAAGATAATGATAGGGGTAAGAGCTCATGACTTGGGAGAATTTACAATAGCGAGATTAGAAGAGTTTATTCAAGAGATAAAAAAGTATAAATTTTCATATATTCAATTGGTATTATGGAAAAGTTTTACAGATATAGACCCATATTTAAAAAATACCTCGTTGGAAGATTTTAAGTTGATAGCAAAAAGATTAAAGGAAGAAAAAATAAAAGTAACTGTGCTGGGAGCATACTACAATATGATATCTCCAGATTTAGAAGATAGAAAACTTGGAGAAGAGAGATATGAAAAGATGTTGGAGATATTAAAAATTTTTGATGGAGTTGTAGTTGGAACAGAACCAGGTTCACATAATTTAGATTTTTCTTATAATGAAAAAAATCATACAGAAGAGAGTTATCAGATTGTTTTGGAAAGTTTTAAAAAATTTGCTAAGGTAGCGGAGAAAAATGGAGTTAACATGGGATTAGAGCCAGTATACACTTTAACTATTTGGAATATTGAAGTATTAAAAAGACTATTTGAAGAAGTAAATTCAGAAAGTTTTAAAGTGATATTTGACCCTGTGAACTTGATAGGTTTAGAAAATTATAAAAAGCAAGATAAATTAATAGAAGATATTTTTAAATATTTTGCTAATAAAATGGCAACAGTACATTTTAAAGATTTTAAAGTAGAAAATAATCAGTTAGTGAGGGTTTCACCAGGTAAGGGAATTTTAAATTATAATCTTTTATTAAAAGAGATGAAAAAATATAATATAAAGGGAATATTGGATGAAGTTCCTAAAGAAGATTTGGAATTTTCTAAAAAATATATAGAGAATATATTGGAAAATATATAAAAAGGAAAGTAGTTAAAACTAATTAAAATATTAGGAGGGAAAATAAAATGGCAACAGCAAGGTATATATTAAATGAAACAAGTTATTTTGGAATAGGAAGCAGAGAAAATTTAGCAACTGAGATAAAAGCTAGAGGATATAAAAAAGCTCTATTAGTAAGTGATAAAGTATTAGAAAGTTGTGGAGTATTGGATAAAGTAAAAAAAGTTTTAGAAGATGCAAATATATCATATAGTACATATGTAGATATAAAACAAAATCCAACAGTAAAAAATTGTAAGGATGGTTTAGTATCATTTAATGAAACAGGAGCTGATTTTATAGTAGCAGTAGGTGGTGGTTCTGTAATAGATACAGCTAAGGCAATAGCTATAACAAAAAATAATCCAGAATTTGAAGATATAAAATCACTAGAAGGAGTAGCACCAACTCATATTAAATGTGTTCCAATAATTGCATTACCTACAACATGTGGAACTGCAGCAGAGGTAACAATCAACTATGTAATAACTCTGGAAGATGAAAATAGAAAAATTGTTTGTGTAGACCCAAAAGATATACCATTAGTAGCAATAGTAGATGCGGAACTTATGCTTACTATGCCAAATAATACAATAGCAGCAACAGGAATGGATGCTTTAACTCATGCAATAGAAGGTTATGTTACAAAGGGAGCTCATATAATTTCAGATATGTTTGAGTTAAAAGCTATTGAACTAATAGCTAAGCATTTAAGAGGAGCAGTAGCAGATAAAAATTTAAAAGATATGGAAGGGATGAGTATAGCTCAATATGTGGCAGGGATGGGATTTTCAAATGTTGGGCTTGGAATAGTTCATTCTATGGCTCATCCATTAGGAGCAGTATATGATATACCACATGGAGTAGCGAATGCACTACTTCTACCAACAGTGATGGAGTTTAATATGTCTGCATGTATAGATAAATATGGAAATATAGCAAAAGCTATGGGAGTAGATATAAATGGTATGAGTAAAGAAAAGGCAGCTCAGGCCGCGGTAGATGCAGTAAGAAAATTAGCTATTGATGTAGGAATACCTAAAACATTAAGAGAGATAAATATTCCAGAAGAAGGATTATCAAAGTTAGCAAAGGATGCATTAGCAGATGTATGTACTGGTGGAAATCCAAAAGATGTAACATTAGAGGATATTGAAAATTTATATAACAAAGTTTATTAATCCTTTATAAATTGTCTGTATAATTTCTACGTAATATAGTTTAATAAAATTACATAACTTAGATAAATTGAAATCTATATTTAAATAATTTCTACCTGTTTTAGTAAACTGAAATTTTTAACTAGAGTTTATAGAATAGATAGTAAAAAAAGCTAAAGAAAATTTATTTCTTTAGCTTTTTTTATCATTATCATGAATATATTGATTCTATCCTCTCCATTTTTCCAACAATTTCACTCTATTAAACAACTCTGGTAATTTTTTCAAGTAAGCTTTTATTTTTAAATCATCCTTTAGTGGGACTATTGGATTTCCTGATAAAATTTGATTATCTGGAATATTACCTATTATTCCTGATTGAGCTCCTATCATTACATTTGAGCCAATTTTTATATGCCCTGCAACTCCAGTCTGTCCCCCTAAGGTCGTATTATTCCCTATCTCAGTACTCCCAGCAATTCCAACTTGCGATATAATTAAACAGTTTTCACCTATAATATCATTGTGAGCTATTTGAACTAAATTATCTATTTTTGTATATTTTTTTATTACGGTATCTCCTATTGTTCCTCTGTCAATTGCTGTATTAGCTCCTATTTCAACATAATCCTCTAAAATTACTCTTCCTATCTGTTCAATTTTTGTATTAACACCATTAATTTTAACATATCCAAATCCATCTGAACCAATCACTGCTCCTGGCTGAATTATACAATTATTTCCGATTTTACAAAACTCTCTTATGGTAACATTTGGATAAATTATAGTATTATTTCCAACAATTACTCCCTCACAAATTGTTACATTTGAGTGGATTTTTACATTTTGCCCTATTTTTACATCATGACCTATATAAGAATTTGGAGCGATATCTGTATCTTCTCCTATTTGAGCCGTTGTCTCTATCAATTTTTCACATTTTTTTAAATCTTTTTTAAAAAAATTTAACAATTTAGGCATGAGATTTCTAGGGGATTCATTTACAAGTAAGTATGTTTTTGAATCTTCTGGCAGCTCAACTCCTTTTGGTACAATTACAACACTTGCTTTTGTTTCATTCAATTTTTTCAAAAACTTTACATCTGAAGCAAACGTTACTTCTCCTTCAACGGCTTGAAAAAAAGGAGATAATCCAGCTATATCCCGCCTTTTCTCTCCTTTTACTTCACATTGAAGAAGAGATACCAAATTTTCCAATTTTAAATTCATTTCTCTCTCCTCAAAACTAGCTTAATTTATTTTTTTACTTTTTTCCATAGTGTTTAACACTTTTTGCGTTAAATCCACGCCACCGAACCTAACTACACCTTTTTCAAATACATAATCACATTTCTCATTTTTTGCCACTGTTTTAATAGAAACTGTGATTAATCTTTCTACTTCTTGCATTTTCTTAAGCTCCTCTGAAGATAACTTTTGTTGTGATTCGTTTACTGACTTTTTAAATTTCTCAACTTTATCTTCAAAAGCTTTTCTCTCTTTATCTGTTACTTTATTTCCTTTTCCTTCAAGGTCAACTCTCAATTTTTGTAACTCTATCTCTTGTTTCTTCAAAGCATCTTCTAACTTTTTTTTCTCTTTTGTTAAATTTTCTCTTAGAACTTTAGTTTGAGAATATTTCATAAACAACTCTTGACTATCTACAAATCCTATCTTAGCAGCTAAACTCATAGTTGAAGCCACTCCCAGCAATGTAATCATTAATAATTTTCTCACTTGTGTTTCCTCCTAACTCACTATTTTATTAATCGACTTAAATTAAGCATTATTTCCTTAAGTGTCGCCTCATTATAACACAAAAACTTTAATTTTTCTATAATTTTCTTAAAAAGATTGTCCCATACTAAAATAAAATTGCATATCTTTATTATTTTTATCACCGATTGGCCAACCAAAATCAAATCTCAATGGTCCAACTGGAGTATTTATTCTCAAACCTACTCCCGCAGTATAAGCAAATCCACTAGGGAACTCTCTATCTCTTCCAAGTCTTAAGTATCCAGGGTCTATTCCTCGGTATTGCCAAGCTCTTCCCATATCAGAAAACACAACAAATCCTAAAATATCATTTATTTTCGTCCTATTTTCAACTGTAAATGTCAATTTTCTTGTTCCTTGGAAATATCCTCCATCATATCCTCTTAGAGTACTTCCTCCACCTACCCAAAACCTTTGAGATTCTGGTGTTGAAGTAGTCATTACTCCACCTACTAATCTATAAGCAAATGTGTTTTCTAAATCTCTTAAACTACTAGAAGTGAATGTATTTTTTGAGAAAAACCCTCTATGATATTTTCTAAATTCTACTGTTGCATTACCAAAAACCTTTGCATCTTTTAATGTTGTATACCCAACTTCAACCTGAACTTTAGCATATCCACCGGCTGTAGGATTCCAATAGTTATTTCTAGAATCATAAATTATTGATGGAAAAATTGTAAATAATCCATATTCCTCTTTTCCACGTTTAGACTCCAACAGAGATTTATATTCTCCACTTGAATTTTTTATTGCTCCTTCTAACTCTGTAGAATTTGGTTTTTCTATTACATATTCAGCTTTGGCTCCAAGACCAAATCTAACATATTTATTTAAACCTCTACCAATATCAGCTTTTATTCCATATATGTCTGTATCATAAAATAGTATACTATCATCATTTTCATACTGTGTTTTATATAAGTTCCATCCCCAAGACACTCTATCTGTCCCTCTTATCCATGGGTCAGAAAACTCCAAAGAGAAACTAGTATAATCCTTGTCAGATTTCTCAAAAGTAACACCAACATTTTGCCCTTTTCCCATCCAGTTCATATCTTTTAAAGCTAACGTACCTAAAAAACCTATTTCTGAACCGTATGAAAGTGAAGCTTGTAAACTAGCAGTTCTTTCCTCTTCTAAAAGTAAAACTAATTCTGTTCCATCACTTCCATCTGTTGGGTTTCTTAACTCATATTTTACGTTTTTAAAATATCCTGTTCTCATCAGATTACTTACAGTTTCATTATATTTATTTATGTCAAAAACCTGATTGGATTCCATTTCAATCTCTCTCTCAATCACATAATCCTTAGTTTTCATAATTGTATCACTAGGACTTCTTCTTCCACTTCTTTGTTTTGTAATCATTTTGGAAAATCTTATGTTATCTATCATTCCCTCAGAGATTGTAATCAACAGTTTACTTCCTTCAACAACATTAACATCTGTAATTTTAGCTAGCACGTATCCTTTTTCATTATATTTTTCTAAAATCTTATTACTCGCTTCTCTTAAATTTTTCCAATTTAATAGTTTTCCCTCTTCTATATTTATTAGTTTTTTTAACTCCTCTGTTGTAAATTTAGTATTTCCAGCTATATCTACATCATCTATAATAGGATTCTCTTCGATGATAAAACTAATGGTTACATCCCCACCAATTGTATATGCATCATATTTTACATCTCGGTATAATCCTGTATCTAAAAGTTTTTCTCTAGCTTTTCTTAACTTGTTTCTTGAAAGATATTCTCCTTTCTTTATGCCTATTATTTTTGCAATCTCTTTTGATGAAATGTTTGAATTTCCAAAAATTTCAACTTCATCTATAACTAACGAAGTGTCAATACTTTCTCTCTCAGAGATTGGAAGTATTCCATCTTTTTCCAATAACTCTTTAATATTTTCTTTTTCTTTCACATCTACTATTAATTTTATTCCTCCGTTGTACTCTTCGGAGTGGATTGTTACTTTCTCAAGGTATTTATTTTTGGATAATTCGTCATAGATACTTAAAATCCCGTCTTCAGAGTAAAGTGCCCCCTCTTTATATTTAACTTTTCGTAAAATTGTGCTTTTAGGTACTTCACTTAATCCTTTAAATTCTATTTTTTTTATATAATATTCATCTGTTGCGAAAGTAAATATCGAATTTATCAATAATAAACTCCCAATTATATAGTTTCTCATTCCCTGTCCTCCAATTATTTCTTCTTAAAAATTATCTCACTTATATTATTATATTTTTTTTTAAACTGAAAATCAACATAATAATTCATTTTTCCTCTTATTTTTTCATCAAGATTTTTATTATCCTTTAATTTTGCAACACCAACACCATAAGACCAACCTGACCTATATCTTCTCTCAATCTTAAAATTAAACTGATTCACACTTCCAGAATATCGATTCATTTTCTCTAAAATATTTATATTAGAATTTTCGTAATCACTCGGGTCTAAAAGCCCTATCTTTAAATTCCAGTAATATTTATCCTTATAAAGATTATTTTCTAACTCTAAATAAGCTCCCATTCCCATCAAACTTTCAGTATCACCTTTTAGTAAATCTGAGCTAGTGAAAAAATTCTCATTAAATATATCTGACACAATTCTAAATTTCTCTATTCTAAAAAATTTTTTCATGCGACTTGTGATAGGTCGGAAAAAAGTTGATGATATTTGACTATCTATTACAGTTTTTAAAACTATTCCTAATCCATTTGGCTCCTCATATGAACGTTCATTTGAATTAAAAACGTTTCTTAAACTACTACTCTGAACCCCTTTATTTGTTTTGACGTTTAGACGTAAATCCTTTAAATTCCCTTGTAAAGCTAATTCCAAGTTTTTTCCCGGTACTAGTGTTGAAATATTTAATGAGATATTTGGATTAAAGTCAACAATCTTACCCGTCAATTTATTTGAAATAATTATTGCTCTTTCAACCCTGAAATCCTCATTTCCTAGTGAAAAACTACCATTCAATAGTTCTAATTCCCCTATTAAAAATAGTTTTTCATCCTTTCCTTCAAATTTTATTTTTCCGTCCAATCTTCCTTTTAAATCTTGAACAATAGTAGATATCTCAGGAATATCAACTTTTAATCCATCTTTCAATTCCAAGTTTATGTTAAAATATGGCGTTTTTAAAAGTTTACTTTCTAAATTAAATTTCTTATTAAACTCTCTATCTTCACCTAAACTAGCTTTTATCTTATCCAAAACATAACTTAACGCTTTTATTAACAGACTCTGTTGTTCTTCATATATTCCAGTTATCTCTCCGCTATTTACTGTCAGATTTCCCATTATTCTCTTTTTCGAAATATATAGATTACTGCTAACATCTAAGGAAAAATAATCTTTTAAAAAATAATGTCCATTACTTTGAGATAGATACAAACTGTAGTCTAAATTTTTTAAATAATCCTGATTTGAACGATTTCTTTTAAACTTTGGAAGAATGATGTCCCCTTTTCCTGTAATCGTACCTCCATTTAGAATACCTTTTATCTCTTCAAAAGTAATTTTATTCCCCTCCAATTTAGAATTAAGATAGAACTCTCTGAAGCTTAATAGGTCTTTCTTCATATTGAAAGAGAGGTTTTCTCCCCTAATAAACCCAGAATTTTTATTATCACTTGAAAAATTCAAATTAAAATCTATTTTTCCTTTTAAATCAGCTATATTATTAATTTTGTTAAACGCTAAAATAGGATTGATAAACTCTAAATCAAAATCACTTGACTCCAATTTTAAACTGTATTTTTTATCCTTTAAATAATATTCCCCCTTTCCAGTAAATCTATTTTTTTTATGGTACACTATCAATTTAGGAATAGAAATACGTTCTAAATCCCCTTTTATCTCAAGTTCCATTTTATCAAGTTTAACTCCATCCATTGTTATTTTTCCATCTTTTGACTCAAACAGGTATTCCAACTCCGCTCCTTTTTTTATTAAGCTTGCTTTCAACCGAGTTTCAATATCTAGCCCATTTTCTATGGAAAATGTAATTTTACTTGTTTGTTCCGGAAAAATAACTTTATATAATTCATTTTTTAAATCTAGGCTTGCATTCCCATGGACAATCCTACTATTTTTCTCATCCAACCATTCTATACTCTTTAATTCTAATATATTTAAATCTTTAGCATATGTATAATCTCCGATTAACTTTAAATCTGGGAGTCTATTTCCCATGAAATAACCTTTGGATATATTCATATCTAACTGTAGCTTTATGTTATTATCTAAAATATCTCCGTCTATTTTACCATTCAATCTATTATACTCTAACTCATTATATTTTATATATTTTGATAAATTTTTCTCTAGTAATTTTAACTGAAATTTTCCTTTTTTTAATCTTAAATTGTAATAAAAATCCATCAAACTTTCATTTAATTTAAATTTTTTTGTTGAAAACTCTGAATTATTATAATCAATTATCCCTGATAACTTTATCTTTTTATCATCACTTTCTAAAAAAGCTTCTTTTAGATTCAAGGTCATTTTTATATTTTCAAGATTTCCATCTATTTTACCATATCCATTTTCTATTTCAAAATTAATTTTATTTTGTTTCAAATCCTTTGAGAAAAATCTATTCAGTTGATAATCAACTTCTAATTCTTTGTTCTCTAAATCAATATTACCATCTATATTTAAATAATCATTCCCTATTCTCATATTTAAGATATTATTTTTTAAATCTAATTTTGTTTGTAGGTTCTTAATTTTATACTGTTCATATAGTATCTCATCTATTTTTCCCGTAAATTGCATCTCTGTTTTATTAATAAAATCTAGATTTAACTCTCCACCACCTTTAATCTCTTTTTCTGCATTTTTTACGTCAAAATTCATCATTTTACTATAAAATTTAAACTTTTTTTCTTCTCCTGTTATCTTTCCATTAAAAGTGGATTTCATCTCCAGTGTTCCTAAATTAAAATCAGCCTCAACCGCCTCTATGTTCAGATTATATTTTAATCTCTCTTTCTCAATCTCTCCATCAATCTCAAGAGATTTTGTATTGGCATCTTTTTTCATTAAATTCATATTCAATTTTATATATTTTTTTTCATCTTGACCTTTCAATTTAAATTTATAGTCTTTTAAAGCTCTATCTAACTCTAAATTTAAATAATTTAATCTATTTTTTCTGATATTATAATCAAGTATCGTTTTTGAATCTTTAAAGATTTTTAAATCTTTCCATTTTCTGTTATAGTATCCATCAAACTTTACTATATTTGAATCAAATTTCAAAGTCATATCCTTATTCAAAACTTTTAAGGTCAGATTATAATCAATTCTTTTTTTATAATTAATCTCTGGAAGTTCAAAATCTATATTTTTTGATGATATTTCAAATTCATTATTTTCATATGAAACTTTACCATTCAAATTTTTTAAATTGTAGTTTTTTTTCTTCAAATCCCCTATTTTATAGTCAATTTCAGTTCTAAACTTAATAGTTGGCGTAGATATAAACTTTAAATTTAGTTCCTCGAACATCAAATCACCAAGGGGAAGATTTAATTCTTTTATAGGTAAATAAGCTTTCACAATCTCGTAGGGAATAAAATTATTTTTTGAATTAATCTCAAGGTTCTTATTCTTATACGTTCCTTTTAGCTCTCCGAGATATCTCTTTGCTAACAGGTACTTAAAATCTATGTCTATAATTTCACCTTTAAAATCGACTCTTCCCTCAATATCACTCACAGAAGCCTCAAAATCTGAGTATTTTCCCTCTCCTTTTGTAAAAATAACTTCTCCATAAAATTTATTCGGGATAATTCTAAGATTTAAATTCAGTTTACCAGAAAAATTCTTTATTTTCTCATCTTCATAAATATACTGAAGAGTTTCTTTTCTTATCTCTTTATCTTTCAAAACGAGCATCATATCATACTTGTAATCTTCATTCTTGAATCCAAACTCTATTTTTTGAGCTCCCAAATTTCCTTTTACAGATAGAATAATTCCTTTTTTCCTATCAAAAAATAGATTTCCCTCCACATTTTCCGCTTTTTCTTCCATTGGGATAGTATAACTATTCTCAATAAATTTTACTCTACCGTTAGAAAATGATATGAGATTTATCGGAACTTTTGCACCGGATTTTTTGCTTCCTTCTTCATGTGGGTCTGAAAATGCATCAACTATATTGATTCTTTCTCTATTTCTTTTTATTAAAGCTTCAAACTCAGGAATCTCTATTTTTTTTATTCTGAATTTTTTCGAATAGCTTAAATACACCCTTGGAGCCTCTATTATTTTATCTCCTTTATAAAAAATTCTAACATTTTCCGCTTCTATTTGTTGACCTGCTTTAAAGCTTATTTTTTCAGCTTTTATATGTGAATTTATAAAAATACGCAATCCATATTCTACAACAACTGGGAGATTATACTTTAGCATATAAGCAAAAAATATAAAAAAAGGCAGAATTATTATCAAGATTTTACTTATTTTCTTTAAAAATTTCATTTCTACCTCCCCTGCCCTTAAGACTTCATATTATTATACTATATTTTTATATAAAAAAATAGGTATATCAAACATTTTTTATCAATGTTTCTATACCTATCTTAACACTTAAAAATTGGAATATTTTAAGTTTTTACTTTTAAACTTTGGATATCTTTACTAAATACTTTTATAAAGTTTCAATATACCATAATATTTTCTAAGATTCTATATTGAAAAATCACCTCTTCCACTTTAAAGAGATGATTTTTTGAAATAAACTTACCTTAATCTTACTAATACTGAAAATCCAGAAGAAGCTACACTACCAGCTAAAGCTGTTTCCACTGCTTTATTTTCAGTTTCTTCAAACGGATTATAATCTTGTCTAATAGTTCTTGTATCAGCTACAATCTCTAATACTCCATTAGTTGTATGTTTGAAATGAATAGTGTTTGGTTGTAAATAAGCTTGCCATGTTGCATTTAACTCTTTGTAAACAAATGGACCATCAACCTTTAGTTCAGGTGCACTTGCTTTTGCTTGTTGCACAATTTCGTTTACTTTAGCATCTGAAAGTAGTGCTAATGGAAGCATTTCTAGTTTTCCCCCTGCTTGAATCCAACCATTTTGAAAAATATTTTGGTCATTCATATTATATCCATCTCTTTCTAAAGAAAACTCAACTATATCAGTTCCTGATAACTCTACAAAACCATCATTACTTCCATTAACTCTTTTTACATATACTTTTAGATTTGTATCTTCAAATACATTTCTGTTTACATCATTTGATAGTGTAAATGTAGATAATGCCAGCGTATCATCTGCTGTAACTCCATCTTTTGATGCGAAAATCACATATTTTACCACAGGAATTGTCGATGTTACTGCCCCTGTAACTGCAATTTTCCCACTTTGTCCAGTTTGGAATATAGTTGTTCCTTCTGCCACTGCTGCTCCATAATTTGGTGCTGCTGCAAATGAAATAGCTGACACAGCTAATAATCCTAATAGAATTTTTTTCATAATAAAATCCTCCTAAAATTTTAAAAATATATATTCTATAAAAGTTAAAACTTTTAATAGCTTTTTTGATTTAAGTTTTAATTATTAAATCTTTTAACTACAAATTTTTTTATTTAAATTTTCTTACTAAATTGATTTTTAATCAGATTAAGAAATTGAAATTTGATTAATTTCTAGTTTTTTTACTTTTTTGATTTTTACAAAAAACTAAAATTTATTAAAAAACTTCTCAATGCCCAACCACTAAGGTGGCTGGGACTTTTTAAATTATGAAAAAGCTTTATTTGGCGAATCTTTATTTTTATTTATAGACACTTTTAAATCCAATAATATTGAGCATCGAAATAAAAAAGTGCCTATCTGGGGTATACCCCAGATAGACACAAAAAATAAAAAAGAAAGCAAAAATTTAGCGGACTAAACTTTTGCTTTTTATTCAGATTTTATTCTTTTTATACACGAAAATTTTTTAAATTTCATAAATTTTTGTGTCTAAATAGAGTATACCCTAAATGGACACTAAAACAATTTTACCATAAAAATTTCTACTATCTTCTTTTTTCGGAATTTTATTTCTGTATATTATTATAAATAAAGCTTTAAATTCAATATATTTATCAAGTGAAAACTGAATAAAATTTATCTTTTATATCAGTTTTCTGGTATATACTTTTTATATCTATTGTAAATCTCTTCTGTAACTACCGCAACAACTTTTATAAATTCATTTTTATATTCTTCACTTTCAACGATTGCATTTCTATGTAGATGTGCAGTAATTGAGGTTTCTGAATAAGGAATTTGGAGCTCTACTCTTCTATTTTTTAAAGGAAGAGTTGAGCAGATTTTTTCCAACAGTAAATCTATATTTTTTTCGGTTTTTGCACTGATTTCAACGATTTCCATCTCCTTGATACGCTCTTTTATTTTTAAAATATTCTCTTCAGAAGCGATATCAGATTTATTTAAAACTAAAATTATTGGTCTATCCCTTGCTCCTAGCTCCTCTAAAACTTTGTCAACAGCCTCTATTTGTTGAAGTACTGTTTCACTAGCTGAATCTACAACATGAAGCAGAAGTTCTGAAAAAATGACCTCTTCTAACGTTGATTTAAAAGCTTCTACTAAATCATGTGGTAACTTTCTTACAAATCCAACTGTATCAGTTAAAGCTGCTACTCTTTTATCTGGAAGAACTATTGTTCTTGTCGTTGCATCCAAAGTAGCAAACAACATATTTTCTGCGAAAACAGCTTCTTTTTTTACAGAATTATTGCTCGGACAACGCTCTACTAATAGATTTCTAAGTGTAGATTTTCCAACATTCGTATATCCAACAAGTGAGATTCTCGATACACTTGCCTGTTCTCTTTTATTTCTTTGAAGTGCACGATTTTTTTGGATTTTTTCAAGTTCCTGCTTTAAATTATGTATCTCATCTTTTATTCTTCGCCTATCTATCTCTAACTTTTTCTCTCCCGGTCCTTTTGTTCCTATTCCTCCTCCTGTTCTCGACATAATGGTTCCTAGACCTATTAATCGTTGACTTCTGTATTTTAATTGTGCTAATTCAACCTGAATTTTTGCTTCTCTTGTTTTTGCTCTTCTTGCAAAAATTTCTAGTATTAAAATAGTTCTATCAATAACTTTACAGCCTGTAACAGCTTCTAAATTTTTAATTTGAACTCCACTTAGTTCTTCATCAAATATTATTAAATTAGCTTTTTTTATCTGTCTTTCTAAACAAAGCTCTCTGACCTTACCACTTCCAATATAAAAAATATTATCTATTTTTTTTATTTTTTGGAAAATTTTTCCCACAACTTTTACATCGCATGCTCTTGCTAATTCAGATAACTCATCTAAACTCTCCATCGAGTCAACTCCAACTAGAATTGCTAATTCACTATCACTTTCCACAATATTTACTTTTTTGAGATCTTTTTCGATACTTTCTACTTTTTCTAAATAATTGAACTCTTCAATCTGATTAACGGTAAGATTTTCAAACTCTTCATATTTAAACTCATTATCTTCTATCTTGCAAATCCCTAAATTTAATCCTAAAATACCCTCTTCACCAACACCTATAGCGACCATACAATCCAATTTTAATTTTATTAATGCTGATATGTCAAGACTTGATAGTTTTGGATATCCATTTGGATGTGTATGAATAATTTTTACACCACTTAATCTTCTTGAAGATAGTTCTAATAATGGCAAATCTACACTGTTACTATCTCCGACAGCAACCTCTAAAACTCGTCCTTTTCTATCAATTGCTACACAAATCTCTCTCTTTATAACTCTCGTAACACTGCTTATAAACTCTACAATCTCTCTAGAGACAACCCTATTTTTATCGACGCTCATCTGATAAATTAACTTCAATTCATTTAGAATACTATCTCTTAATCCTTCAATATTTCCTTTAATCATTTTTACCCACCTTTCTGCAACATTTTTATGTCTATAATATTATTTTTTTCTGAAACCAATCGCCTCTAAAAGATGATTTTTACATATGTTTTCAGAGGAATCTAAATCAGCTATTGTTCTTGCAACTTTTAAGATTTTGTGATAACTTCTCATAGAAAGATTTAGATTTTTTATTGCTATTTCCATTATTTTTTCACACTCTTTTTCTAAAACACAGTATTTTTTTATCTCTTCATTTCGCATATTAGCATTTAAAACACCTTTTCCTAACCTTTTCCTTTGAATCTCTCTCGCCTTTATCACACGTTTTTTTATCTCCTCTGAGGATTCCTCTTTACCTCCAGCCAATATCTCTTTTTCATTTAATCTAAATATCTCAACATAGATATCAATTCTTTCTAAAATAGGTCCAGATATCTTTTTATTATACCTTTTTATATCATATTCACTGCAACGACACAATCCTCTTTCAAATAAATGACCGCATTGACAAGGATTTGAAGCCGCTACAAAGATAAATTTAGATGGAAACTCTACCTTTCCTATATTTCTCGTTATGGAAACTTTTTTCTCCTCCATAGGTTCACGTAAACTTTCTATAACCTCTCTTTTAAACTCTGTAAACTCATCAAAGAATAAAACGCCGTTGTTCGCTAGGGTTATTTCTCCCGGCTTCAACCTACGTCCACCACCTATAATGGAAATAATTGTACTTGTATGATGCGGAGCACGAAAAGGAACATTTTTAGCAACTGGATAATCTCGATTTAATTCTCCTGCAACACTATATATCTTTGTATTCTCTATTATTTGATTTTCCTCTAAAGGTGGTAAAATCGTAGCTAATCTTTTTGCCAACATAGATTTCCCACTTCCAGGAGACCCAACCAATAAAATATTATGTCCACCCGCTGCGACTATCTCCATTGCTCTTTTAGCTTGACTTTGCCCCTGTATCTCCGAGAAATCAATCATATTTATTTTTTCAGTTTCTTTGTTTTGCTTAATATTAAGCTTTGGGACTTTTTTTTCCTCTAAAAACTCCACAACCTCCCTTAAATTTTTCACTCCTATTATTTCAATTCCTTCAATCAGTCTTGTTTCCTCATAATTTTCTTCCGGAATAATCACACCTTTTATCTTTTTCTCTTTTGCTAAAAGGACAGCGTTTATAGCTCCATCTACACCTCTAATCTCTCCAGTCAAAGATAGTTCACCTATTATAATATAATTTTCAATAACTTGGAATCTATCCTCCACAACTCTTAACCCTAATAACATTCCAACAGCAATAGGTAGGTCAAAATGTGAACCAGATTTTGGAATATTAGCAGGGGTTAAATTTACTATCACTCTTTTAGCTTCAAACTTATAACCACTGTTTTTTATTCCTGAACGTATACGGTCTCTACTTTCTGAAATAGTGGTATCTCCTAATCCAACAATATTGAACACAGGAAGTCCATTGCTTATGTCAACCTCCACTTCCACTAAAAATGGTGTTATTCCTATATAACTTGAACTTTTTATCCTTACCAACATAAACCAATCCCCCTCTCATATATAAAAAGGGAGCATATCTCCCCATGCTTCCCTCCAGTAGTATATTATCTTCTATTTTCAACAACTATTTTTGCTAAAACTCCATTGATAAACTCATATGACTTTTCATCTCCATATCTCTTAGCAATCTCTACTGCCTCGTTTATTGAGACCTCAATCGGAACCCTTTCAAAAACAATCTCATAACAAGATATTTTTAAAATAGCCCGTTCTACTGTTCCAATTCTCTCAACATTCCAACCTGTCATATTTCTTTTTAGAATCTCCAATATTTCGATGTTATTTTTGCTCAATCCGTTTACGTAACCTCTTATAAACTCTGAATCATTGTCGTTTAATTTTGTGGCCTCTCTTTTTATAAAGGTTTCATAACACTCTGTGAGTTCAGTTTCCATTAACTCACTTTCAAAAACTAATTTAAACAACTCTTCTCTAGCAACTTTTCTACTCATTCTTTTCCCTTTCTAATCGGCAGTTTATTTACTTAAATTTTTTTTTAATCTCTTAAAACCTTCGAAAATTTTTGTCAAAATTTTTTCTTTAAACTCTATATCTCCCAGTTTAAAACACAGGATAACAAGAGATACAATAAGGATTGTTTTTAAAAAACCATATTCTACAAATAAGACACCAACAACTAGACCAAACAAAGCGTACAAGTATTTTTTGAAATTTTTCACAACTATCTCTATTAAACTCTCTGCCATAGATATGCCTCCTAATCACTTTTTCTACTTGGCTTTATACTTGATATCTTAACTTCGATATTTTTTAATACTAAATTTAATTTTCCTTCCAATTCATTTTTTATCTTATTTTGTATTTCAACAGTTTTAGTTGAGAAATTACATCCAGATACAAGGTCTAAATTTAGTCCTACATAGTATTCATTTTTATTTTTTGTATTACAAAGCACTTTTACACTCTTTATATCGTTGTCTTTTAGCAAAAGTTCTGAAATTATTCGTCTTACTGTATCAGTTGAAATATGAACAGACCCGAATTCATTTTCAATTACATAATCCTCTTCTTTTGCGAAATATGTTTTTATTTTCATGAAAACAATCACAATATATATTATAGAGATATTTAAAATCAATCCTTTAAATAAAACAGAGTCAGTATCTAGTGAAAAAAAATACTCAGGGTAAACGACATAGCCTAATCCTAGAAAAGCTAATATAAGAATCCCCAGCCAAGCTAAAAAAAATACTATCTTACTTCCCATACTCTACCCAACTCCTTTAAAACAGCTATATTTTTTCTGATTCTTCTATTTTAGTATCAGACTCCTCAGCTACAATTCTTATATCTTGGACAAAAACATTTATTTCAACAACTTTTAAGCCAGTCATTGTTGTGATGGCGTTTAAAACACTTTGTTGAATCTTTTGAGCTACATCTGAGATTAAATATCCATACTCCACAATAACATATACTTCAACACTACACTCTCTTTCTCCAACTTCAACTTTAACCCCATTTGTTGGTCTTTTCTTACCTAACATCTTACTTACTTCATCTGCAACTCCTCCAGATAATTTGTAAACACCTGGTACATCCAATGTAGCTTTAGCTGTTATCGTTTTTACTACATCATCCGCTATTTTAATATTTCCTAACTCATTCATAAAATACCTCCTATCATCTGGATTTTACTTAATATCATTAAATTTTATTGCTAACATTTAACTTTTAACCTACATTCAATTTTTAGTTTTTACTCATTATAACAAAAAACTCAAAGATAGACAATCTATGAAAAATATTATTTCTCAAAATTTTCCTCTATAAATTTTGTAGTGACAATACCATTTTTGTAAATCTCATTATCTAAAATCTCCAAATAAAATGGGATTGTAGTACTGATTCCATCTATAGTATATTCCTCTAATGCTCTTTTCATCTTTTGAATAGCTTCTTCCCTAGTAATTCCATGAACAATTAGTTTTCCAATCATTGAATCATAATATGGAGAGATTTCATATCCCTGATATGCATGAGAGTCAATTCTGACTCCTAGACCACCTGGAGCAATATATTTTTCTATTTTTCCAGGAGAGGGAATAAAACCTTCCTCGACATTTTCCGCATTAATTCTACATTCTATCGCATGTCCAAAACAATCCACATCATCTTGAGAGATATTTAATCTATCCCCCTCAGCTATTCTTATCTGTAACTTAATTATATCAATTCCTGTTATCATCTCTGTTACAGTGTGTTCTACTTGAACTCTCGTGTTCATCTCCATAAAATAAAAATTATTATCTTTATCCACTAAAAACTCAAGTGTTCCAGCTGAATCATAATTTATATTTTTAGCTAACTTTACTGCAGCTTCTCCCATAGCCTTTCTGACCTTTTCTGGCAGATTATGAGATGGAGCCTCTTCTATAAGTTTTTGGTGTCTTCTTTGGATGGAGCAATCTCTCTCTCCTAGGTGAATGACATTTCCATATTTATCTCCTATAATCTGAATCTCAATATGCCTTGGTTCCTCTATGAATTTTTCAATATATACATCCGGATTTCCGAAAGCTGCTTCCGCTTCTGTTTGAGCCGCGATAATTTTCTCTTCTAATTCCTCTGGTTTTCTAACCAATCTCATTCCTTTACCACCACCACCGGCAGTTGCTTTAACTATAACGGGATAACCTATTTTTTCATCAACTATCTTCTTAGCTTCAACTATACTTTTTACAATTCCCGTTCCATTAGTTAGTGGAACTCCAACTTCAATAGCTGTTTTTCTAGCAGTTGCTTTATCTCCCATTTTTTCAATTGCCTCGGGAGCTGGACCGATAAATACTATATCATGGACTTGACATATTTTGGCGAATTTAACATTTTCTGCTAAAAAACCATACCCTGGATGTATTGCATTTGCTCCTGTCATCTCCGCTGCTGCTATTATATTTGGTATTTTTAAATAGGAGTCCGTGCTCAAAGCTCCTCCGATACAAACAGCTTCATCAGCCAACTTCACATGTAAACTATCTCTATCTGCTTCTGAGTAAACTGCAACTGTTTTTATTCCTAATTCTTTAGCCGCTCTTATAATTCTAACTGCAACCTCTCCTCTATTTGCAATCAATATCTTATTAAACATCTTTCCTCCCAAAACTTCTATGCTCTAACTTTAAGTAATAATTTTCCATAATCTACATTTCCACCATTTTCAACCAATATCTCTATTATTTCTCCATTGACAGTTGATTTTATAGGTGTTTTTACTCCCATAATTAGAATATATCCCACATTTTGTCCAACTTTTATTCTATCTCCAACTTTTATTACTGAATCATAAAAATATTGTCCAATTCCTATCGAAGTAACTTGTTTTATTTCTTCGATACTTTTAGGACTCTCTTCCTCTTCAGTTACCTCTGAGATATACTCTGCTGGAATAGGAAACTCTTTTTTTAATTTTATTTTTAATAGATTATCTTTATATTTTATCTCTGTAAGCTCATTATTATCCATTATTTTCACTAACTCATCAATATATTTAACATTATCTTTCATAAAAAACTCCCTCCATTCTGCTACTAAGATTTTATCATACTTATATAAATCATTCAAATATATTATTTTATAATAACGCTATTTTCTCCCAATAATTTTTCAATTCTACTTATAAATCTTGAATTAATATCAACAGATAATCTAGATTTTTTAACCTCTTTATGTTCTCCAATTTGTATAGCAAAGTTTAAAGGTACTTCTCCCAAATTATTATAAATAATCTCTTTTAACAGGTTATATCTTTCTTTATCTACATCTTTCAGCAAAATAAATAGTTTATTATTTTTTGAAAATTTCATTTCAGATAAAGGAGTTATTTTTTTCACTATAATTTTTACTATCTCCTTACCATTAAAGCTATCTTTTAAGCTGTCTCCCTCTATATATACCATCTCCCCATCCAACTCCATATTTAACAGAGCTTTATACATATTCGGGAAAATTATTCCGTTAATTTTACTAAAATAATCCTCTAAAACAAAACTACACATCAATTCATTTTTTTTAGTCAATATACGTCTAAAATCTCTAATTATACCGAAAGTTTTCACTTTTGACTCTTTTTCAGCTAATAGTATCTCTTCTACGGTATTCATTTTATAATTTTTTATCAACCAAGAGAATCTATCTAATGGGTGAGAACTGTAGTAAAAACCTAAAAACTCTTTCTCTTTCTCAAGTTTTTCACTCTCACTATATTCTGAAATATCAGGAAAAGAAAAATTAATAATCTCTGATTTTGAGCCACCGAAAAGATTCATTTGTTGAATCTCATCCTCTTTACTTATTTTTGTAGCATAATCTATTACCTTACTAATTGTTTCAATCTTTTGTTTTCTATTTCCTGGTAATGAATCCAGTGCACCTGCATAGATTAAAGCCTCTATATTTTTTTTATTTAATCCTTTGTCTTTTAGGCGTAATACGAACTCTTCATATCTCTTGAATTTTCCATTTTCTTTGTATTCAATTGCTATTCTTTCTGCTAATCCCTCTCCAACATTTTTTATAGCTGAAAGTGAAAATCTTATCCCATTTTCTTCTACTTTGAATTTTGAAGCTGGAGAGTTCACATCTGCCAGTTTCAGTTCTATTTTATGATGTTTTGCATCTTCAATATAATAAGCAATGTTTTCGATATTGCTTTTTTCAGAAGTCAAAACTGATGCATAGTATTCTTTTGGATAAAATACTTTGAAATATGCTGTCCAATAAGCAATCATGGCATATGCCGCTGAATGTGATTTGTTAAACCCATAACCAGCGAATTTATCTATAAGGTCAAATATCTCCTCTGAAAACTTCTGTGAATAGCCATTTTTAATCGCCCTCTCAACAAATTTTTCCCTATTCTCTTTCATAACTGAAAACTGTTTTTTTCCCATAGCACGTCTTAAAATATCTGCTTCTCCAAGTGAATAATTTGCCATTATATTTGCTATTTTCATTACTTGTTCTTGATAGAGAATAACACCATAGGTCTCTTTTAAAATCTCTTCCAAACTCTCATCCAAATAGTTTATTGGCTGAACTCCATTTTTGCAGTTTATAAAATCTTCAACCATTCCAGAACCAAGAGGTCCAGGTCTATAAAGAGCCAACACTGCAATAATATCTTCAAAATGAGTTGGTTTTAACTGGGTTAAAATTTTTCTTATACCTTGAGATTCAAGTTGGAATACACCTGTTGTATCTCCAGAAGATAGCATCTCATACACTTTTTTTTCATCTAATGGAATCGAATAAAGTTCTATTCTTTTTCCTGTACTTTCCTCAATATAGTCAACAGTTCTTTGGAGATTTGTGAGATTTCTTAAGCCTAGAAAGTCCATTTTTAATAACCCTAGTTCCTCAATCTCTTTCATTTGATATTGAGTTGAAATTGAGTTTTCTTTATCACTGTATAGAGGGATTATCTCTGTTAAACTATCCTTAGTGATAACAATTCCAGCAGCATGGATAGAAGCATGTCTAACTTTATTTTCAACTCTTTTAGATAAATCAATAAGTTTTTTTATTTCTAAATCATTGATATATAGATTTTTAAACTCTTGATTTTCTCTCAATACATCTGCTAAAGTTGCAAATTGAGGTACAAGTTTTGCTACTTTATCCACTTTTGAAATGGGGATATCTAAAACTCTTCCAACATCACGAATAGCCGCTCTAGCTTTCATACGACCAAATGTTATTATCTGAGCTACTTTATCCTTTCCATATTTATTAGTTACATATTCTATAACCTCTTCCCGTCGTTCTTGGCATATATCTATATCTATATCAGGCATTGATATTCTCTCTGGATTTAAAAATCTCTCAAAAAGAAGATTGTATTTTAAAGGGTCTAACTCTGTTATTTCTAAAAGATACGCCACTAAGCTTCCGGCAGCTGAACCTCTTCCAGGTCCAATTGGAATATTTTTGGATTTTGCACATCTGATAAAATCCCATACAACTATAAAATACTCTTCATATCCCATTTTTATAATAACATCTAATTCATATTCCAAACGTTTCAATATCTCTTCGGTTATATTTTCCTTTTGATATCTCTTATATAATCCTTGATAAACGATTTTCTTTAAAAACTCTTTCGTTGATTTTACACAACTTGGAATCTCGTAATGTGGAAATTTTAACTCCCCAAACTCCAATACAAGTTCACACTTTTGAGCTATCTCTTCACTCGTGTCAATAGCTTCTATAAACTCATTTCCTAAAGATAATATCATCTCATCACGATTTTTTAAGTACAGTTCATCTGTCTCTATTTTCATTCTATTTGTATCTGATATTCTAGAGCCAGTTTGAATACAGATTACCAAATCTTGCAGAATATGTTCACCTTTGTTTACATAATGAGTATCATTAGTTGCTACAACTTTTACTCCGAATTGCTTAGCTAGCCTCATCAAGTTAAAATTTAACTCTTTTTGTCCCTCTATTCCATTTCCCTGTACCTCAATATAAAAATCATCTTTTCCAAAAATCTCTATATACTGTTCAAATACAGTTTTTATTGTTTCTTCACTCTCTTTATCTAGTACAGCTCTTGCTATCTCTCCCTGCATACAAGCTGAGAGAGCGATGAGCCCTTCACTATGCTCTTTCAAAAACTTTTTATCGACTCTTGGTCTTCGATAAAAACCATCTATAAAAGCTGCTGAACTTATTTTTAAAAGATTTCTATATCCAATTAGATTTTTAGCTAACAAAACTAAATGAAAATTTCTCCCCTCTTTTTCATACATATTTTTCTCAGCTAAATATATCTCTATACCAATGATAGGTTTTATACCATTTTTTATCGCTGTTTTATAAAACTCGATTGCTCCAAACATGTTGCCATGGTCTGTAATTGCTATTGCACTCATCCCAAGAGATTTAGCTCTATCAATATACTCTTCAATTCTTCCAACACCATCCAATAAGCTATACTCTGTATGCAGATGTAAATGTACAAAATTTTTCATTTTTCACCTCCCTCTTTATTTTATACTGTAAGAAATATTTCTAAATTCCATTTAAAATAGGTAAAATATCAGGTAAATGACACTCTGTCAAGTGTAAAATACAACTTCTTTCATCCTCTAATAGCATTTCGAAAAAAGCTCTTCCCCCCTTTGAGAAAATTCTGATTATTTTTCCTTCTACAACTTGAAACTTCCCATATAACTCAGTTATAGCTAAACACTCCGTAAAAATATCTTCAAATTTCAGCTCTGTTGTATTTTTCAGATTAAACATCTTCACAATCTCATTTTCTATGTCAAAATAAAACTCTTCTAATAACTTAGTATATTTAGTATTTAATAACTTATCCACTAAAACAGAGAGTGAAAACGGATGAAAAACTTCTTCTACAAGATATGGATTATCACTTCCGTTTTTTACATACAGCTTAACTTCACTAGAAACAAGTTTCATTTTTTCTAGGACTGGTGTCATAACACCATTTTTATAATCTATTATCTCTATCTTAAATTTTTCTATATTAAATTCTCTTAATTTTTCGCTTTTAAGAAAGTTATTCAACTCCCTTTCAATATTTTCATAAAAATTCTCTATAAACCTTTTTAAAATAATTTTCATAAATACTCCTTTTTTAATTAGTTTGGTATATTATAACATAAAATATTTATAATATACATTACTTAATACCAACTTTCTTTAGGAGAAAAGCAAATAAAGAGTTTTATCTATAGTTAAGTAACTTAAGTCAATTAAAATAGGTATATTAAGACTATATTCTAATGAAAATTAGGACAAACAATATAAATATAAATTTATTGAAGCCATATTATTTTAATTTTGGATATTAAAATAATAAAGACTAATAAAAAATCAGTTATTATCAGTCTAAATTATTTATTTTTAATAGATTAATTATAGATTAACGGAAACTAAAATTCTAACATTTGATATCTCTTTTCCACCTGAGAATAATCCTGTTATAATAGGAAGCTCATTTCCAAGAACAGCTCCAGCAGCATATGGTGCATCTGCTGCTACAACTTGTAAAATACCTTGCTCTGTTGATTCAAATCTAACTCCTTTTGAAATTCTGTAATAATAATTTCTATCACCCCTTACAAATAACATTCCACTAGCTTTATCTATAAGCAAAGTACTAGAAGAAAGGCTATTAAAACTATCTACGACCTCTTGTAATGTTGTATCAGCTAATAGCCCCGTCGCTTCAAATGTAACTCCCCCACCTACAGTGAAAAAATCTTTACTGTATGCTGTTCTTGAAGGGTCTGCTTCTATTTTAAATTTAACAACATCTGTATCTAATAACTCTTCTACATTATCTTGAGTACCATTAACTTTTTTTACATATACTTTTGGGTTGTCAGCGGTAAATTTGTTTTCAAGTTCATTTGTATCAATAACAAAATCCGCTAATTGTAGTACATCTCCGTTTGCGTCATAGTTTCCGTCAGTTGAAGCATAAACAACATATTGTACTTGAGGAACTGATGATGTAACAGTTCCAGTAACAGAGATAGCCCCAAGCTCTCCAGTCATCCAAGTGTTAGTTTCATTAG
>CASFCG010000013.1 GCA_949293295.1 uncultured Cetobacterium sp.
GATTGGGAGCAAATCCTCAATTATATGAAGGAGTTTGAATTATGATTGATTATTTAAACATACTTACAACTATTATTATTTTACTAATAATAGTTAAAAACAAAAAAACAAAAATTGTTAAAGAGTTTTAATTTAACTCTTTAATCTACACTTGAGAATCCCTACCCTACTCCCTCAAGTGTAGGTTCAAGACTTAAATTAGGAGGAAGTAAAAAATGACGATAAAAGAAATGAGAACAAAAGCAAAATTGATTGGATTACGTGGATTTTGGAAATTAAAAAAAGATGAGCTGAAAGCTCTTTTAGAAAAAGAACAACCAAAACTACATGATTCAGATATTCTTTTTACTGGAAAGTGTAGTGGAGATGGAGAGTGGTTGCAACACAGAAGAATAGGAGCAACTGAAACTTCTGTTCTAGTTCTGTGTAATTCATATTTAAAAGGATTCATAGACGCTCCAGACAAATACAACTCTCCTTATCTAATGTATATGGAAAGAAAAGGGTTATACAAAAGGGAGATATCTTTTACCTCGCAAGTTGCTATGGATTTTGGACATTTTGCGGAAGATTTTATAATTTCCTATCTTCCTAATTTATTTAAAAATGAATTTGGAATAGATGTAGAGGAGGTTAAAAAAGGTAACCAAATTGTAGCTAATAAGGATTATCCATTGTGGAGTTGTACTCCAGATAGTTGGGTAAAAATTGATGGAGAATGGTATCCAGTAGAACTTAAGACTGGAAATAGCTATACCTCTTGGGAATGGGAAAGAGAAGAAGTTCCAAACAAATATTATGCCCAGGTTCAGCAACAACTAGCAGTACTTGGGAAAGAAAAAGGATATTTAATAGGTTTTGTGGACAACAGATTCACAAAACTTTATGAGATAAAAAAAGATAGTAAGCTAATAGAATACGTTTACGAACTAACAAAAGAGTTTAAAAATTGCTTAGACAATGATATAACTCCAGAGTTAGTAGGTAATAAAGTGGAGTGTGAGTTTTTAAAACAAGAGTTTAAAGGTTTTAAAAACTCAGAAAATACAACTCCCAACATAGATATAAAAGAAAGTATAATGCTTGATTTTATAGATATGGAAGAAACAAAAAAAGAGATATCTAAGGAAGCAAAAGAAATAGATAAAACTCTTGATAAAGTAAGAGCATTTATTCAAAATGAAATGCTTAGAAAGGAAACAGAAAAATTAACAATAAACAATCAATATCTAGCAACTTGGAAAATAGATGCTAGAGGCTATAAACGATTTAACATAAAGAGGTTAGCACAGTAGTATCTTACATCATAATTTTATTAACGAACATTGGCAATTGAATATATCTGAGGTAAATTATCCTAAAAAGCTGATTTTGTGGAGTTAGTGGAGTATAACATTTTAATCTCAGATACCAAAATATCTGAGGTTTTTGATATAATAGAAAAATTTAAAAAAATGCTTGACTTTTGTATCTCGATACTATATACTGTATTCAGATACAGAAAGGAGGGAAAAGTGAAAAAAAATAGTAGAGCTGAATATTTTAAAAAAAGACGTGAAAAATTAAAAGATTTTGGAGTTTTGGTAGACAGAAAAAGACTTGAAGAACTAGAAAAAAAACTAAAAAATGAAAATAGAACAAAAACTTCTTGGATTAACGAAAAAATTGACGAAGAATTGAAAAAATAGAGAAGTACTGCAATTCTTGGCGGAATGGTACTTCTCTGAGTGGAAAGAAGTTTTCTTTCTAAAATTAATTGTATCATAGAAAAAGACTTCTTTCAAATTTTTTTGATAGGAGGAAAAAGATGAGAGTAGTAAAATGTGGAAATGGAATGTATCAAGTAACATTAAAAGGGATTAGCAAACCTTTTTTTGTAGAGAGCTATGATTTAGCACTGGAGATAGCTTTTAGGCTAGGGGGTGCTAAGTAATGAATATAGTGATACAAGATAGCAAGCATGGACTAGTAGTAAGTAGTAGAGTGATAGCTGAACAGTTGGGAAAGTTACATAAAAATGTAATCAGAGATTTGGAACAAATTTCAGAAAGCTCAAATTTGAGCTCTCTAATAATACCAAGCACTTACAAGGTTGAAGGTCAAAAAAGAGAGTATAAAGAGTATCTTTTAACTAAAGATGGATTTACACTTTACATGTTTAATATTCAAGGATATCAAGATTTTAAACTAGCTTACATCAATAGATTTAACGAGATGGAGAGAGAGTTAAAGAAAAAAGAACAACTTACTATTAGTTTTAATTTTGATGATTTTGAAAAAGAAATAATTCAATTAAGAGCAAGAGCTAATGCTATTAAAAGAGAGCTATTAGAGAAAAGGTTTTTATTAGATGAAAAGATAAAGTATTTAGATAGAACAGGATTAACTGACCATATGGAAGTATATAGAGAAAATGGAAAAGTTTACACTATGCAAAGTTTATAAAATAATTAAAAATCCTCAGTATAATTTGCTG
>CASFCG010000014.1 GCA_949293295.1 uncultured Cetobacterium sp.
ATTGCAAGGCGATGAGTTTAGAAGCATCATGGAAAATGCTCCAATGTTGGCACAAGCTATCAGTAATTACGTTGGTGTAAGAATGGGAGATTTAAGACAGCTTAGTTCAGAGGGGAAACTTACAGCAGAAATTATTAAAAACGCTATGTTCAACGCTAGTGATACTATTAATAGGCAGTTTAATGCAATTCCACTTACGTTTGCCGACTCAATGGAAGTGCTTAAAAATAACATGATTAACAGTTTTTCTGTTTTATCTCAAAAGATAGTCCAGATTGTAAATTCAGAAAAATTTATAACAGTGATAAATACCCTCTCGAAGTCAATCAATGTTTTTATAGCTATTGCAGCTAAAGCTTTGGATTTGATGAGTAGTATAGGTAGTGTTATCTATGATAGTTGGTCAATTTTATCTCCAGTTATTCAAGGGGTATCAGCATCTGTGCTTACATTTGTAACCGTTACTGGAGTTGTAACAAAAGCGATTAAGATTTGGACGGCAGCTCAAGCAGCATTAAACGCTGTAACAATGGCTAATCCGATAATCTTGATAATATCAGCAGTGATTGGGGCTTTATACTTGGGAGTTGCAGCATTCAATAAATTTGCTGGAACCTCTGTGTCTGCCACAGGTATAATTGTAGGGGCAATTTATACTAGTTTTACAGTTGTAAAAAATTTTGTTGCTAGCATTTGGAATGTTCTTGTTGGTAGTATGCAACTAATAAGTAATATAGTTTTGAGTGGTGTCGAGTTTTTAATGAATGCACTTTTTGGGAATCCTATTAAAGCTATAGCTAATCTGATTGTTGATTGTGTTCAGTTGGTGTTAGATTATATCAGGATGATAGCAAAGATGAGTGATACTGTGCTAGGAACTAATTTTACAAAAAATATTGATTCCTGGAAAAGCTCTTTAGATGGATTTAGGGAAAAGTTTGTTGGGAAGAACACGATTGAGTTAGGAAGAACAGATTTTAGTAGTTATATGATTAACAATACAAAATCCCCCATCCAAGCTTTTATTGATGGACACAATGCCGTTAAAAATCTAGGTTCAAACGAGCAAAACAACACAGAAAGACTATTAGGAAATATTGCAATTAATACTAAAAAAGTTGCAGATAGCATGGATACCAGCGTCGAAGAGATAAAGTACTTGAGGGATGTAGCAGAAATGGAAGTTATAAATAAATTTACAACCGCAGAGGTCAAGGTTGATTTTGGTGGAATAACTAACCAAATTTCAAATAATGCTGACGTTGATGAGTTAATCTATAATATAGGTTCTAAACTAACAGAAACACTCTCCTCTGTAGCCAACGGGAGGTACAACTAATGTTTTCTAAAAATGGGTATTATTTTTATATGGATGGGATACTTTTTCCAGTAGCACCGTCTAAGATGAGCACAAAACACAATAATAAAAACAGAGTAATAAATCTGGTAAATGAGGGAGAGGTTAACATTTTGAAAGAGAGCGGATTAAAGGAGTTTTCTTTTGAAATGTTGATACCAGCTCAAGAATATTCATTTTCAAGGTATGTTGGCGGTGTTTTTCTTCCGATACAGTATTTTTTAACTGTTTTGTATACACTAAAAAAGAGAAAAAAGCCTTTTAATTTTGTAGTTATTAGAGAGGGTAGTGTCGGGACTATTGCGTTTGATAACTGTTTAAAGGTGTCTCTTGAGAATTATGAGATAAAAGAGGATGCCGGGAATGGTAAGGATGTAATGGTATCAATTACTTTAAAAGAGTTTAAAGATTTGTATAAAAATAAAGTTGTAAAAATTGATGATAAAAATGTTATTACAAAAATAAGAGATAGTTCAACACGAGAAATACCGACCACTATAAAGGTCAAAGATGGAGATAGCTTGTATAGTTTAGCTAAAAAATATCTTGGAGATGGGGAAAAATACAGGGAGCTAATTACTAAAAATAATCTAAACTCAATTAGCTTAAAAGTAGGGGAGGTGTTAAAACTTGTGTGAACTAGTTATTTTTGCTCAAAAAGGGGTAGTATCTCCAGCTATAGTGGATAGGATAGAATGGACTACTGAAAGAGTTGGTGTAGCGGGGAAGTTAACTTTTAAAACTATTTTTGATGAGAATAACACTTTCGAGGAGGGAGATGTTATACAGTTTAAGTACAATAATACACCTATTTTTAAAGGTGTTATCTTCTCAATAAAAAGGGATAAAGACTTAATTTCAGTCACAGCATATGACCAGCTTAGGTACTTGAAAAACATTGATGTTTATGATTATAGGAACAAAAGGGCTAGTGAGGTTATAAAAATGCTTGCTAATGATTTTAATCTGAATCTCGGGGAGATTGAAGATACAAAGTTTATTATTCCGAAGCGTCTAGAAGATGGAGTTTCTTTATTTGATATTATCTTGACGGCGTTAGATTTGACACTCCAAAACATAAAAGAACTATATGTTTTATATGATGATTTTGGTAAGTTGAGTTTAAAAAATATAAAGAATATGGAAACTGATATTTTAATTGATGAAACAAATTCAGAAAATTTTTCCTATAAAACATCAATAGATAACTCAGCTAATCAGATAAAAATTGTAAAAAGCACAGATTCAAAAAGAGAGATATACATTGAAAAAGATAGCTCAAGTATAAATAGGTGGGGAGTTTTACAACATTACGATACAGTCAATGATAAAGAGAATCCAATTATGAAAGCACAATCACTTTTAAAAATATATAACAGAAAACAAAAAAACTTTACAATTAAAAACGTGATTGGAAATACAAAAGTTAGAGCTGGGAGTTCATTTTTTGTAAAACTTAATCTTGGAGATATTGATATAAAAAATAAAATGATAGTTGAAAAGGTTAAACATATCTTTAAATTTCAAGAGCACACAATGGAATTAACATTAAAAGGGAGAGATTAAAATGATAAATGCAATTAAAACGATAGTTGATAACCTTTTAAATATAAGAAAAATAAGCAGACTTGAGTTTGGAATTGTTGAAAGTATCAATCCTTTAACTATTAGAATTGAACAAAAAAAGTTGTTACAAGCTGATGATTTAATATTATCTCATCTAGTTAAAGATTATGAAGTGGATATTGAAGTATCACACATAACTGATAGTATCCATGGAACATGGGATACTAACCACGGACACCCAAATGTTGCATCGAGCCCCATTCCTATAGAGCATAAACATGGTTATTCTGGAAGAAAGAAAATTAAGATATATAACGGACTGCATGTTGACGAAAAAGTTGTTTTAATAAGACAAGAGGGAGGGCAACTTTATTACGTTTTAGATAGAACTAATAATCCTACAGTCCAAGGGGAGTGGATATGATACCAGTTAGAACAGAAGAAAATGAGATAGTTGTAAGCGTTAAAGATTTATCTAGTAAAACTTATAAAATGAACTTTAACGAAAAAGTATATGGAAAAATAGATAGATTAGAAGCTATGGAGCAGGCGGTATTAAAGATATTAAACACCGAAAGATATAATTATCAGATTTATAGTTGGAGTTATGGAATTGAGATTTCAGATTTAATAGGAAAACCAAAAAATTATGTTAAAGTTGTTATAGTTGAAAGAATAAAAGAGGCTTTATTGCAAGACGAAAGAGTAATTGCGGTAGAGTCTTTTTTGTTTAAAGATATTGATAGAAGAAGCTTAGAAGTAAGTTTTGAAGTATCCACAATTTTTGGAGATTTCAAAACTCAAAAGGTGGTGTTAATTTGAAATTAAACAGTAGCTATGAGGAGTTAATGGAAGAAAAATTAAAAAAAGTTTCTACTGATATGGATAAAAGAGAGGGGTCAATTATTTGGGATGCAATGGCTGGCAATTCACTTGAAACTAAAGAGATGCTGATACAACTTGAAGATTATTATAAACAAACTTTTGCAAGTACGTCAGACAGAAAATACCTCATTGAACGTTGTAAAGAAAGAGGAATTACTCCAAAACTGGCAAGTAAAGCAGTATTAAAAGGGGTGTTTGATAATGAAGTGCCAATTGGTGCTAGATTTTCATTGAACGAATTTAATTATATAACAATTGAAAAAATTAATGATTTTTCTTATAAGATGGAATGTGAGACACTTGGTTCAGCTCCTAACGGCAATTTTGGCGAACTTATACCTATAGATTATGTCAAAGGATTAACACAAGCAAGTTTGACAGAACTTTTGATTCCAGGCGAGGATGAAGAGGAAACTGAAAAATTAAGAAAGAGATATTTTGAAAGTTTTGATGGTAGAGCTTTTGGCGGTAATATTAAAGATTATGAAGAAAAAACCTTATCTATAAGTGGTGTAGGAGCTGTTAAAGTTACTCCAGTGTGGAAAGGTGGAGGAACAGTTAAATTAACAATTTTAAATAGTGAGTTTGATTTGGCTAATCCACTACTAATTGAAGAGGTTCAGGAAGCTATAGACCCTACTAAAGATGGAAGTGGACTAGGACTTGCACCTATAGACCATATTGTTACTATTGAGACTGCTCAGGAACTTAAGGTTAATGTTGATTTAATATTAGAATTAAATGATATTGATTTTTTCCAGGTTAAAAATAAAATTGAAACTTTGATAGAGGAGTATTTTTTAGAACTTAGAAAAGGATGGGCTTCACAAGAAAAGTTGATTGTTAGAATTTCAAATATTGAAAGTCGTATTTTGCAACTAAACGAAGTGATAGATATTAAAGATACCAAATTAAATGGTATAGCTGAAAATCTCACACTAAATAAATATCAAATACCTAAATTGGGGGAGATATCTAATGTATCCAGATAGAAAAGTTGATTTAATAAGTTACTTACCAGAGTTTTTAAGGCAATATAAGGAGTTGAAAAAAATTTACGAGATAGAGAATGAGACTATAGATGAATTATGGAAAGAGCATATTAGAGCTTTTAGAAATGGATTTATTAATCACGCTGATGAGATAGGGATAGAGCTTTTTGAAAAAATGATTGGAATAACTCCGAATCCAGAGGACACCTTAGAAATAAGAAGAAACAAAATCTATACCAAATGGAATATTCAACCACCATATACATTTAGATTTTTAATAAATTTTCTAAGTGGTATCTTAGAAAAATTTGAAGTTAAAAGAGATTTGAATATTCAAGAGTTAAGAATAATTACAGTGATTAACAAAGCTGGAATAATAACCAATTTATACAATGATTTAAGAAAATTGATACCGGCTAACATGACTCTAATTTTTGAAAATAATTTAAATAACAATTCAATAAGTAAAGATTTTTATCTGGGAACAGTAATCACAACTTTAATTTATCAAGGAGGGAAAAATGGCTCAGTATAAAGAAACAGTACACACAGAAAAAGCTTTTAATTTGGTCGCTAAGCTTTTAGCAGGAAAAGTTGATGAGATAACCATCACAAAGGTTGTAACGAGTGAAAAAGATTATTCAAATTTAAGTTCAGAAGAGATGAAACAACTAACGATTTTAGAGAACATAAGACAAGAAAGTTTAGTATCAGACAAAAAAGCAAATGATGATGGAAGTGTAACGCTACATACTATTTTTTATAATTCAGAACTAGAAAAAAGTTATTATTTAAAAACGATTGGAGTATACGCTCAAGACCCGGACGAGGGAGAAATATTATTTTCAGTAACACCGGCGTTAGAAGCGGACTATATACCTACACCAAATGGGACAAACATAACAACAATTATATTAGATATACAAACTATTTTAGGTGAATCTCAAGTGAATTTGAAAGGCAACCCATCAGCACTCGTTGATGTTGCTATGTTGTCTGAAAAGCTCGACAAAGGTGGATATAGCGGTACTGCTCAAGAGCTTTTTGAGCTGATAAAAAACTATTGCCCTTATCAAATTGGAGATATATACCAGACAACAAATAAGGTTAATCCAAGCGAGATTTGGCAAGGTACTGAGTGGCAAAGAATAGAGGGGCGCGTTTTAAAAGGTACTAGCGGAGAAAGAAACTCTAAAGAAACTGGAGGAAGTAATACAGTAAAATTGACTGTTGATAATATGCCTTCTCATAATCACTCCGCTACAAATTCAGCACATACCCACTCCAGTGGAAATCATAATCACTATATATTTTCGAGTGGTACAGGAGGTTCTCATATAACTGATTCAAGTCGAAAAGAACATGCTCCTAATTACAGAGCTGTTCTGAGAAATACTACAGATAGGGATGATTATGTTATAGCGGGGAGTGGTGGAACTGCAAATGCAGGTAGAACCTCTTCTAGTAATATAACAATTGGTTCTGCCACTCCAACAACTACAATAGGCAGCACAGGAAAAGGAACAGAATTTTCAGTTGAAAACGAATATTATACAGTGCATATGTGGCTTAGAACGAAATAGAGGAGGTAATTTATGAGATATTTTTACATAGATAAAGAAATAGCTGACAATAAAGGTTTGAGTGAAATTTTAGGAGTATTTGATGAAAAAATACTTAATCCACATGATTTTTTTAAGAGAGAAGTTTATGAGGTAGTCGATGATAATATACCATACTATATTATATATGATAACGGAAAAATCAGAGAAGCTACTAAATACGAAAGATACTTAAAAGGAAATTATATACTTTTAGATAGAGAAGTAATATACAATGGAGAGATAGTTTTTTTAGATGATGGACAATATGTAGAAAATGGGGAGTTAATAACCATAGATTGTCCAACCGATGGTAATATGTATGATTGGAAAGATAAAAAATGGATATTTAATCTTGAAAAAACAATAGAAAAAAAAGAAAATGAGCTTTTGGAGATAAGAACACAAATGAAAAATATAATTGATGAAATAGAATATTCTAAAAATTACGGTCTATATACAACTTATTCTTTGAATGATTTAGAAGAGTTAAAGAATAAGGAGTTAAAGCTATCAATGGAGATAGCTATGTTAATAAATAATCAAAAATAAAAAAGACCCCGTAGGGTATGAGGTTAAGAGGTTATTTTTTGTTAATCCAAATAATGACAAGTGCTACTATAACAATAATAGTATCTCCATCAATATTTAGATTTTCAATAATTATAAACACTCTTGTACCTCCTTATGTAAATTGATTTCTGCCTGGTCAAAGGCAGAATAAAAGCCCCAATAAAACTATTAGGGCATTTACTCTGACCTTGAATATCAATTTACATAAGTTACCCCACAGGTACACTACAACATGATTATAACAAATGATGTTCAAAAAGTCAAATTAATAAACTTAAGGAGGGATGGTATGAAAAGTAAGTATTTTACAATTGGAGAGTTGGTGTCTAAAAATGTTTATAAAAAATATGGAGAGAGAGCTTGGAGTTTTATTTCTGATGATTTGATAAAAACAATAGATAGTATTAGAGAACATTTTAATAGACCAATAATAGTTAATAATTGGTTATATGGCGGAACTCTAGAGCAAAGGGGATTAAGGGCTAATAAAGACCAAATTGTAAAAGAGAAAAAGGATTATTATTTGAGTCAGCACTGTCTAGGGAATGCAGTTGATTTCAATGTAAAAGGAATGAGTGCGAAAGATGTATATGATGATATACTTAAAAATAAACACAAATTCCCTTATTTGAAAAGAATAGAACACATAGAAAAAACACCAACATGGATACATATTGACTGTGCCAATGTAGAAAGTAATGAGATTATAATTTTTTAAGGGGGAGTGATGATTTTTAGCAGCATAATTGAAATAATTAAGGATATTGTGGGAGGTTTTAAAAAGGTAACTCGAAATGCTGAAAAAGACCAGGAGTTGGAAAGAGAAAAATTGACTAGTTTTGATTACTATATAGGGAGAGCTTTTATGATAATTTTAATTTTATTGATAGCAGATAATCTATTTAACTTATCTGTATCAGAGTGGTTCTAT
>CASFCG010000015.1 GCA_949293295.1 uncultured Cetobacterium sp.
AATAAAATATTAACTTTATACGTTTTTGTTGTGTACTATTTTAGTATTTTATATTTTTAGTGTGCTTGTCTTTTTTTTGTTCAGTAGAGTTGCACACCGTTGTCTTTTTCAAAAAACCTTATTTTTTCAGCATTTGTAACGCTGTGCACGTGTTCCTCTCTTTCTTGTGCTTTTTGACCATCACACACCGTCAAATCCATTTCCAAAAAATAAAAAAAAGCTTTGAAAGCTTTTCTTATCTACTCTCGAAAATTTTCGAAATTTCTCATTTATTCTCATTTTACGCTGTGCACAGTCTCATTTTTTCACATTTTTTCTCACAATTTTATCATTGTATTTTTCATTTTGCACACCTAAAAACCTTTAACAAACCTTTACCATTTCTATCTTCTCAGCTTTTTTATCATTGCATTTCATTTTTATCATTCTATTATTCCCCCTACATCTAAAAAAGTTGATTCTTCTTTTTCTTTACTTGCTTTATTAGATATTAACTGTTATAATATGACAAAATTTAATAGGAGGTCTGACGTATGTATAATTGTGTTAAGATTTCTACTAAAAATAGTTTTTTAAGAAAACTATTTCTTCAGATGCTTCTTGGTGTCTCAATCACAGGAGGCATAGCTGTTTATTCTATTATGAACACTGAACTTTTGGATTTGATTACAAGAAAATTTTTCCTTATATTAATTGCGCAGTTAGCGTTATCGTTTGTCTTGAGTTTTTCTATGAAAAAACTCACTAGTTTTGAAGCATTGATAATATTTTTTGCTTATTCCATACTAAATGGGTGTTTAATTTCAGGAGTTATGATAATATACTCTCTCAATTCGATTTTTTACGCCTTTATAGCTACCTCATTCATATTTGTATCTATGGTTTTATATGGATTATTTACAAAAGAGGACCTATCAACCTACAGTACATTTTTTAAAGTGGGTTTAATCTCATTAATACTTGTTTCTGTTTTTAATATATTTGTTGGTAGTTCGAATATTCAATGGCTTACATCTGTTTTTAGTATCGTTCTTTTTACTGGCTTGATTGCTTATGATATAAATATTATGGTTCAACTATTTGAACAGGAACTTGCTTCTGAAGAAAACATAAATAAGTTAGCAATTATAGGTGCATTGTCGCTTTATGTAGATTTTATTAATATATTTTTGGGTGTTTTGAGGGGATTTGGAAATAAGAGAAATAATTAAGTATTAAAAATATTTTATATTCGGGGTTGATAAAATTTATGGAGGAAATCATGCAATTTTTTTCAAAACTTTTTTTTGGAGAACACGAAAAATTGAAAAAAGAAAATGAACACTTACTTTCAACGATAAAGTCCTTAAAGAATGAATTACTTTAAAAAGAAAATATTATAGTAGCTTCTCTAGCACTAAAAAACGACTCACTCCCTTCAAATGATTACTCTGAACAGCGGGAGTCTACAAAGAAGGAGCTAGAAACTCTAAAAAATGAAAATGCAGAACTAAAAGATAAAATAGAGTATCTGAATAAATTTATTCCAAGCAAGCATTGGAAATATTCATATCACATTAAATTACAAGATTTTTATACAAGCTCTAAATATTCCGAAATGATTAAACATTTAAATAACTTAGACATATCTTATGTTCATCAACTAGACGAGAGTTTGTTCTCAAGAGAGTTAAAAGATTTTAAATATCTTGAAGAAGCACTACAAAAATACTTGAAATTTAAAAGTGAAGTATATGATTGGAATACAAAAACTATCTTATTGAAAGGGGAAAAGATTTCTAAGGTGTATAGTAAATTTAGAAAGTTTATTTCTATTACTTCATCATACAATTTAGAATATATGGTTGATTTAGAAGATTTTGATTTTAAAGTTTTAGCAGCCCATGATTTTTCACGAAAAGATATAAATTTACTTATAAATATTTATAAAAACTATAAATAATTGTAAAGGAGTTTTTATACCAATGTATGATATATGGAGCTCATATTTAAAAATAGATAAATTTTTTTCAGAAGATAAAAATAAAAAATTTCTAGATTTTTGTGATGAAAATAATAAACTTTATCTCTCAGAAATCACTGATGAACTGTTAAAAAACTATCTTTCTCTTCAGGGAATAGGCTTAAATAAAATGATGAACATAAAATCTAAATTAAAGCACCTAAAACAACGATTTTATAAGCAAACAACATACACAAATTTGATGAAAACTCCTCTAAATAAGATAGTATTTAATATTCCCATTATAAAAGATATTACCATTGGAGAGTTTTTAAATTATTCACCTGATAAAATAGAAAGTTTGAATTTGACAAGAATCCAACTGGAAACTTTATTCGAAATTTGCACAACTACTCTTCCAATAAGTGAAATCTTAAAGTTAATAAAAGAAAGTTTTTCTGAGGAGGAACTTCAATTTTTAAAAGATAGATTAGTACTAAGAAAAACTTTAGAGGAGATTGGAAGTAACAAAAACTTAAGTCGAGAGAGAGTACGACAGATAGAGCGTAAATTAAAATCCTCTTTAACTCATCTATTAAAGAATACAAACTTTAATATCAGTTTAAAAATTGAATCTGGATTTAAAGATGAGATAGATTTAAACGAACTTAATAATTTAATTTCAGATGAATTTGGATTTTTGATAGAGTTTTTGAAAAAAAATGAGGTTTTTTCAAGACCTTTTTATATTGATTTCTTGGAACTTTTTCTTTTTGACAAAAGAGAGCGTTTTTTTAGTATCTTTCATTCATTTGATTTTACAAATATTTTGACAACCTCAAATGTCAATACCTTAAAGGAAAAATATTCAATATTTCCTTGGATTACTCAGACAGAGATTGAAAAAATCATTGTAAAATTGGGGTATGAAAAACATGGAAAATACTACATTCAACATACTGGTTATCGAGATATTATTGAACTATATTTTGTTAAGTTAGTTAAAGTACCTCTCAGAATAGATGAAAATTCAATAATTTCAATAATTCAAGATATAAACTCAAGATTAGATTATAATCTTTATCAGTTTGAAATTGAAAACTCCATGGAAAATCTAGAACTTCATCTTGCTAGACGTCTAGAGGGGTTAATCTCTCGAATTGATGATATTGTTATGACGGATTCTAGAACATATCTTCATATTAGTAAGATTAAATATGATGTTAACAAATTTTTAGAGTTAAAAGATAAAATAGTTTCACAAAATACTGATTATATTGATACTATTTCTATCTATAGAGCTCTCAAAGATGAACTAAATTCTATTGGGATTTATTCCGATTATATCTTTTATTCTCTATTTAAATATCACTTTTCACAAGAACTGAATTTAACACCTAATGGTAATAGTAGAGTATTAACTGCTGAAGGAAAAGAGTTTAATAGGGTTGAAGAGTTAGAACAATTTTTACAAAATGAGAATAAAGTCTTAGAAAAAAACTATATTCAGGAAAAACTCAATTATTCTAATATCTCTCTGAGTAATGCTATTGAAAATTCGAATAATATTATCATTTTCGATCGTTCATATGTTGGATTGATTAACTTAGTTGAAATCACAGAAAAAGAGATTGAAAACTTCAAGCAGATTGTATTACAAAATACAAATGAAAACGTAATATTTATTCCTAACTTAATTGGAAAACTCAATATAGATAAAAGATTTAAATCTTTTGTTACAAACAATAATATAAATAAATATCTAATAAGTTCTTTAATTAAATATTATTTTCCAGAATATAAGGGAAATACAAATTTTCTTGTAAAAAAATAAAATAATTATAAAAAAGTGAAATTTAAAGGTAACTGTATAGTCTTATTTTTCACTTTTTTATTTTACTTAATAATTTAAATTATTTCCTCTCTTTTATTTTTCCCAATAAAATTTTAATATTTATTTTAGCTATAACAAAAAAAGGGATTAAATATCCCTTTTTTCTCTTTATACTTTAGAATTTTCATATCGTTTATATAAAGATAGTGCTACCAACGTAAAAAATAGTGGTCCAAAAATCATCCAACAACTATCTCCATACTTTCTCTTTGTAATTGCAGGTTCAATAATTGTAGCTACATTAGCAAAGCCAACCAATGCTACAGTTGAAAAAGTTGCAAATTTTATACTAAAATCTGTTTTAAATATTGAAAATGACTTTTTAATCTTTTCATTATTTTTAAATTTTGGGAAAGCCAATGCTATTAAAAGATAAGGGATAGTCATAGCTACATTAGTCATCAATGTTAACTTTAAAAAGAATGCTTCCGCTTTATCTCCTCCAAATGTAACCCCAATAATAAACAATACCACTATAATACACTGTAACCACATCGCGTTTTTAGGCATTCCATCCTCTATTTTTCCAATACTTCTCGGCCATAACTCTTTAGGTGTTCCCTCTATTAACTGCTTTAGTGGTGAATAAATGATTGTGAAAAATGCACCTGTTAAGCACAAAAATATAGATGTTCCCATATATTGAGAGGTATATTGCCCTACTTTTAGTGCTAGCTGTTCAGAAGCATTAAAAGATAAAGCTAATTGATATCCGAAGTTTTTCATACACATATATGAAAAATTTCCAATATGTACATTATCTTGCCCTGTCAAAAAATTCCAATTTGTAAATACACCTATTAAAAAGATTCCAACAGCATATCCTATTGTTATTACAATAGCTGAAATTGTAACTCCTTTAGTAAAAGTTTTTTCTGGATTTTCAGTTTTATCAACCAAGCCACCAACAACCTCTATTCCTCCATATGCAAACACAGAGAAAACTAGGAATGATGCAATAGATATCCCACTTAAATAGCTTGGATTTGGAGAAACAGAAAAAGATGTTGCTAAATCTTGAATAGGCTGAGCAAATTTGAATCCATTTCTTATGAAAATAACTAATGAACCAAATAATAGTACAAGATTTAAAAGTGTTGTTGCCATTCCTCCAATGGAAGCTATCTTAGTTATCTTATTCAATCCTTTCGTTGCAACAAAAGTAAATAAAATCATCAATATAACTCCCAAAACTCCTAGAGTTGTAGTTGAATTTAATCCAAATATTGAAAGTTGTTTCGTCAAGTCTGCACCAAATATTGCAAAAGATGCAACAATCCAAATTCCAGATAAAATTGATACAAACCATATAATGTATGAAGCATACCACATAAATGTGGTTACAAATGCATACTTAGGTCCAACAGACCTATTAAGCCAAGAATAAATTCCCCCCGTTTCATTTTTAAACGCTGAACCGTACTCCGCCATCATAAAAGCATAAGGAATAAAAAACAATAACCCTGAAAAAATATACCATGGAACCGCTGCATAACCCATTAAATAAAAAGAACGAGGGATATTGTTAAATCCAAATACTGATGTAAAAATCATCATAATCAAGGCGACTAAATTTAATTTCCTATCCACAATAACCATACCTCCAAAACTTAATTAATAACATTGTAATATTTTTTTCATATTTGGTCAAATAAAAATATATTTCATTCCAATTTCTTTATACTACTAATTTGCCCATAAAAAAGAGTTATTGTTATAAACTACAATAACTCTTTTAAAACAATCTAAAATAGATATCTAAATTTCAAATTAGTAAATAGATTTTCCGTATTATCCTTTCCTACAAAATAAACTACCCCTGTTGATAGTTTCATTGATAGATACTCCATCTCCGCTCCAACTTCAAATCTCGCTCCATTCTCTATCAATCCTGTTCTAAATCCTAAATCTTTATTTTTCATATCTCCCATTTTCAACTCTGGTGCTGAATGCAATAGATATTTATTGTAATCATATCCCACTTTTCCATAGATTCCAAAATTCAACTTATCATATCCATAATTATACGCTATTTTCACACTTGGTGCCACTTGTAACAGATATTCATCATTTGTTTTTACCTCTGTTTTTTTATCTATTGTCAAGGCTGTTGGGTCATCCAATCTATAGTTCTCTCCTGTTATATAGTATGTCCCTAAATCCAGTCCTGCACTTAATTTCAAGCCTCCAAAACTCTTCTCATATCCAACGCCTGCACCCAATGTTCCTGTTGCTGTCTCATATTTATCGCTATTAATCTTATCTCTTAAGTAGCTTCCACCTATGATACCAGTCACAAAATATCCATCTTTATGCATCAACTTTGTATAGATACTCTCCGTAAAACTCTCTAATTTCCCTTTATAGTCTCCTCTAAATTTACTATCTCCAACACCATAAATGAAAGATACCCCTAAATAGTTTTTCCAACTCTCACTTTCATAAAGCTTAGTTTGATAACTCAATGCATTATTTATTATGTTCTGTTCAAACTTATCAAACTTGTCACTTCTGTATACTCTATTTGAAAAATTTCCTCTATAAGAGACACCATCTCTGTAGTTCTCAGCTCCCATCTCATCAAAGATATCCCCTATCAGCTCATTCTGAGTTTTTATTAAGTTTATTTTCGCTGTAAAGTCTGAAAGTGCTGCGTTTGTCATATCAGATGTCCACTCAACTTGATTATTTCTCAGTTGACTATAAGAAGCTAATACTAGATTTCCATTCTCATCCAAGCTTCCTTTGATTGAACCTACACTTACATATTTATCTCCCTCTTCAGAAACCAGATTGATTTTATTGTTATCATCCGTTTCAATCAATGTAACTGAACTTCCTAGCTCCAATCCAGCATCTCCCGTTAAATTATCCACTTTAACCGCTAATGTTGAATCAGCTGTACTATTTGAGATAATCATCTTATCGCTCAATCCTTTCGATAAATCAGCTCTAAATATTACATCTGCATCTCCTGTCAAATTTTCAGTCTTTAAATTATGAAACTTAATTCCCTCTCTAGTCAAAGCCTTTTCACTCTCAAACACTATTGTAGAGCCTTTTAGAGAAAGATTTGATAGATTCGAATCCCCTATTATACTCCAAGTAGAGTTATCAAACTTAGTTGTTCCTGCTCCCTCATGTTGAATTGTTCCTATCAATACTGAATTTGTTATCCCTGATGATGTGCTTGTGTTATCTTGTGTTAAGTTTCCTTTTAGTGTTGTATTTGTCGCTGACAAAGTACTTTGATTAGAAAGGTTAATATCTCCAGTAATATTACTATTTGACACCGTTATTTTACTATTATCTGAAGTTATATCTCCTGTCATAGCTGTATACCCTATCAATAGATTAGAGTCTAACTTCAAATCAATATTTCCTTTATACATAGTTGTTATTCTTTTAAATTTACTGTTTGAATTCAATTTCTCCAAAGAGGCATTTTGATTTTTAGTATCTTGTCCAAGGTCATACATATATTGCGTTTCATTTTCCACAAAACCTAAAACTATTTTATTATTTCCAGTTGTTTTAATATCTCCCTCTATGTCCGAATAAACACCACCTTGAAACTCACTTCCGCTCTCCATCTGTATATTATTGAATTTAAACTTACTTGTATAAAAATATCCATTATCTTTTACACTAATACTTTTTCCAGCTGGTAACTCATACTCTCCTGCAAGAACAAGTGTTGTTTTTGCTCCCTGTAAGATATCTCCATCAATGTTTACTCCACCTGTTATTCCGAAATTCTTTTGTGTACCCGTTGTATTTATCAGTTTAACATCCATCTTAGAAGCTTTGTCTTCACTTGTATCTCCAAATTGTCCATGAAAGATTGAATTATTTTTAGAAAATTTTGAACTATCAACTGTTATTGTAACCTTTTTATTTTCATCACTATTTACAATTCTAGCCCCTTTATCCGTTGCACGAATATCTCCAAAGCTTAAATCAAACCCATTTACATCCAGTTTTCCACCTCTAAAACCAAAAAGTATCTTAGATGTATCCAATCTATCTGCGTTCTCCTGGTTACCAATTTTTACTGTTCCTCTTCCACTAACAATATCAATATTTTCAAAAGCCTTTCCGCCTGTTTGTTTTAAAACAACCGTTCCATCTCCAATATTAAGAGACCCCTTATTATCTCCGTTCCCTTGAGCAATTAAGGTTCCCTCTCCTATCTTATGAAGCGCGTCTCCAGAAACTCCGTTGACCTCCCAAGTTACAGTTTTATCCTTTTCAACCAAGATTCCAGCTCCAACCCAAGTTTTATCTTTTGTATCAGAGGTTACAAGATAATTACTCTTAAATGTAAGCATACCAGCACCCATATTTATTGAATTAGCCAATTTTATCGTTCCATCCTCTCCTGCAAAAGCTAGATGTTTCGTAGAATTTAAATCCTTTATGAACTGACTATCTTTATTAAAATTATTTTGATTAATATCATAATCTACCTTTAAACCATTATATTGCCATTTTTTCTTCCCTTGAGTGATATATCCAGTACCAGTATTAGCATTTCCAATCCCGAATATATCGTCATCATCTATCCCCTGCCAAACAAATGCCGTATTTTTATCTGTATTTACTATATCTGGCAAGGTATCTTCATTTACCTTACTCTGAAATACACTTTTATAAAATACTTCATAATTGGTTGCGACATTACTAACCGATTGTCCAAATCCTATCAACATCCATTTTTGTTGCTTCTTATGATATCCCCAAATCGGAGAACCACTATCTCCAGGCTGAACAAAAGTGTGTAGATAATTATTTGGATTACGTTTTCCATTTTCACTTGTTATGGCAAACTTATTATTATTATTCCAGTAGTATTCACTCGGAAATAAAAATCCACCTGTTCTATAGTTATAAGCTCCAGATAGATATTTTCTTACACCACCCTCTTCTATATACTGAGTTCCTGTTCCACTTCTTGCAAATATTTCAAAGTCATTTCTATAGTTATATGTATTTCCTGTTGAAAAATCAATATATACAGGTGCTACATCTGTTACAACTTTATTTAATCTTGGAGTGTGAAAATCTGCTGAAGAATAATCATTCCTATCTATTAACCCATAACTATGCCCTGTTTTCCCGCCATATGCAACAGTCGTATATCCCCCATTATGCTTAACACTCCCCACATATGTTGGAGAAATAACTGTTCCAATTGCATTGGTATCTGTCGCGGCAAAATCAGGTAATCCGTATGTAGTCATTACAGCCTCTGTTCCATTTTTCAGAGGAACTCTTATTATTGAATTTCCAACTCTATAGTTTCCTCTATTTTCAGCAAAATCTCTAAACTGTTGATAGTCAGCATAATCTGTAAATACTACCGAACCATAGGCGATTATTGATGATATTGAACATAAAAATATTACTTTTTTTAATATACTAGTTTTCATAACTCTATTTAATTCTCCTTTGTTTATTACTATTTATTTGACACGTACTTCTATCCCAAAAGCTGGCACTACCGGAATACCTGTTTTGAATATATCCTGTATTTTTGCAATTTCTGTCTCCTCTGTCATAGTGTTGCTAGAGCCAAATGATGTATTAACTATATCCTCAACTTCACAAATGCCATTTACCACAGAGAAAAATCTCACAACCTTTGGTGTCATATATATTTTTCCACTACTATTTTTTATATTTCCATACGTATCATAGGTAAATCCCTCTGCCTCTGCTTTTTTTAATATTTCTTCTGTCAACATCTGTCCCATTGCCACCAATGAACCTGAATAGTTTGAATATGGACCAAACCACTTCCAATCTCTTGTTATAAATGATTCTGTAGTTACTTTAAATTCAACAAAATCCTTAGAAGTCAAATCCTCAACCTTATCGGTATCTGAAACCCTTTTTACATATATTTTAGTGGTAGGAGGTTCCAAAAAACCCGATTTATCCTTATCTTGTGTAATGAAAAAAACTGGTAAATTTAATTCTTTTTCAGCATCTTGAAAATTACCTGTTTTTGAAGCAAAAACAACATATTTGACAGCTGGAATTGTAGAAGTTATAGTTCCAATCACGTTGATAGCTCCAATTTGACCTGTTTGAAACAAATTAGTATTCTCTTTTGCTGGTTGAGATAGGTCAATACCAGAAAATGAAATTGAACTTAAAGCCAAGGATAAAACAACCCCTTTTGTTAATTGATTCATAAAATTTTACTCCTTCTTTTTTCACCTTTATTTCAACCTACCACAACTACTAATTCCCCATTTCCCTATCTAATTACTATATTTATAATTTTGTTAGGAACGATAATCATTTTTACAATCTCTTTTCCCTCTATGAACTTTTTTACATTCTCTATCTCTAAAGCTCTTGCTTCAAGCTCTGCTTTTTCAATTCCTCTTTCAATTTCCAAAGTTCCTCGCAACTTTCCATTTACTTGAACTGCTATTTCAATCTCATCAGATATTGTCAACTCTTCCTTATACTCTAGCCATTTCTCTTCATATAAATAACCTGTATTTCCTATCTCTTCCCATAACTCATCACAAAAATGAGGCGTAAAAGGTGATAACATAACTATAGTTTTACATAGTGTATCTCTAAATATCTTCTTTGATTCACTTCCCTCTTTATCTGTCCCCAAAATATTTCCTCGATACTCTTGTATCTCATTTACAAGCTCCATTATAGCCGCTATAGAAGTATTGAAATGATAGTTATTTTCTATTGACTCAGTTACCTTTTTTATCGTTTGATGAAGTTTTCTTACCAATTTTTTATCATCTTTCTCAAAATTTGAATAATTAATCTCACCTTTTTCTTTTAATAACTCTTTATTTTCAAAAACTATTCTCCAAATCTTATTCAAAAATCTCGCTGCCCCGAGTAAACCATTTTCATTCCATTCTAACTCTCTCTCAGGCGGAGCTGCAAACATTATAAATAATCTTGTCGTATCCGCTCCATATTTTTCAATCATTATCTCCGGATCAACACCATTATTTTTAGATTTTGACATCTTCTCTATCTTTACACTCAACTCTTCACCGGTTTGTTTTGAAAAAGCTTGATTTCCTTTTATTTCTACTTCTTCAGCAAATAAAAATCTATTCTCTTTAGCTGAATAATAAGATGGACCTAGTACCATACCTTGCGTTAATAATCTTTTGAAAGGTTCATTTGCACTCATAAGTCCCATATCTCTTAACACTTTTGAAAAAAATCTTGAGTATAAAAGATGCATCACAGCATGTTCTACTCCCCCTATATATTGGTCTACAGGTGTCCATGCATCAACACTCTCTTTTAAAAATGGAACACTACTATTATGAGAATCACAGTATCTCAAAAAATACCATGATGAATCAACGAAAGTATCCATCGTATCCGTGTCTCGTCTAGCCTTTCCACCACAACAAGGACAGACAGCCTCTTTAAAACTTTTTGAGGTTTCTAAAGGATTTCCATTTCCAGAAAATACAACATCTGTAGGAAGTAAAACAGGTAGATTCTCATCCTTCTCCATAACTACACCACATTTTTCACAATATAGTGCTGGTATTGGAGTCCCCCAATATCTTTGCCTCGAAACTCCCCAATCTTTTAACCTATATTTTACTGTCCTTTCTCCAAAACCATTCTCTTCTACATACTCTGCTATCTTAATTAAAGCCTCCTTTGAGGATATTCCATTAAATTTATCTGAGTTTGTCATAACTCCAATCCCGATAAAAGCATTTTTTAACTCTGAAACTTCTAATTTTATCTCCTCTTTACTCTCCTTGTCGATTGGATTGATTACTATTTTCATTGGAAGATTATACTTTTTAGCAAATGCGAAATCCCTCTCATCATGAGCAGGAACAGCCATTACTGCACCTGTTCCGTAGTTCATTAACACATAATCACCAATCCACAACTCCACTTTCTCTTGAGTTATAGGATTTATCACATGCCAACCAGTTCTAACCCCATTTTTTTCTTTTCCTTCCGCTGTTCTCTCTATTAAATCAGTGTTTCTCATATTAAAAACAGCTTCTTTTATTTCTGGATTAATCCCTAAAATCTCATCCACTAAAGGATGTTCTGGTGCAATAACTGCATATGTTACTCCACATAGTGTATCGACTCTAGTTGTGAATACTGGTAACATCATATCTTTTTCAACTAATTTAAAGTTAATCTCTGTTCCATACGATTTTCCAATCCAATTTTTTTGCATTGTCAAAACCTTCTCAGGCCATCCACCAACTAACTCCTGATGCCCCTCTAATAACTCATCTGCATACTCAGTAATCTTGAAAAACCACTGTTCTAGTTCTTTTTGTACAACTGGAGTTTTTGAGTGTCGCCAACACATTCCATCCTCTACCTGCTCATTAGCCAAAACTGTTTGACAATCAGGACACCAATTTACAGTGGATTTCTTTTTATAAACAAGCCCCCTTTCAAACATCTTTTTAAATATCCACTGATTCCACTTATAATATTCCGGTGTATAAGATGCAATCTCTCTATCCCAATCATAAGACAATCCCATCATCTTCAATTGTCTTCTCATATTATCAATATTTGATTTTGTCCATATTGCAGGATGTACTCCATTTTGAATTGCTGCATTTTCAGCAGGTAAACCAAAAGAATCCCAGCCCATAGGATGTAGTACATTATACCCTTTCATTTTCTTATATCTTGCAATTACATCCCCTATTGTATAGTTTCTGGCATGCCCTACGTGCAACTTTCCTGAAGGATATGGCAACATCTCCAAAACATAATAGTTCTCTTTATTTTCAACTTTATTCTCTGTTTTAAAAAGTTCGTCTTTGCTCCATTTTTCCTGCCATTTCTTCTCTATCTCATTAAAATTATACTCTCTCACTTCTTCACCTCTACTATTTTCACTATTTTTTCAACATAATCTTCTTAGCTATTTCGGACAAAATTATTCCTCCAGCCACAGATACATTCAAAGAGTTTATTCTTCCATACATTGGAATTTTTACCAATATATCACAATTTTCTTTTACTTTTTTCCTTATTCCCTCTCCCTCACTTCCTAGAACAAGAGCAACTTTTTTTGAATATTCCTCTTCATGATGATATTTTTCTCCACTTCCTTCAGCACCATAGACCCAAAAATCCAATTTTTTTAATTGCTGTATTGTATCAGATATATTCGTAACTTTCACTATATCAACATACTCTATTGCACCTGTTGAGGTTTTTATTACAGTTTCATTCAACTTCACAGAGTTTCTCTCTGGAATTATTATTCCACTAACACCAAAAATTTCAGCACTTCTTATTATTGCTCCAAAATTTCTAGGGTCTTGAATACCATCTAAAATCAAAACTATCGCTTTTTCAAGTACAGCTATTTTTTCTAAAAATTCACCTAATTCAATATAATAATTGTAATTACTTACATATGCCACAACACCTTGAGAGTTTTCCTCTTTTTTTCCTACAGAGAAAATCTTTATATTTCTAGTGGATGCTAAGTTTTTTATTTTTTTTATTCTTTCATCTTTTACTCCCTTAAAAATCTCAATCTTCTCTATATTCTTCGTCTTATTTTGCAATAACTCAATTACAGGATTCACTCCAATTACCTTTTCCATTCTTTCTCCTTATATCTCCACTTTTATCCTTTCTATATTAGCTCCTATTGCTCTCAATTTCTCTTCTAAATTTTCGTATCCTCTATCAACATGATATATTCTGTTAACAATAGTTTCCCCCTCCGCCAATAATCCAGCTAATATTAATGAAGCTCCAGCTCTCAAATCACTTGCCATTACTTCAGCAGAAGAAAAATTATCCACTCCATCTATTATGGCTATATTTGCATCTATAGTTATATTTGCCCCCATTCTATTTAACTCAGGAACATGCATAAATCTATTTTCAAATATAGTTTCTTTTATCTCACTAGTTCCCTTTACCAATGCCATTAAAGTCATCATTGGAGATTGTAAATCTGTTGGGAACCCTGGATGAGGTCTTGTTATTGCTCTAACCGGCTTAAGCTCTGACAACTTCGTTTTAGTTGATAATAACTCCCCTTTTATCTCAAAAACAGCTCCCATTTCTTCCAACTTCGATATAAAACTTTCTATATGTTCTCTAACTACTCCTTTCACAGTTATTGCTCCATCAAACATCAAAGACGCTACAATAAACGTTCCCGCAACAATTCTATCCGGAATTATCGAATATTCACACGGTACTAGTCTCTCTACTCCCTCTATCTCTAATCTTCCTGTTCCTATTCCGCTTATTTTAGCTCCCATTTTATTTAAAAAGTTACATAAATCATCTATCTCTGGCTCTCTTGCAGCGTTTTCTATAACTGTCTTTCCATTAGCTTTAACTGCTAACATTATTACGTTCTCTGTTGCTCCTACACTTGGAAAATCAAATACCACTCTTGTACCTTTTAAATCCTCAACTTTTCCTTCAACATAACCATGAGATATATTGATTTTAACTCCTAACGCCTCAAATCCTTTCAAATGTAAATCCACTGGTCTAGAACCTATTGCACATCCTCCTGGTAATGAAACCTTAGCTTCTCCACAATGTGCAAGCATTGGTCCCATAACCAAAAATGAAGCCCTCATTTTTTTTACTAACTCATATGAAGCTGTCAATGATTTTAGACCATTGTTTTTTATCTTATACGAGTTTTTTTCCATTCTTTCTATTTCTAATCCTAAACTTTCCAAAAGTTGTACAAGTGTTCTAATATCTCGTAAATCGGGTACATTGTTTAAGATATAAGTTCCTTTTTCTATCAATGTTGCTATAAATATTGGTAGAGCTGCATTTTTAGAGCCATCAACTGTAAGTTCTCCAGCAATTTTTTTGCCCCCAACTATTCTAAAAGCTTCTACATTCATTTTTCCCTCTCCTTCTTAGTTTCTTTTCACTTTAATTTATCTGCTATTCAATAGTCTAATTTTCTACTAAATAAATATTATATATTCTAAATTTTACTAGACTTTTTATGATTTCCAAGTTCAATTATATCATATTCTTTAATTAAAAATCTAGAAGCAAAAATTAAAGTATATTCCTAAAAAAGAACAGTTTACTTACGGTAAAAAATAGTAAGAGTTTTACTAGCCAATTTTCTTAAAATATCCCTATTCCACAATTTTTTATTTTTATCCTTTCTAAACCTCTATTAAAATACTATAATTTCCACCTAAATAAATTCTCTACTGAATAACTAAATACTAATCTCAAAAATGAAAAAGCATCTATCAGGCATAACCTAAATAGATGCTTAAAATAAAATTACAAAGAGAATTAAAATAGTGAATTAAACTTTTAACTTTTACTCAAAACAATCTCCATCAGTACCAGAAAACTTTTCATTTTCTATATCTAAACAGAGATATTCCAACGGAACACCATAATGATATCAGATAAAGTCAAGTTTTATTCCTTTTTAGGAATCTATGTTGATGAAAATACTTTTACATTGCATTCACAACATAATACTATAGCAACTCTACTTAACTCTTATCCGCTATTTCATATATTTCTTTATATTCTTTAAAGTAGGTTCTATTATTATTGCTTCTACTGCACTACTGTTTATTAAAGGCTCAATCTCATTAATAAATCTTATAATACTTAAGGAATCTGCTCCTAATTCATAAAAACTTTCGTTTATTCTATCTAATGGAATATCTATCTCTAAAATTCTCTCCCAAATCTCAATTATCTTTTTTTCAATTTCACTTAAATATATATGTTTATCCTCTTGCAATCTATTTTCATTAGCTCTCTCTTTTAGCAATTTAACATCAAGTTTTCCGTTTGAATTTAGAGGAAACTCATCTATTTTAAAATATGAGTATGGAATCATATAATCTGGTAGTTTATCTTTTAAGTAATCTCTTATCTTTTTCTCTTCAATCTCTCCTATATAATAGGCAACTAATCCTGTTTTGACGCTATTTGGCAATACTCTTGCACCTTTTACTCCATTTATCTCTTCTATTTTCTTTTCTATCTCCTCCAGTTCAATTCTATAACCCCTAATTTTTATTTGAAAATCCTTTCTTTCTAAAAACTCTAACTGTTGTTCGGAATTTATTCTACATAAGTCACCAGACTTATAAAACCTTTTTCCCTCAACAAATATGAATTTTTTCTCTGTTTCCTCTCTATTTTCATAATACCCTTTTGCAAGACAATCTCCTCCAATTAACAACTCACCAATCTCTGTATCTTTATCAATTTGTAAACTCAAATCAATGTTATCTAAAGGAAGCCCAATCGGTAATCCCTCAGAACTATAATTTTGATTTTCATCATATATATGATATACACACCCTACAGTCGCTTCTGTCGGCCCATATTCGTTTATTATTTTACAATTTTTCCCTAACAGCTTTTGAGCTTTCTGAGCCGTACTCAATTTTAATTGCTCTCCCCCAACTATTACAATTTTGAACCTATTTTCTAAAATATCATATTTTGATATTATTTCTAGGTGCGTCGGTGTCATTTTAACTGCGTTCATTCTACTCTTTTCAAATATCTCTCTTAAACTAGCTGGCTCAACCTTTTCATCAAAAAACTCAATTCCACCTTTTACAACTAATGATGTAAAAATAGCAGTAATTGATAAATCAAAGGATATTGAAGTAAAAAATCCAAATATTATATCACTATCTATCTCATATTTATCTATACAGTTTGATATATAGTTACAAAGTGTTCCATATGTTATCTCCACTCCTTTTGGCTTTCCCGTGCTTCCCGATGTAAATATTATATATACAACATCACTTTCAATATATTTTGTTATTAGATTTTCATTATACTCTGATATTGTATATCTCTCTGTGTCTTCCAATAATATTTTACTCTTAGATATAGTTTTTATATACTCTTTTCGCTCTTCTGGATAATCTGGGTCTATTGGAACAAATATCGCTCCTAATTTTAGTGTCGCTATTATAGAGATTAAATAATCACTATTCCTTTTTGTTGAAATTGCAATTCTATCTCCCTTTTCAACCCCTATTGATTTCAAATAATGAGCTAAAGAGTTCGCTTTTTTAAATATCTCTTTATAACTTTCTTTCTTAACTTTTGTATAGGACAAAATATCTTCACCCTCACTATGTGAAAATATTTTTTCAAAAATATCAAGTTTTTTTACATCCTTTTTTCCCTCAATAAAAATCTTCTTTTCATTTAATAATTCATCCTTTAACTCCGCTAAATAACTATCAATAGCTTTATCATTGAAGTTTCCTTTATAATATCCCGCTGTAATATAAGTTTTCTCTCCAACCTCAGTTAAAACAAAAGAGATTGGAACAAGTGGAGTTATTACAGGTAAAGCATAAATTTTTTCCGCGACAAAGGAATCTGTTGAATAGTTTTTTATCTCTAATTTTCCAAGATTTGAAATTACTGATGTAGACGCCGTTAAATTCTGTCTATTATACTTTTGAATAGTTCTATTCAAACCATATTTCAAAATAAAAATAGGTATCTTATCAAAAATCAGATACTCCATTGGTGAATATATCAAATCTCTATTAGAGATAATTGCCTCCACTATCTCTTTATTTACTGCCTCCCATCCCACTTTTTCATCTAGTTCTAAATAAAGTGGGAGCGATAGATTTCCAATATTAAATCTTTCTGCTAAAAATTTATCCCTTATATCTCTCGTAACTATAAACCTATTTTTCTTATCTTCACTCATTTTATTAATTGATGCTATTAATTTTGCCGTCAAATTTGGAATCTTTCTATCAATCTCTATAATCTGAGATATTGGAGTTGTTATATCATAACTCTCTCTTCTCTTTATTGGATTATACTTTCCGATTGAAACAATATCACTGGATTTTTCTCTTCCTTCTCTCTTTAAAATTTCATAATCTGTTCTAGAAGATATCTCTAGTCTATTTTCAATATTATTAAGCTCCTTAAAAATAGCCTCTATCCATATTCCTTGACCTTTTCCATCCATTACACTATGATGTGTTCTAAAAACTAGTATCAGCCCCTCCTCTTTTTCTAAATACAAAATCTCACAAGCTAGCTCCTTTCTTAGGTCTATTCTCCTTTTTAGCAGATTTTCAAATCTCTCTCCTATATCACTCTGCTCTATTCGATTTATTTTTGGTAATTTTTCAGAACAAACTAACTTTCGTCCTTTTAAAATATACGTAGTTTCTGGAAAAATATTTGCCACTTTTTTTATAGCTTTTTCTAATTTATCTAACTCAATTTTTCCTTTTCCTTCTACAACCCTATTAATTGCAAAAGAATTATAATTTTCTTCAAATGTAAGATACATTCTTTCATTGGGCGATAATTTTCTTTTATTTCTCAACATGCTCTACCTTTACCTCTCCTTTACTTAATAAATCATTGATATCAATTCGTCGCCAAACCCTTGTAAGACCCAATATACTAAAGGGATCTAAAGATCCTCTCATATGTAGATTATCCCCCTTAACTGTAGCTCTTGCATAGTATTCTTTATTATTTTGAGGATTTATAACTCGCCCTTTTCTATATCTATTTTCATCCAATTTTATAAATTTTCTTAGCAACTTAAGTCCTATATATTTATCATCAGTTGTATATCCATAATAATTAAACTTATTATCTACTACTGCTATGTATCTTATTGTTCCTGTATATATATCATTTTCCTCTTTTACTTCAATCACTGCTTGAGTGTTATACCCTTTCTCTTGGGTCATCCAATATCCAACAAATGGATTGGCAAATATGGACAGTTTTATTGCTAAAAACAATGTTATTCTCTTTATCATCAATCTTCTCCTAAATTTAATTATTTTAATCTTAAATGCAACTCAGTATCCCATTATATCAGCTCACTTTCTAAAAAACAAGTAGAAGAATTTATTTTACTTTTTCCATGAAAAAATTTTAAAATAATCCACTAATATATCAAATTTTATCTCTCTAGATATGATTGAGATATTTACTCTTTATGATTTTAGTTTTATTAATAAAAATATTTTATAATCAATTATTTTTTACTACATAATACTTTGTAAAGCAGATAGAAAATTGTAGAATTAATAATATAGAAAATTTTACTTTTTTGTGTTATAATAGCAACACTGTAGTAATATTCGGTATGTTTTTATTATTAATTTAACCAAAAAGGAGGTTTCATTGAAAAAAAATCTTTTAAAAGCATTGTTTATTTTGAGTTCTTCAACTCTTTCAGCAACGGAGGAGATCGGACCATCACTTGAATACAATAGAATTTTTCCTATTTGGGGAAATGAGGCTATAAAAAGAGGACATACAATTCCTAATCCCTATGGAATTAATTTTATATATGTAGATATGAAACAAAATGTTGATATAGATAAATTAGAGCTTACAGGAAATCTTGATTTGAAAAAAACAGCAAGCGGTCTCAATATAGGATTTTTAGACCCCGTTTTGAAAGATGCAGCCCCTGTCAATCTGAAAGATTTCATAACTATAAAAGCAAGTACTGCGGAATCAACAAATACTAATACTTTTATAAGAGGAGATGTCTGGGTTCTTCCTTTCTTAAATCTTTATGCGGTAATAGGGAAAACAAAAGGAAAATCTGTTGCCAAAATTGAAAATAATTTGAATCTAAAACCAATACTTACACCTATTTTAGAGGGGGTTAAAGACCCCACTGTTTTAAATTCTTTAAAAGCACAAGTCAAGGAACAATTAAAAAAAGAGTTAGGGAGCTTTATTGTGGGAATGATTGGTCCACTTGTTGACAATTTAATAGATAAGACCTTGAATGATTTAAGCAATAATTTGGATTCAATAGCTCCATACACTCTAAATTCTGACTTTACCCTAGAGTATGAAGGAATAACATATGGAGGAGGTATGGTTTTAGCTGGAAAATACAAAAACTTCTTTACAACTCTTGATTTAAACTATACATTGACAAAACTTGATATTATTGAGGGAGAGATTTCAGCTTTTGTATTTTCACCAAAAATTGGGTATAATTTTGACTATAAAACAACTAAAAACTATATCTGGGTTGGTGGAATGTATCAAAATATAACCCAAACTTTAAAAGGGAGTATATCTGATATTATTGCAATACCTGGAATTAATGGAAGATTTGAAGTTGATGAGAAGTCATCCTCTCCTTGGAATACTGTTCTAGGACTTAGAAGTGAGATTAATTCAGCTTTTGAAATAACTACGGAAGTATCATTAAATAAGAAAAAAACTTTTATGCTTTCTCTAGGATATAGATTCTAAAACTATTGAATTTTTTTAACTGTAGATAAGAAAATATCTACAGTTTTTTTCTAAAAGTTGAATCTTTATACTTTTTTTAACTGAAATTAATTATATAAAATAATTTAATTAGTGTTTCTAAGTTTATGAATCTTTCGACCAGATTTCTACAAATCTTTCATTTGAATCTTCTAATTTATTTTCACTTTTATTTTGAAATTAAGAATTTTTTAGGTTCCAATCTGAACTATTTTTTTATTTAGACAAAATTTTACCAACTTTTTAATTTTTCTAAAAATCTAAATTTATGTTAAAAACCTCTCAAAGACCAAATTTCAAAGTAAATGAGAGGTTTAACTATAAAATTTTATTGGGGCAAGTTCTATATTATTGACCTTATACAATATTGCACAAACTCAATAATATTAGGGATTAAATTAAAAAAGTGTCTTTTTGGAGTATACCTCAAATAGACACATAAAATAACAACAAAAATAAAAATTTAGTGAACTAAACTTTTATCTTTTATTCTGAATTTACCCTTTTTATACATAAAAATTTTTAAAATTTGATAATTTTTTGTGTCTAAATAGGGTATACCCTAAATGGACATTTTAATCATTTTATCATAATTTTTTTATACTTTTTCCTTTTAAAGACAGATATAATATATAAAAGCTATTTCAATTTTCAAAATAAAACTCCTCGTCTGGAATAATTAACATATCAATCAACTCTTTACAGTTTTTTAAATTTAACTCTCGTGGAAGTTCATCCTCTTCTAAAAATTTGAACTCATTATCTCTTAATATTGGCAAAAATATATGTGGAAGAAATCTTTCAAACTCACTCCTATAATTTGTTGAACCAAATGGCTCTCCTTGCTTAAAGCTTTTATTTAGCTCTCTGGTGTATTTAGTGTGATTGGAACAATCATGAACAACTAAATCCCACCTCTCATCTTCAGCTTGTTTCATTAACTTTAGAGTCAACTCTCTAGACCATATAGGTGAAATATATCCACGTCTCGACATATACATCTTCTCACCAATATAATTATTGATATTGTCCTCACCAAAATGAAGTTCAGCACAGTTTATGAAATCAATTCCAGTTTCTATAATTTTATCCTTTTTAATTTGAAACTGTTCATAAAACTCTGGAGTCATAGGTGTTTCTATTCCAACCTGTGGAATATATTTTTTTGCTATCTTCATATATTCAATAACCTTATCACTACAATTTACTGCCCCAAGATTAAATCTAAGTTCATTTAATCCCGACGCTCCTAACTTTTTCAAATTTTCTTCTGTACAAAGTGAACCATTTGTATACATATGCTGGTATATACCTAAATCGGAAAGTTTTTTTATTACATCATAATACTTTTCTATCTCAAGAAATGGTTCCAAATAAACATACGCTACTCCAGAAGGCTTTTTCTGGATTGAAAATAAAAGGTCAATATCCTCCTCATAAAATAAAGATTCTCCTATCTCCCACATTCCATCTGGTATTGCTTCTTGAGTATCTAAATTGTCATAATAATAACAGAATTTACATTGCAAATTACACTTATTAGTTTTTCTAATTCCGCCGAGTCCATCTCCAAACAAACATGAAATACATCCTTTCGGAAATTTTGAACTCTCTCCCACAAAAAAAGTTCTATTTTTAAAATTGTTAAGAGATTTTATCTCCTCCTGTAAAACGCCAACTTTATAATTAACTACCTTCTCAATCTGCCTTATAGTGGAATCTATTACTATAGAAAACTGTTTAAAAACCTCTGTTTTATCTCCCGAAAGAGATGAAAGATAGGAAAACCATTCTAAAGCATCTTTTTTTGAAATATTCATTACATCATCCCCTCTCTGTCTTTTTGGTAAACGCCAAATCAACTATTTTCATCCCATCAATACCTGCACTAACTATTCCACCTGCGTAACCAGCACCCTCTCCAATTGGATACAATCCTTTTATATTCACAGATTCTCCAAATTCATTTCTCACTATCCTTATTGGAGCTGATGTTCTTGTTTCAACACCTATAAGATTTGCATTTCTTCCTATAAAATTTATTTGTGTTTTCTCCCAATATCTCATCGCCATTTTCATATTATCTCTTATTACATCTGGAAAAATCTTATTCATATCATAGCTTTTAAGCTCCATCTCATAACTTGAAGAGATGGATTTTTTTGTCTCTCTTCCCTTTAAAAAATCACTAGTGTTTTGATAAACCGCTCCATAATCTCCTACAATCCTATACATCTCCTTTTCCAATTTTTCCTGAAATTTCATTCCAGAAAAAAGCTCATCTCCAAATTCATTTGCTTTAACGCCAACAACTAGTGCAGAATTTGAAAACTTACCATCTCTCTTAGAATAACTCATTCCATTAACCAAGGACCCTCCTCTCTCTGAACTAGCATTAACTATAACGCCTCCCGGACACATACAAAATGAGAATATCCCCCTTTTTTCTTGATGATTATTGTAAGTCAAATTATATGTTGCTGTTTCTAAGTTAGGATGATTCGCCATTTTTCCATACTGCATAAAATTTATATCTTCCACAGGATGCTCAATTCTCGTCCCAACAGCAAAAGGTTTATTCTCCATACAGACTCCTAATCTATTTAAAATTCGATATGTGTCTCTCGATGAGTGTCCTATCCCTAGCATAATATTATCACATTTAAAAATCTCTTCCACTCTGATATTAGATTTTAAACTCTCAACTTTTATTCCTTTTATTTGATTTTTTTCTATTATGAAATCTGTAACTAAGCTATTAAAATAAAACTTTCCTCCTAGAGATATAATTTTTTCTCTCAAATTTTTTATAACAATCTTCAAAATATCAGTTCCAATATGAGGTTTATAGTCCCATAAAATCTGTTTTTGAGCTCCATTTTCCACTAATTCATAAAATATTTTATCCATATATCTACTTTTAACACGAGTATTTAATTTTCCGTCAGAATAAGTTCCAGCTCCGCCCTCTCCAAATTGAATATTTGAATTTGGATTTAAAATACTATATTTCATAAACTTTTCTACTGTTTTATCTCTATCTTCTATCATCTCTCCCCGTTCAAAAATTATAGGTTTTATTCCTAATTCACAAGCTCTTAAAGCTGCAAAAATTCCTGCTGGTCCAGCTCCTATAATAATAATCTCATCTATTTCATCTCTTTTTTCATATCTTATCTCTTCTTGACATGTTATTGGCGTCAAACCTAACCTCTCTAAATTCACAGATTCAAATAAAGAAACCTCAATATTATAAACAAATTTGATATCAGATTTTTTACGACTGTCAATAGAACGCTTTAAATATTCGATTTTTTTAATATTACTCTCCTTTATTCCTCTCTTCACAATCTCTTTTCTTAATTCTATATCTTGATTTTTTTCAATAGATATAATTATATTATTTAATATAAATCTCATTTTTCCCTCTTTTCTATTCCAAAATTTATCATATTTACCTCTAAAAAATAAGTGGGCAGTCGCCATCATATAAATGACTTCTTGCCCTTTAATAGTTCTATCTATAAATTGTAAACTCTAAAACTCATATTTAAATATCACATTTAATATAATGGCGATAGAGGTGGGACTCGAACCCACGAAGCTATTGCCCTACACGCGTTCCAGGCGTGCTCCTTAGCCACTCGGTCACTCTACCACTTTCTTATCCAATAGATGATATCATATCTTATCATAAAAATCAATCCTAATTTTTGTATTTATTTCAAATCTTTTTCAATTTCTAAATATTTTATAATTCTAAAATATTAAACTGAAATTTTTTATGCTTTTAAAATTTTCATAAGTTTCACTCTTTCTCTTCAATCTCGGTAACTTTCTTATTTTAAAACTATTATTTCTATAATTTTAACAGCTCAAGTCATTATTCTCCTTTCAAAATCTCTACTATACTAACATCCATAATTATACATACTCTCACACTAAAAATTGTTCAAAACTATTAAATATATATCCTACAATAATTATTCCTACTACACAAGTTAAAATAAATATCTTTAATAATTTAGGCTTTAACACCTTTCTTAACATTATCATAGAAGGTAAAGATAACGTCGTTACAGCCATCATAAATGCTAAAATACTTCCTAATTTAGCCCCCTTAAAAAGCAGTGCCTCAGCAATTGGAATCGTTCCAAATATATCAGTGTATATAGGTGTTCCCAACAATGTGGCAAGAATTACACCAAATGGATTTTTACTTCCCAATATACCTATTATCCATTTTTCAGGAATCCAATTATGAATAAACGCTCCTATTCCAACACCTATTATTATATAAGGAAAAACTTTTTTTAAAGAATCTAACATTTGATTTCTAGCATATAAAACTCTATCTTTCAGACCTAACTCAGGAATATCTATATCTACATTTTCCACTCTTTTTGCTCTAAGTATAAAATCCTCAACCTCATTTTCTAACCTCATTTTCTCTATCAAGGTTCCACCTATTACTGCTATTGCTAATCCAAGTGTAACATATAATAGAGCAATTTTAGTCCCAAATACTCCTATTAGTAATAATAAAGAACCTAAATCTACCATTGGAGAAGATATTAAAAAAGAAAATGTTACTCCAAAAGGCAGACCTGCACTTGTAAATCCTATAAATAAAGGAATTGATGAACAAGAGCAAAACGGAGTAACTGTTCCAAGTAATGCTCCTATTATATTGGCACTTATCCCTTGAAATCCTCCTAATATTTTTTTACTTTTTTCAGGAGGGAAATAACTTTGAATATAACTGATAAAAAATATTAATACACATAATAATACAGTTATTTTTATTACATCGTAAAAGAAAAACTGTATTCCAGCAAACAGAGGAGTTGCTTTATTTAACCCAATTTTTTCCAATATATTTCCCACTAATAAGTTTAACCATTCCATTCCAAGCACTTGTCTTTGAATAAAATCCCACATAGAAAATAAAAAATTCATAATTTTTCTCCTTTACATCGATATTTATCTATATATAAATCCTAAGAAAAACTCCTTCAGGAGTTTTTTATACTATTTTTTTCAAAATATCTTTTATTTCATCTTTAGATAATACTTTCCCATAAGAAACAATTTTACCATCAATCCATAATCCCGGTGTAGATATTATTCCGTATGTAGCTACTTCCGTAAAATCCGTTATATGTTTTACTTTTGCTTTAAATCCCAACTCATTTACAGCATGTAGTATATTTTCTTCTAAAGTATCATAATTTTTACAACATAACCCCAAAATTCTTATCTCTATTGTATCCTCTGCAAAAGATTCATGATTTTCATCACAAGAACAACTACTCTTTTGAACATTAATATCACAACAACTTTCTTTACTTTTGAATAGTTTATCAAATATTCCCATATTTTCCTCCTTATTAAATATATTTATACATTTATATATATCTATATATTAGCTAAAAAACTAAATCATCTCCTCTATCAATTTTTTTACCTCTATCAATTTCTCTTTATTTAATGAATAATAAATCCATTTTCCGTGTTTCTTACCTTTTACCACTCCTGAATCGCAAAGTATTTTCATATGATGTGATAAGGTCGATTGTTCTATATCCAATTGCTCAAGGAGTTTACAGGCACACTCCTCTCCACTCTTTAAAAAATCTATTATTTTCAATCTATTAAAATCACAAAAAGCTTTAAAAATTCTAATGCTTTTCTCATTTTTGTCCATGACCTCTCCTCCCTTAAAAGATTATATCTTATATATCGATATTCGTCAATGTTTTTTTATTTAACGCCTATCTCCTTAATATTTTTTCTGCTTGTAATTCAATACCTCTAGTAATTTCATATTTTTATGATAAATCAATCTCTCCATATCAAGTTTAGATATAAATGACCTAGTATATCAACTTTCTTCTATTTCTTACAGAGTCTTAACTCTGTATTGTTTTACTTTCATTTTTTAATTACTTTTCTTTCTCTAATAGTATATTTATAAAACTAGTTTTACTTTCACTTTAAGAAGTAGTAGTTTCCATGTCTGGCAAACTCCATGACTAATCTCGACCTGATTTTACATAATTATTTAACATTTGGCTTTATCAACGCTTTTATATTTTACAAGGTAACAATTTATTTATCTCAACTTTATATATTTGATTTCCAAAGTTCTTAAAAATAATAAGACAATCCATCGCACCACCTGTGAAGGTGGGCGACTTCTTGTCCATTAGGTTTATTGACTAAATACAACTACATTGCACTTCTATATATAGAGATAATCTCTTCTAGTGTAGCTTGCTTAGGATTTGTAAGCCCACACGCATCTTTTAAAGCATTACTTGCCAAAATCATAAAGTCCTCTTCTTTAGCTCCTAACTCTTTTATTCCAGATGGAATTCCAATATCTTTTGATAATTTTACAATAGCTTCTATCGCCAAAACAGCTGAATTTTCATCATTTATATCATGGGGATTAACTCCCATTAAACGAGCAACTTTTTTAAGTTTTTTCATACATACTTCTGAATTATACTTAACAACATGTGGCAATAAAACTGCATTACACACTCCATGAGGCAAATCATAAAAACCACCTAATTGATGTGCCATAGCGTGAACATAACCAAGTGAGGCATTATTAAAAGCCATTCCAGCCAAATACTCTGCATACGCCATATTGTTCCTAGCTTTTAAGTTTTTCCCATCAAGAACAGCATCTCTTAGATTATTTGCTATTAACTCTATTGCTTTTTCAGCACAAGCATCTGTCACAGGTGTTGCAATAGTTGAAACATAAGCTTCTATTGCATGAGTTAATGCGTCCATTCCAGTAGCCGCAGTCAATCCTTTTGGCATATCAAGCATTAATTCTGGGTCATTAATAGCAACAACAGGAGTTACATTTTTATCAACAATTGCCATTTTAACATGTCTTTCTTCATCAGTTATTATACAAAATCTCGTCATTTCAGACGCTGTCCCAGCAGTTGTGTTTATAGCAATCAATGGAAGTTGTGGTTTTGACGATTTATCCACTCCCTCATAATCCTTTATATTTCCGCCATTAGCCGCAACTAATGCAATTCCTTTCGCAGCATCATGAGGAGAACCTCCACCAAAAGAGATAACAAAATCACATCCATTTTCATTCAACATTTTTAAACCATCATTTACATTTGTAACTGTTGGATTAGGCTTCGTTTCATCAAAAATGACATATTCTATCTCATTTTTTTGCAAGATATTTGTTACTTTCTTCACTAGCCCAATATTTACTAAAACTTTATCCGTTACAATTAAAGCCTTTTTCAATCCACGTACTTTTACCTCTGCTGATAACTCATTAAGACAACCTTCTCCCATATATGAGAATGGTGGCATAAAAAACACTTGTGACATTTTAAATCCCTCCTAAATTAAAAATTTAAGTTATATTTATATTAACACTTTTTTCAATTATTAGTCAATAAAAACATTATTTTAATTTAAATCAGACTTTTTTAGAACAAATTGTAGATATAATACTACTAGCATATATAAAATTTCTTTTCTATAAAAATAATTAATAAATTCTCTCTTTGTTACACTTTAATTTTTTAATATTAAAAAATTTCATGTATCATTAAATTATTCCTAGAAAAGTAAAAGTTTTCAATAACTATTTTCTTAATAACCTCACTTTAGTTATCAATTATCACACTACTGTAGATTAATTTTACTAATAAACTATTAAAAGACTTTATAAAAATTAAAAGAGGTCTTAAATTCATAATTTAAGACCTTAAAAATATTTGAATCATGGACATAAAACAGATTTTATATAGATTATAATTCATATACTTCAATAATTATCTTTAGTTATAAGTTCTTGAAAAAATAATCTCATCCTCTCCAATAAACTTATCCTCTTCTATAATAACATGGACACTTTTAATATTTGCCTCAGTTTTTAATACATCAGCTATCTCAGCAGCTAAATTTTCAAGTCCAATCTTCATCAGAGCTGATTCTCTTCCTTCTATCTTTACATTCGCCTCTTCTCCATAAATATCGATATCATACTCTAATTTACTATCACGATATTTGAACTCCATATGTTTTTCAATTCTTTTCTCTGTTATTTCGTATGGATTCTTTCTCCCTGCAAACATCATTGAAAAGCTTAATAACATTAATATTATTAATAATAATTTTCTCATATTTTTTCCTCCTAAAACTTCTCTTATGAGGATAATTTAACATAAAAATATGGCAAAAATATGTCAACTGTTCATTAAACTGTTGTAATTTCTTTCTCTTTTGTCGCTAATAACTGTTCAATTGACTTAATTGTATTATCTGTTAACTTTTGAACCTCATCTTCAAATCTTTTTAATTCATCCTCTGTTATCTCTCCATCTTTTTCCATTTTTCTAAGAGCATTATTCATATCTTTCCTAATATTTCTCACTGCTACTTTTCCATTTTCAGCTTCTGTCTTTGCAAATTTCACATATTCTTTTCTTCTATCCGCTGTCAACTCTGGAATTATAAGTCTAATAACTTTTCCATCATTACTTGGTGTCAAACCTAAATTTGACCCTATAATTGATTTTTCAATAGCTGGTATTATTGATTTATCCCATGGGTCTATCACTAATAATCTAGCTTCTGGAGCTGATACTGTTCCTATTTGATTCAACGGCATCATAGAACCATATTGCTCAACTTTTATTCCATCTAACATTGCAACATTTGCTCTCCCCGCTCTTATTGAAGCAAATCTATTTTTTGTTGCCTCTATGGCTTTATTCATCTTATCCTTACATTCATTAATTAATACTTGAGCACTCATAACTCTCCTCCTAATCTATCCATTTATAACTGTTGTTCCTATTTGTTCTCCCATAACAACTCTCTTTATATTTCCTTCTGTTAATGAATTGAATACAACTATCGGCAGTTTATTTTCTCTACATAATGAGATTGCAGTTGCATCCATAACTTTCAAATCTTTATTTAAAACCTCTGTATATGTAACTTCTGTATACTTTTTTGCATCAGCATATTTAACAGGGTCTTTATCATATATCCCATCGACTTTTGTAGCTTTTATAACTACATCGGCATTTATCTCTATAGCTCTGAGTGCTGCTGCCGTGTCTGTTGTAAAATATGGATTTCCCGTTCCTGCTGCAAAAATTACAACTCTATCCTTTTCTATATGTCTTTGAGCTCTTCTTTTTATAAAAGGTTCTGCTATTTTAGGCATCTCAATCGCTGATAAAACTCTAGTTTGAACTCCCAAACTCTCAATCGCATTCTGAAGAGCCAATGAGTTTATTACCGTTGCCAACATTCCCATATGGTCTCCAGTAACTCTATCAATTCCTTGTTCTGTTCCTGACAGTCCTCTAAATATATTTCCTCCACCAATCACAATTCCAACTTGAACACCTAAATCAGCTATCTCTTTAATCTGCCTTGCATATGATGATATAGTATCTGATGAGATTCCAAACTCTTGTTCTCCCATCAACGCTTCACCACTTAATTTTAATAAAACTCTGCTATATATTGGCTTCATTCTTTTTCAATCCTTTCATAATTTGACTTAAAAAAATAGAGAGCTTGTCCGCTCCCTACGCTCTTTGTTGTCATTACGCATTAAGTTGAGCGGCAACCTCTGCTGCAAAATCCACTTCCTCTTTCTCAATTCCCTCTCCAACTTTATATCTAGCGAAAGAAACTACTTTTATATCTCCTGCATATTGTGCAACTGTCTCTTTATTTTCAGCTTTAACAAACACTTGGTCAACTAAACAGTTTTCTTCATAGAATTTGTTCATTTTTCCAATTAATATTTTTTCAATAATATTTGCTGGTTTTCCTTCAGCCTCTAATTGCTTTCTAGCAATCTCTCTCTCTCTATCCAAATCATCCGTAGTAACAACACTTCTATCTACATATTTTGGATCCATAGCTGCTACATGCATAGCAATATCCTTTGCTTTTCCTATATTAGTTTCTGTCGGCTCTCCTGTCATTTCAACGATAACACCTAATTTTCCACCTAAGTGATTATAAGTAGTTACGAAACCGCTAGAAGTAACCTTCTCAAATCTTCTTAAAGACATGTTTTCTCCAATTTTTGCAATAAGATTAGTTATCGCCGTTTCTACTGTAACTCCGTCAATAGTTGCTGTTTTTAAATCTTCAATTGATTTTATCTCTGGTCTCAAAGCTATCTCAACCATTTTATTTCCCAAAGCTTTAAACTCATCATTTTTAGCAACAAAGTCTGTTTCAGAGTTAAACTCTAATACTACAGCTGTTTTATGGTCTGCAGAAACTCCATCAAAAATCAATCCTTCTGCTGCTGTTCTTCCTGATTTCTTAGCCGCCTTAGCAATTCCTTTCTCTCTTAATAAATCAATTGCTTTTTCAATATCTCCATTTGTTTCTCCCAATGCCTTTTTACAATCCATCATTCCGGCACCAGTTCTTTCTCTTAACTCTTTCACTAGTTTAGCTGATATTTCTGCCATTTTCTCCTCCCTATCATTAAAATTTCCTGTATAGTACAAGGAATTGAGGGACTAGCTCTCAATTCCATTCAATTCAAGTATTTATTACTCAACTGCCCCTTCTTCTACTACTTCCTCTTCTGAAAGAACCGCTATATGCTCTTTTCCTTGATTCCCCTCAACTATCGCATTAGCCATAACTGAAGCAATCAATTTTACCGACCTAATAGCATCATCATTTGCTGGAATTGGATAAGTTACTAAATCCGGGTCTACATTTGTATCTATCATAGCAAATACTGGAATTCCTAATTTAGCCGCTTCTTCCACTGCAAGTGTTTCTTTTTTTACATCAACTACAAATATTGCGGCTGGAACCTCTTTCATCTCTTTTATTCCAGATAAGTTTTTAGAAAGTTTAACTAACTCTTTTCTAAAATTAGCTGCTTCTTTTTTAGTATAAGCTGTATCTAATGTTCCATCAGCTTCCATTCTTTCTAACTCTTTCAATCTTTCCACTCTTGATTGAATCGTCTTGAAGTTTGTTAACATTCCTCCAAGCCATCTATTATTTACATAATACATTCCTGCTCTTTCCGCTTGCTCCTTAACTGCTTCTTGAGCTTGTTTCTTAGTCCCAACAAACAGAACTTTTCCTCCATCTGCTGCGATATTTCTTAATACTTCGTACGCATCTTCAATCATTTTTAATGATTTGTGTAAATCAATAACATGAATCCCATTTCTCTCTGTAAAAATATACTTCGCCATTTTTGGATTCCATCTTTTAGCTTGGTGCCCAAAGTGAACCCCTGCTTCAAGCAATTGTTTCATTGTAATTACTGCCATTTTTTCCTCCTAATATCTGGTTAATTCTTCCATTGACCTCAAAACTAAGTCCCTCACAGCTATGAGGCACCTGACTTAGAAATAATCAATGTGCATTTTTAGCAATCTATTGTATCACTTTTTTATAAAATTGTCAATTCACTAAATTTTAACATAGATTGTCCATTTTTATACGTATGTGTACTTTATAAAAAATACTTTTACTTTATTATATATGAATTTTCCCTATATTATCCTTTTGCTATTTCATTAGAGCTTTTAATATTTGGTTCTTTTATTACAATCCTTTCTCATACTTTATTTTATTCTTTTTCACTTAATCTCTTTCGTAAGTATATCATCTTCCTCTATGACCTCTTTCTATTTTTCCACTTTACTAATGAATAACCTCTTATCCGTTCAATTTCATATTCCTTTTCTTCTGTCACTGTTTCAATTTATTTATTTTTTCCCTATCATTTATAAATTCATATCTATTTATCTACTTGAATTATTTTTGTTGAAAATCTTATTTTTTTATACCCAATGTATTATAAATTATTATCACAATAATTGCAATTCACTGTATTATATGATAAATTTTAGATATAAAATTACAAACTTTTTTTATGGAGGAATAATCTTATGAAAAAAACTATTACAGCATCAATACTATTTTCAACAATGATTTTAAGTAAACCTGCATTAGCAGTAGAAACTTATAAAAAAGAAACAACAATATCTGTTACAGGAAACGGCTTAGTTTCTGTTGCTCCAGAAAGGGTTAAAATAACATCCATGGTTGATATTGAGGGAGATAGCGTAAAAGAGTGTAGTACGAAAAATAAAACAATCGTTACTGAGATTTTAAAAAAATTGGAAAAAAACGGAATCTCTAAACAAGAAGTATCAGTTGAAAATTACAATGTAAATTTTAGGACTATTATGGAAAAATCAAAAGAAAGAAAGTATTATGTATCCACTAGAATTGTAATAGATACAGAAGCGATAAAAAAGACTTCAAAAATCTTAGATATTTTAAGTGAAAATGGAATTACAAATATCTATGACTTAAATTTTTATGTCAATGATAAAAAAAAAATAGAAGAAAAAAGCTACATACTAGCTTATCAAGATGCAAAAACCAAAGCAGAAACTATTGCTAAATTAGAAGGAGCAAGATTAGTTCCAAAAGAGATACAGATGAATAATAGTTATGAGGGAGCTGTCCCACTACTTGGATTTGCTAGAAGTACAAAAATAACCAACAATAATGATAATATTCCGCTAACAATTCCAAAATCTATAGATATTAAAACATCTGTAAATGCAGTTTTTTATTTTGAAAAATAAGATATCTTTAGGAAAGGAGAGAAATCATGAGAGCTATTGATATAATCCAAAAAAAGAGAGATGGTATTGAATTAAACGAGATTGAGATTAAAACTATTTTGAATAATTATCTAAAAAATGAAATTCCAGATTATCAGATGTCTGCATTTTTAATGGCAATATATTTCAACGGAATGAGCAGAAATGAATTAAAATTTTTTACTCAAACAATGTTAAATAGTGGTGAACAGATTAAGTTTGAAGGGATAAAACATTTTCTGATTGATAAGCACTCTACTGGTGGAGTTGGTGATAAAACTACAGTAGCACTGGCAGGACTATTTTCTTTTTTTAATATTGGGACTGCAAAGCTCTCTGGAAAGGGTTTAGGTCATACTGGAGGAACTATTGACAAGTTTGAAGCTATTCCAAGCTTTACTTTTCCAGAGACTCGAAAGGAATTAATTGATATGATTAACATTACAGGAACTGGAATAATGGGATATTCTGATACCATCGTTCCTCTAGACAAAAAACTTTATTCATTAAGAGATGTAACAGCTACTGTTCCTAGTATTCCACTTATTGCAAGTTCTATCATGAGTAAAAAATTAGCTGTATATGCAGACGCTATTATTCTCGATGTTAAAGTTGGTTCTGGTGCTTTCATGAAAGATTTAGAACAAGCTAAAAAACTTTCCGAAACAATGATTGATTTAGGAAACTCGTTCAAAAGAAAAGTAGTCGCTATTTTGACAAATATGGAACAACCTTTGGGATTTGCAGTTGGAAATAGCAATGAAGTTATTGAGGCAATTGAAACACTAAAAGGAAATGGACCTAAAGATTTTACAGAGCTATTAATAAATATTGTCGCTCTCGCTCTTTGCTTGAAAGAAAAAAATAAAAATATGGATGAGGCTAAATCTGAAGTTGAACAAGCAATATTAAAAGGAAAAGGAGTAGAACCTTTAAAAAGATTCATTAAAACTTATGGCGGAGATGAAAAGATTATTGACGATTATTCTCTTCTTCCAAAAGCAAAATTTCGTTACGAATTTAAAATAAAAAAATCCGGATGGATTTCTCAAATCAAAGCAGAAAATATTGGAAAATCAGCTATGGTTTTAGGAGCCGGAAGAGCTACAAAAGATGATATTATTGACTATTCTGTTGGAATTACCCTAACTAAAAAAGTTGGAGACTTTGTAAAAGAAGGAGAAGTAGTTGCTATAATTGAACATAATGGAAAAAATTTAGAAAGTTCACTCGATTTTTTAGAATCAGCTTATAAAATTGTTGATGAAAAAATAGAAACACCAAAAGTTATATATGAAATTTTATCCAACCTAGAGGAAAAAATATAAAAAATAATGCTAATATCAGGCATTCCTTTAGTAGGCTATACAAACACAAATAATAAATTGGCATTAGATAGTTATACTAGATGATAATTTTTACTTCATAAGAGGAATAGATAGAGATAGAAGCCTATTTACTAACATAAAATACAAAGGGATAGTGTATAGCAATAAACTAAAAGAAACAAAATCTTTCGCAGGAATACAGATAATGTTAGAAAATATGGATGAACTATGGAAGTATGAAGATGATTTCGATACTAAGAAACATTTATGGTAAAAATTATTAATAAATAATTAAAAAATTAGGAGGATTTATGAAAATAAATAAATATATTGACCACACACTATTAAAGGCAACTACGGAACCAAATGATATTATTAAGCTTTGTGAAGAGGCTAAGCAACATCATTTCTTCTCAGTTTGTGTTAATGGATGTTATGTAAAATTAGCTAAAGAACAATTAAAAGATACAGATATAAAGGTCTGTGCAGTTATTGGATTCCCGTTAGGTGCAATGTCTACAGAAGCTAAAATATTTGAAGCTAAAAATTGTATTGAAAATGGAGCTAATGAAATTGATATGGTTATCAATATTGGAATGTTAAAAGCTAAGGAACATGAATATGTTCAAAATGAGATTGCTGAAATAAAAAAAGCTATTGGAGATAAAATTTTAAAAGTTATTATTGAAAATTGTTATCTGACAGATGAAGAAAAAAGAGTTGCTACACAACTTTCTCTTGAAGCAAATGCAGATTTTGTAAAAACTTCAACAGGTTTTGGAACTGGTGGTGCTACATTTGAGGATATAGAATTAATGAAAAAGGTTGTTGAAAATAAAGCTCAACTCAAAGCAGCGGGAGGGGTTCGTGATTTAAATACTGCTAGAAAATTTATTGAATTAGGAGTTACTCGACTTGGTACAAGTTCAGGTGTCGAACTGGTTACAACTGGAACAGCAGATATCAATAAATATTAATACCGGAGGAGTTTTGATGACAAATAATGATGTCTTAAGAAGAGTCAGATACGCTCTAAGATTAAACGACTTTACGATGATTAAAATTTTTAAACTAGGAGGCGTAACTCTCACAAATTCTGATATATCAGCTTTTTTAGCAAAAGAAGAGGATGAAAATATTGAACAAAAAAGATGTAATAATCATTTATTAAATAGTTTTTTAAATGGATTGATAATCTACAAGAGAGGAAAACAAGAAAATAGTTCTGAGTTAAAAGAAAAAGTTGAAAATAAAACATTAAATAATCTTATTCTAAAAAAACTTAAAATAGCACTTCAATTTAGAAGTGAAGATATGCAAGAAGCCTTTAAAATAGGAGGAATTGATATTTCAAACTCTGAACTATCTGCAATTTTTAGAAGGGAAGAACATAAAAATCACAGGGTTGCTGGAGATAAATATGTCCGTGTTTTTCTGAAAGGAATTACAAAGCTATTTAGGGAGAGATAACAACTATTTTTCTCTGATGAAAAAATCGAGATAAAACAACGCTAGTTGATTTATCTCGGTCTTTTACATAAATAAATTATATTATAACTCATTCCTTTGAATCATTGCCAATGCATATTGATGTGCATCTACTGTCGCAGTAGCATATGTAAACTTTGTTTCTCCCTCATAAAATGAATTTAATAATATCTGCTGTTGCTCCTCTATATTTACTTTTAATCTTTCAATTGTTAACTCTCCTTTTTTATACTCATCAATTAAAGAGCTATACACTGAATCAAATGTTGAGTCATATATCTCTCTTTCAATATCTTCAAAAAACATTCTAGTTCATCCCCTTTTAATTTCTCATACATATGAAAGTCTGTATTTCTGATTAAAACTTGCATAACGCCTTTTTAAATCTCCATAATTATCTTTTAAGTATTTTAACTGATTAAAAAACAACGATGGCGGATTTATTATTGTAATCTTACTTCTCAATGCTTTTCCATAAGTTTTCCACAAAGAAGTAAATAAAACATATAGAAAAAGTTGACTAATACCTTTTATCTCAGAAAAATCTAAAATTATATTTTTCTCAATCTTAAAAAGCTCTTTTAATCTGCAACAAAATTTTTCCGCTTTTTCTGGGTCTACCAAAACTTTTGTATTGAAATATTTTTTTAATCTAATTTTCATTGAAAATCACTCCCAATCATATTTTTATAAAATGATAAGTAAGAGTTACTTCTTATATGTTACTTTTCCAGTCAGCTTTCCATTTTCATCATAATAGGACCAAATCCCTACGTTTTCTCCATTTCGAAGCTGTCCTATAATATGAGGCTTTCCATTATCATGAAAAAGCTTAAAAGTACCATGATTTTTGCCAGCTAAATAGCAAGTCTCAAAAATTTTGATTCCTTTATCATTATATAAGACATACTTTCCATTCAATTCCCCTTTTTTCCAGTTCTCTATCGCTTTCAACTGACCATTTGGATAAAAAGAAAGCCACTTGCCTTCAGCAACCCCATTCACATAAAACTCTCTATCACGTTTATACACAACCATTCCAGTGTATACACTATCTTTGACGTAAATCTTACCATTTTTGTTTGATATTTTACTATAATCTACAACATCCATTTTAGTAAAAACCAATTGAGAAAAAATAATAAAAAACAAAGCACTAACTTTTAGCATACATCCCCTCTTTTTTCAATAGAAACTATATTAATATCACTATAAACTCTTTTTCTGCCTACAATTTTATCATAAAAATATAGAAAAATAAATGAAAAAATTAATCCAATGAAAGAAAAAAAGATAGCAATTTTATCGGAAAGAAAAAATTTCATTCCTAAAAAATAGCTTAAAATCATTAGAATTAAGGGAAAAATATAGAACAAAAAACTCGTAGTCAATGCCAATTTAGAATCTATTTCAAATACTAGTTTATCCCCTATGTTTATCAACCGATTATCCTTATTATAAATAATATATTCATTTACTATTTTAGATTTTTCATCACATTTAGAACAGTGAGAACAAGCACTCTCCTTATAAACAGCCACTACTATCTCTCTGTCATTTATTTTTTTTACTATTCCAGTACTTCTCATCTAAAATCACATCCAATTTTTATAAAAAATCTAAAGAAAAAATACCCCTAATCACAGGAGTATTTTATAATTTATCGTGAAGAGTTCCTCCAGCTGTACATTTACAACCCATCCCAACTTCAACAGTATTACATTGGTCAATATATTCTAAATCCCAACCATCCTCTTCTTCAGAATAACCTACCTGTCCAATAAATTTTAATGTTAAGCCTTTTGCTTTTAATGTTTCCTCTGTTTCACCTATTTTTTTTAAATATTCCTCTTTTGTTAACATGGTCAATCACCTCAAATCAAATTTTACTTACACTTTATAATACACTTATTTTGTATAGTTGTCAATATGATAAAATCTCTTTTTGATTTAACCAGAGTACCATTATTTGTATATTTGAAAAAACAACTTTTAAATGAGCAGCTACTATTCCATTCTATAATATTTTTTCTGAAAAAAGAATATTTTTTAATTTTTCATGATATAATTTTTACGATGTCCATTTAGGGTATACCCTATTTAGACACAAAAATTAGTGAAAATTTAAAAATTTTCGTGTATAAAAAGAGTAATTTTAGAATAAAAAGTAAAAGTTTAGTTCGCTAAATTTTTACTTTTCTTTTTATTTTTTGTGTCTATTTGGGGTATACCCCAAATAGACACTTTTTTATTTTAATGCTTATTATTACTGGTTTTATGAAGTATCTACAACAAAAAATAAAAGATTTGCCAAATAAAATTTTTCATAATTTAAAAAGTCCCAGCCACCTTAGTGGTTGGGCATTGAAAGAGTTCTCAATATAAATTTTAATTTTTTATGAAAATAAAAAAGAAAAAAAGCTAGAAATTAATAAAATTTCGATTTCTTAATCTGATTAAAAATCAATTTGAAAAAGAATAGTTAAAGAAAAAATTTATAATTAAATAATTTAATAGTTAAAACTCAAATTAAAAAAGCTATTAAAAGTTTTTACTTTTTATAGGATAAATTATTTTTAGATTTTAGGAGGATTTATGAAAAAGATTTTATTAGGGCTGTTGGCATTATCATCTATTTCGTTAGCAGCAAATGTTGATTTAAGAGTTGCACCAGCAGATAATACTAATCTATTTCAAGCTGGAGGAACTGGAAAAATTGATGTAAAAGCAACATTTGTTACTCCAGATACTACAATAAGATATGTTATTTTTGCAAATACGGCAGAATCTCTTCAGGGTGCTGAAGATGTATTAGTTTTATCTGATTTCGTTATGGAAGCTACGGCAGGAGCTGTATCACCAAATGCTGGATTTTCTGATACAAATCCAACTTTATATGTAAGAAGACTAAGTAGCACAAATACATTAGAATCCTTACAAGATACTGATAGAATGACTGTTAGATTTAGATCTATTCGTGCTGAAGGTCAATACACAAGTTTAATTACTGATACCACATCATTTCCAGCAGATAACGAAGGTATGCTACCAACTGCTTTATTATCAGCAGATAACTTAAAAAAGCTAGCCAGTGCAACTGGGCTAACTTTACACAGTGGAGGATTATGGCTAGATGATGGTTCTGGTAAAGCAATAGGGTTAAAATCTATTAAATTCCATATGCCAAGTAATGGAACTGTAGAAATTAAAACAGGAAAAAATACAACATCTAGATGGGGTTATGTCACTGATAGCAATGTAATTACTGACCAAGATATTATAAATAAATGGAATAATTTCTTTGCAACTGAGAAAGAGTTCTCAACACATATAGAAGTAATATTAAATTAAAATAACAAGCAATAAGTAATAATTTAATCACATCTTTTAGATAAATTAAAAACTGTGTGTCCACAAAATTTTATCAACACATTCTCACAAACATTTAAGAACAATAATTTTAAACAACTATAGATTTTCCTTGAAAAAGTAACAAAAAAGTTCAATAAAAAATAAAGAATTCACAATTTTTCAATAAAATTATATAACAAAATTAAATAAAGAATAATATAGAAAGAGGTTGTATAGATAAATATTCTTATATTTATCATACAGAGAAATATGAAAAAAGTATTAATGGGATTAATAGGAACATCAAGTATTTCATTGGCTGCTGCATTAGATGTTACAGCAAGTCCATCAACTGGCACAAATATATTTAGTGATAAAGGTAAAATCGAGGTAAAAGGAGCTTTAGTAACAACTCCATCAATAGTGAAATACGTAGTATTTGCATCATCTACTAGAACATCAGACGATATGCAAGACAGTTTAATTTTACCAAATATGGTATTAAGTTTTAATGATAGTGAGAATGGTTTCAGTGGAAACAAAACTCCAGATAAAATATATGTAAAAAGGACGTTAAGAGGAGTTTTAAAAGAGCTAACTAATGCTGACAACGTAACTTTTTCACTAAGTGGATGGGACAATGATTATACAGAGATTAAGGACAAATCACTAGCAGTTTCAGACTCTGTTAAGGTTCCTATGACTTCATTTATCTCAAAAACTAAATTAATAAGTATAGCACAAGAAGCATACGCTGGTGAAGGAGTAGCTCCTGCTGTTCTACCTTCTGGGTCGTTAATACTAACTAGTACATCAGCTAAAATTTTAAGATTTCCAAAAATGATTCAAATATCACATGATACAAAAGGAGAGCTAAAATTTGAAGCTGTTTCCGATACTAGTTTTTCAGAGCCAGGTGTACTAACAAAGGAGGAAGCAAAGCCAATATTAGATAAATTTACGAACTCAGTGGCAGATAAAGTATCTATCTCAGTAAGAGTTAGTTAAAATAATTAACTTTGTTATAAAAGTTTAATCGGCAACAGGTTGAAATAGAGATACCTGATTCTAACATGGTAAGAAAATATTAAAATTAATTAAAAATATAAAAGCGTCTATTTAGGGTGGGATTAAATAGACGCTTCTGTTTATTTTGTGACTACAAACTGGTCATTGTTCAAGAAATTACAATCCTTAAACTCTTTATTATTAAGATACGCCATAATTAAAAAAGTACAACACATAACTTACTAGCTCAACATCAACTACCTATTTCAAATTTTTCTCTAAAAAAACTTTCTCTCAGTAGCCACTCTCTAACTCTTAATTATTAACTAAAGCTTTTTTTACATCCTCAATCGTATCTTTTACCATATCTTCATTCTTTCCAACCGCATTATAAAAAAGAACTACATATCTTCCATCAACTTTGGCAATTGCTTTTCTTCTACTCGTCCCAGTAACAGCAAAATATTGTATCCCATCTCTCTCCTTTGTTACTTTCCAATTATAAATATCATTATATTTATTATCTCCAAACGCTGTTTTTGAAGTATTCGGCAAATCTTTCAACTTTTTATCAATAACAATCTCTCTCTTTGCCAGAGTATTTTTTAAACTGTACGCATTATTTTCATATCTCACGTTATATAGTTTAAACTCCTTTTCTAGAGCTCTTCTCTCCTTTAAAGTAAGTGAATTATCGTAAGAAAATGCTAGTGTAGTAACCGCTAAAAACATGTAAACTATTTTTTTCATATAATGACTCCTCTCATCTTATTAATTTTTTCACAGATTTATATAATGTTTTATTTTTTTCAATTTTTCCAATCTTATCCAACAAAAAATTTAGCTCTTTATCATTTATTTTTAACTCATCTTTTACAAACTTTTCTAACTTTTCAATCTCCATAGGTAAAAGCTCTCTTTTTAAAGAACTATTAATCTCTTGTATAGTTTTTCCACCTTCAAAAAAAACAAGTAATCTTTGCCAATTTGAAAATAAATCCAACTTTCTCAATAACATAACAGCAGTATAATTTAACTGTGGAATCTCTTTATACCCCTTTCTTGAAAGAAAAGTCAAGACCTCGCTATCTTTTTCTGTTTCAAAAAGTAACTCTCCAGCTTTCTTAGTATTCATCAACTTAGGTAATTTCGTCGCTCTTCCTCTCAATCTAAGGTACTTTGACAAAGTAATTGTTCTCGTTTCTAAATAAAACTCAATAGCAAACTCATTAAAGCTTTTTCCCTCTGGAACTAAACCTTTTTCAATAATTTCTATCATAAAATCTACTTTTTCAAAATCAACCATATAAACCTCTCTTTCCCAGAAATTATAACATAGTTTAATTCAATTATCAATTTTATTTTCTTCAAGAAAAATATCTTCATATCAACTTTTATCTGTATATTTTAAAAAAAATATGATAAAATGTTTACAGTTATTTTTTAGAGAGGTTTTTTATGAATGAGCTAGAGAAGAAAATTATTTTGACGATATTTACGATAGGTCCAACTTTTATATCAAAACTTGCAAATCGTATTCTGGAGAATCAACAAAACGTAAAAATTGCTGTTGATAAGTTGGTCGTAACTGGAATTTTGGAAAGAGTAGAAAATCTTATGGTTTCCTATAAAACTAAAGATAATAATGTTGTTATTAAACATAGAAATCACACATATTATGATTTAACCAAAGCTGGAAAGAAAGTTGCAAAAACTCTTCCCATTGAGGAGAACTTAGAAATACGCGAAGCATTTAAAACCTATAATAAATCTTTGCAAAATATTCTAGATAATACAATTTCAGAAACTCAAAAAACCTATGTGATAAATTTTCCCTATTCTCAGGAGACTAATATAAAAAATATTCTTCAAGATGAGTTTTTTAACTTAGAAAAAGAGTACGGTACTACTATCACACTCAGAGGTGTTATTTCAAAAGAAAAAGAACAACTATTATCACAATTAACAAACGTAGTTATATTAAGGAGTTGACAATGGAAAATATTATATCAGATTTAAGTCATTTTTTTATGGGAATGGGATACTTAGGAATTTTTATAATGATGACCTTAGAAGCTTCTTTTATTCCTTTTCCGTCTGAAGTAGCTTTATTACCAGCTGGATATATGATTGGTGCTGGGAAAATGAGTTTTATTCCTGCAATTTTGGCAGGGACGTTGGGAAGTATTGCTGGTGCTTTGATAAATTATTTTTTGGGAGCAACACTTGGAAAAAAGCTTTTAATAAAATATGGAAAATATCTATTTTTAACAGAACAGAGACTCCATCAAATGGAAAAACTTTTTGAAGAAAAAGGAGAATATATTGTTTTCTTCGGAAGATTTATCCCAGTTGTGAGACAATATATTTCATTTCCACCTGGAATTGTAAAAATGAACTGTTTTAAATTTGTAACTTTCACTGGACTTGGTGCTGGAATATATGTCGCAGTAATGATTGTTGCTGGTTATTTTTACAAAGGGTATGAAAGCGTTATTCTTCCACTTATTCAAGATTTTAAGTATTTAGTCATATTCCTAATAATTCTATATTTGGGATTCAAACTTTATAAAATATTTTTAAAAAAACAAAATTGATAGATGAAATTATTAACAATAGTATAAAAATAGAGTTTTAAAACTATTTTTTGTGAGTCTTATTAAGATAAAAAAAGAGCTAACACTAGCTCTTTTTTTATTGTGCTTTATTTTTTTTCTTTAAAATATACTTTGTGACCTCTATGCCCGCAATAGCTCCATCAGAAACAGCTGTCGCGACCTGTCTAACTGGTTTTGACCTAACATCTCCAATAGCAAATATTCCATCAACATTGGTTTTCATCAATTCATCTGTTATAATATATCCATTCTTATCCAAACTCGATATTTCAGTGTATATCTCTGTCGTTTGTTTTGTTCCTAAATATAAAAATACAAATTGAGTTGATACTGTTTTTATCTCTTTGTCTACTTCAATCAAAATCCTTTCTACAAACTCTTCTCCCTCTATTTTCATAAGATTACAATTAAAATAGAATCTCACTTTTTCATTCTCTAATAAAATTTTATAAATATCTTCATTTTCAACGACTTTATCATCTGTTATAAAAATATTAATATTTCTTGCGTACTTAGTTAGGTATAAAGCTTCTTCTAACAACTCCTCTCCTTTTCCAACTAAAGAGACCTCTAAATTACGAGTAAACGCTCCATCACAAGTTGCACAATAAGATACTCCCTTTCCAAGATAAAACTCCTCTCCCTCTATCTTTTTAATTCCTGTTTTCTTACTTCCAGTAGCGATTATCACAGATTTACACTTGATATTTCTTATATCAGTTTTTACAATCTTTACTTCTTCATCAAATGATAGTCCTAAAAAGTTAGCTTCCATATATGAAACTTCATATTCTAAAGTTTGCTCTTTCATTTTTAAATATAACTCTTTACCCGTAAGTTTCTCAACTCCTGGATAGTTCTCTATTTTATGACTTGAAACCAAAGCTCCAAAATCTTTCTTCTCAATTACTAATACAGATAGTTTTGCTCGTCCACAATATAGAGCTGAAGTTAATCCAGCAGGACCTCCTCCAACAATTACAACATCAAAAATCTTATCTTTCATCCTATCACCTATATCATTCTTTCTGATTTAAGTATTTTTTTCTCTTCTCCCAAAGTAGTACAAGGTGTATGAGCACTATATACCTTTGTATTTTCAGGATAGTTACTGCAAATTTTTGATAAACTTTCTCTCAGGGATTGTAAATTTCCAGTCGGTAAATCATACCTTCCATAACTTCTTCTAAATAGTGTATCTCCTGTTATCATAACTTCATTTTTTCTATTATAGAAACACTTTGAACCAATTGTGTGTCCTGGGGTGTCAATAACTTCAAATTCAAATATCTCATCCCCCTCTTTCAAAGTTTCAAAATCATATCTATAATTAAATGAAGTTCCTTGAATAGCTGAGGTTAAACTCAAAGAATCATCTTTCAAAAAATCAACCTCTTCAACTCCAATATAAACTTTACTTTCGGGATAAAGCTCTTTTATTTGATTTAAACCTGCAATATGGTCCCCATGTCCATGAGTCAAAACAATATTTTTTAATTTTAAATCTTTTTTATTTATAAAGTTCACTACTTCTCTTATATCTCCACCACAATCAAAAAGTGTAGCCTCCTTATTTTCATTCCAGACCAAATAGCAATTTGTCATGTAACATCCAAGTTGAAATATTTCAATATTCATTCTCCTAACACTCCTTTTTATTTCAGTTTCAATTAAAATAATCCCGTTATCACTCCGTTATCATCAATATCTATCTGTTCTGCTGCTGGTAATTTTGGTAACCCCGGCATATCAATTATACCTCCTGCCATAGCTATTATAAATCCAGCTCCAGCTGCTAAACGAATCTCATCTATTTCCAAATTAAAATTTTTAGGTCTTCCCAATAATCCCTTTTTGTCTGATATTGAGTTTTGAGTTTTTGAGATACATATCGGAAAATGAGCATAGCCCAGCTTCTCAAATTGCTCTATACTCTTTTTGGCTTTTATCGAAAAATCCACTCCATCAGCTCCATAAATCTCTTTAGCAATTATCTCTATCTTATTTTGTAAAGGTTGATTAAGTTCATACAATGGAGAAAATCTATCTAAGTTTTTATCTATCTCGTGCTTTACTTTTTCAGCTAAATCAATTCCTCCCTCTCCACCTTTTTCCCATACTTCACATAATGAAACAGGAACATTAATATCTCTGCAATGATTTTTAATAACTTCAATCTCTTTTTCTGTATCTGTTAAAAATCTATTTACCGCTACAACCACTGGAAGATTAAATTTCTTTATATTTTCAATATGCTTATCTAAGTTTTCTATCCCTTTTTGTAATGCCTGTATATTCTCTTCATTTAGCTCTTTAGCTCCTCCGTGGTGTTTTAGGGCTCTTATTGTAGCTACCAAAACAACACAATTTGGAGTTAAATTTCCCTTTCTACATTTGATGTTAAAAAACTTTTCTGCTCCCAAATCTGCCGCAAATCCAGCTTCTGTAACAACATAATCAGATAATTTTAAAGCTAATTTCGTGGCAATTAAAGAGTTACACCCATGAGCAATATTTGCAAAGGGTCCTCCATGTATCAATACTGGCGTATTTTCCAAAGTTTGAACCAAATTCGGTTTAATTGCGTCTTTTAATAATGCTGTTACCGCACCTGCTATTTTTAAATCCTCAACTGTGATAGGCTGATTATCTAAATTATAAGCAATTACAATTCTCCCAATATTTTCTTTTAATTCTTTTAAAGAGTTAGAAAGACAAAGAGTCGCCATTATTTCTGATGCAACAGTTATCTGAAAGGAGCTCTCTCTCGGATACCCATTTATTTTACCACCAAGTCCTATCACAATATCCCTTAGAGCTCTGTCATTTATATCAACTACTCTTTTCCATGAAATTTTAGTTATATCTATTTTTAAACCATTTCCTTGAGTAATATGATTATCAATACAAGCAGAGATAAGATTATGAGCTGAACCGATAGCATGAAAATCTCCTGTAAAATGTAGATTTATATCTTCCATTGGTACAACTTGAGAGTATCCTCCGCCTGTCGCTCCACCTTTCATTCCAAAAACTGGTCCCAAAGATGGCTCCCTGAGAGTTGCAATAGATGAAATACCAATTTTGTTGAAAGCTTGCGTTAATCCGACTGTAACTGTTGATTTTCCTTCTCCTGCTGGTGTTGGAGTGATAGCTGTAACTAAAATAAGTTTTCCACTTTTTTTCTCACTAAACCTATCAAAGATTGAAAGCTTCAATTTTGCTTTATAATTCCCATATAACTCAATCTCTTCATCGCTGATACCTAATCTCTTGGCAACCTCAGTTATTTTTAACATCCTTGCCTCCTGAGCTATTTCAATATCTGATTTCATCCTATTCCTCCCTTATCTTACATATTTATTAAAACTATAGTTTCTTATAATCCAAAAAATCTCTTATAACTAGTATTTTCTATTTATTTCACTAAAATTAACAGATATATTTGAACTTTTACAAAATTTTTAGAGTGAAGCATTAACTAAATCTCTTATTATATTATTTTTTTCTTAACTCATAATATATGCTTCTTTTATTTTTTCAATACTTTCATAAAGATTGGTATCTGAATCTATTTTTAAAATAAAATCAGCTGAAAATTTATACAGTAAAACTCTCTTTTCATATAGCTCTTTTATGGTTTCAAACATATTCTCACTATTTAAGAGAGGTCTATTTTTTTTGTTTTTCACTCGCTCATAAATTGTGTTAATATCACAGTCTAAAAAAACAATAAAGGAGGACTCTCTTAGATTCTTAATATTTAAGTTATCAACCACTGTTCCACCACCTGTTGAGATAACTAAATTATTGTCTTTTGCTTCTTGCTCAACGATCTCTCTTTCTAACATTCTAAAGTATTGTTCTCCTTTTTTCTGGAATATTTCAGAGATGCTACATCCTTCTTTTCTGACAATAGCTTCATCTAAATCAATAAATTTCATATCCAATGCTTTTGCAAGATTTTTTCCGATTGTTGTTTTCCCAGCTCCCATAAATCCTATTAACGCTATATTATTTTTCATAGCTTTTAAAAATGTTCTCCATTATCATAATAATTTTCTCCTAATAAAGGATAAAAAATTACAGTTGTATCTCTATTAGATGAGTATTTTTTACAAAATTTCGTCAAAAAATCAGCAGTTTTATTTTTTGTCTCTTTATCCCGTTCAAACCAACTAACCTCTACAAAAATATAGCCTGAAACTATTCTCCCATCAAAAATATACTCTGTTTCTATATGTTCAACTGTAAACCAATCCCTATTACAAGCAATAATCTCAGTTAAGCCATCTATTAACTCTTTACTATTTTCTATCAAAACTTTCTTATCAATCCCTCTAAATTTTAAATGCGGCATTTATTCCTCCTTCTCTGGTTCTAAAATAACTATAATACAGTTTGTTAAATCCAACGCTTTTTCTGAAAAATCAAGAATTGATTCAAATGTTACAACCTCATTATATTTTGACGGTGTATAATATTCATAGTTCTCAAACAAAACTTTTCTCTCTAAATATCGATTCCAAAAGCTATTTGTTTTTAATGCGGTTTCTAAATTCAATCTATAATTATTTTGAATATCATTGATTTTTTCATTCGAAAATTTTCCAGTTTGAACATTGGATATTACCTCTTTTACTCTATTTATTATCTCCTCTACTCTGTGAGGGTCTGTACTAAATTGAATTTGAAGAGAGTTCTCATTAAAATTCATATAATCTAAATCTGCATATGTAGCTATTGAGTAAACTCCACCGCTCTTTTCTCTTATCTCCTCTATCAATAAAATATTAAGAAGATTGGAAAAAGCATTGTATAAAACTCTATTTTCATGTGAAAAACTAGATTTATATGGAAAATTCATAATTATAGTTGCTTTCTTGTCAATACCTTTAACCACTTTTTTTATAATTTCTCCCTCTGGATAAGTTATATTCAGTGGTTTGTAAGAAAATCTATTCTCTTTTGACGGAAGAGACGCAAAATATTTTTCTAAAATATTTTTTAATTCAGCCTCATCAATATTCCCGACAACAATCAATTTATAATTGTAAAAGTTTGAAAATAGTTCATTAAATCCACCTCTTATCTCCTCAGCTGAGACAACTTTCAAATTATCTAACTCTATCGGCAACCTCCTCGGATTATCAGTCAAGCTCTCAAGGTAAGTTTTTTTCAAGTGATAATTCGGAGAGTTTTCCCTATTAATAATCGCTTCTTTATTAACTTCCAATATATTTTCCAAAATCTCTTTATCAAACTTTGGCTCTTTAATCAAAGTTCTAAAATAGTTCAATCCTTCCTCCAAGTCCTTTTTATTTGAAGCAATTATAAAGCCTTGTGAGTAATCTCTAATAAAAGGTGTTACTGAAAAATTCTTCCCCTTAAAGTATAAAGGTAAAGATTTATAGTCTATCTCACCAACCCCAGAATCAATAAGTAATTTCGACAAAAAGAGAGTATTAATATAACTTTTGAAATCCAATCCAGAACTTCCTTGATATTTAAAAAGTTTAAACCTTATGTTATCTTTTTCATAGTCAGTTTTTTTATAATATACCTCAATTCCATTAGAAAGTATATATTTTTTATACTCTTTTTCATCAATTTCAGATCTAATTTTTCCATTTTCTAAATTCAACTTTGTTAACTCTACATTTAAATTTAATCCCTTTTTCTGAAGTGTTTTTTCAGATAGAATCTCATTTATTTTTATCATTAAATCCATCTTATTTGGTAAATATTCTTTTAGACTTTCCTGAGCTGTAATAAAAACATCATATTTAAGTTTTAATATATGATTTGCAAAATCTTGTAAATCCTTTTTATCAATAGTTTTTAAAATCTTTTCTGCCAACGGATGAAGTTTCTCTATATCAATAAACTGATTTTCCTCTAAAACTTGACCTAATATACGAGTTGCATAGTTTGAATTAGTTATACTTTCTTTATTATTTATTCTAGTTTTTAGATAGTTCAAATACTCAGTTTTTTCTTTCTCTAGTTCTTGGGTAGTAACGCCATTTATTTGTATATCTTTAAACTGAGTCAAAACCTCTGTAACTGCCTCATCAAGCTTTCTATCTTTGACTTTTGAGTTTATAATCTGAACTCTGGTTCCTTTATTTAATCCATAATTATAAAATGAAGTGGCTACAAAAGGACTTGTACTCTTTTTTGAAAGAATACTATACCTTGTATTTATTATTGAATAAAAAAGTTGTTCAATTAACTCATCTCTTAGATTTTTTTTGCTCTTAAGAGAATAATTTTCATCTTTCCACATAATTCTAAAGTTAGTAGTTGTTATCTCTGGGTCAGTAAATATTTCTATACTATTTTGAGATGCTAAAGGAATGGTGTATTCCCTTATTTTCAAACCATTTGTGTTTTTTAATTTCGAAAATCTCTCTTTTATCATTTTCTCAATCTCTTTAGAATTAAAATCCCCAACTGCTATAATAGCCATATTCTTTGGTTGATACCAATCATCATAAAAATTTTTTAGCAGATTGTAATTTGCTCCCTCAATCACTTCAACTAAACCGATAGGAAATCTATTTTGATATCTAGAATTAGCAAAAAGTATTCTTTTTTGAATATCACCAACTCTTTGAGCTATTCCTTGTCTCAATCTCCACTCTTCAACTATAACCTTTTTTTCTTTCTCAATCTCCTCTTTATCCAATGTTATATTTGAAGTCCATTCTTCTAAAATTTCAAGCCCCGTATTTAAATTTTTTAAATCTGTTGGAATCTGCAACTCATACACTGTTTCTGAAAAACTTGTATACGCATTCAAATCTCCACCAAAATTTAATCCTATAGATTGAAGATATTTTATCATATCATTCTTTTTATACTTTTTGGTTCCATTGAATGCCATATGCTCTAAAAAATGTGCTAGCCCCTGCTGTTCATCTGTTTCTAATAGAGAGCCAGCTTTTACCACTAAATTAAGTGTCGCTCTATTTTCAGGTTTTTTATTTTCCAAAATGTAATACTCCATTCCATTTTCTAATCTCCCCTGAATAAGCTCAGTTGATTTTGGCAAAAGCAAAGATTCTTTATAAAATAAAAAAGCTAATAAACAAACGATAAATATTCCTAAGACAGCTAATATCTTCTTCAAAACTATATTCCCTCCTATACTACTAAATATATTCTAATAGTATAGTATCATTTTGCTCAAATAAATACAATCCAGATTAAATATATTTCATTAACTATTATAAAAATACTGTAAATAATATAAAGTTATAATTCATAATAAAAAAATAACGGAGCTTTTTTAAACTCCGTTACTGATTCTATAATCTCATTAAATTTCAGCCGGTTCTATATGACCATAATTCCCATTTCTCTTTTTATAAACAATATTCATTTCATGTGTCTCACAATTTGTGAAAACGTAAAAATCTTTATTCAACGCCTCAAGTTGTAAAATAGCTTCTTCTAAATCCATTGGTCTAGGATTAACCGTTATTGTCTCTACTGTTTTAGTAGCTTCAATAACAATTGCATTCTCTTTAGGCTCAAAATGAACTTTTTTTCTAGGAGTAGCGTGATTATTGTCTCTTAACTTTTCTTTATATTTTTTTACTTGCTTAGCTAAAATATCAGTTACTTTATCAATTGCAGTATATAAATCTTCATCAGTATAAACCCCTTTTATAATGGAGCTATTCATATGAACTCTCGCATCCACTCTTTGTAGAGGTCCATTTTTAGATTTTGTTGCAGTTAAAGTTACATTAATAGTTGAGATATTGTCGAAAAATTTCTCTAACTTTGAAAAGTTTTTTTCACAATATGATTTAATAGCTTCTGTTAATACAAGTTCTCCATTTGTATTATAAACTATTTTCATAAAACCACCCCTTTGTAATTTAACCCATAGAAACTATTTAATTTCCATAAGATTTCCTTTTTTTAATATTAATTTTCTTTTTGAAATTGCAGCTAGCTCTTTTGAGTGTGTAACTGCTATAATTGTTTGACGTTCATTTTGATTGATTTGTTTGAAAATTTCAAAAATTTTTTCACTTGTATCATTATCTAAATTTCCAGTAGGCTCATCTAAAAGTAAGATTTCAGGCTTATTTATCAATGCTCTTGCAATTGCTACTCTCTGTTTCTCTCCACCTGATAATTCATGTGGCTTATGATTTATTCTATCTTTTAATCCCACTTTTTCAAGAATAAGCGAAGCTTCTCTCTTTATCTTTTCTTTATCTTTATAGTTTAGATTAAGAGCTGGAAGCATCACATTTTCTAATGCGGTAAACTCTGGTAGAAGATAATGAAATTGAAAAACAAATCCTATCGTAACTCCTCTAAATTTATCAATCTCTTTTGATTTTAAATTAATTTTTTTTCCATTAATAAATATCTCACCGGATGTTGCTTCATCCAACATTCCTATCAGATTTAGAAAAGTAGTTTTCCCTGAACCGGATTGACCTAAAATAGTTATAAACTCTCCCTCTTCAACTTGAAGATTCAAATCTTTTATAATTTCTAATCTCTCATTTTTCATAACATAATTTTTATTTATGTTTTTTAGTTCTAAGATGATTTTTTTACTCATTTTTCAAAGCCTCCACTATCTTTAATTTTCCTGCTTTATAAGCTGGAAAAACACTTGAAATGACTATCAAAAACAGATTAAAAACTATAACCTTAAAAATCTCGTTAAATGTTATCTCTACCGGAACCTTAGAAAGATAGTAAATACTTGAGATTCCAGGAATGGAATAGGTCTTTACATACCATAAAATCCCAAGTGATATAACTGTCCCTAATATAATTCCACTTACTCCAATTAATAATCCCTGAAATAAAAATATTTTTATAATTGAATTATTTGAGATTCCCATTGAACGCATTATTCCAATATACTTTTTCTTCTCCCTTATCATCATATTCAAAATAATCCACACAACAAACATTGCTATAATAACAATCATAGAAAACCCAATTATCATAACTGTTTTCTCAAGTGCTAAGGCTTTCAAAAGATTTCTATTCATATCTCCCCAACTTCTACTGTATAGTTTTGTTTCAAACTCTACTTTTTTTGCTAAACTCTCTGCATCATATGGATTTTCTAAAAATACATCTATTGTACTTACAGTATTATCTCGTTCTGTTAAGTATTGAGCTGTTTTTAGAGGCATAATAATCATTGACAAATCATATTCATAAAATCCACTTTGAAAACTTCCAGCAATAGTCAAAGGAAGTTCCTTATTAGTTGCAGATATGATAGTTATTTTATCACCTATTTTAGCCCCCAACTGTTTAAATAACTCACTCCCTAAAAATACACCCTTTAGATTCTTAGTATCAATTTTACCTCTGTTAATTTTCTCGTCAAGTTTCATGACCGATATCATTTTGTCAAACTCTATTCCCTCTAACTTTACACCTGAAACATACTCTCCAAACATTCCCTTATATCTCACTAAAGCTTGTGATTGAACCTTTGGAATAACTCCCTTTACTCCTGATATTTTCTCTATTTTTTCCACATATTTACTTGGATTTTCTATCTGTCCATTATCAATAACTGCTATATGACTCGAAAGAGACAAAACACTATCTATCATATTTTTACTAAGTCCATTAGATATCCCAAGAGAAACAATCAAAACTACAATTCCAATTGCAATTCCAATAACCCCTATAAAACTTTGCTTTTTATGTTCCAATATTTGCTTTTTTGCAATAAAAATCTCTAGCAACATCACTTCCTCCTTTCCCTATCTAAATAAAGATTCTTCCAATATCTGTTTTAATTTTTCTTGTGAAATATCTAAATTCAGAGCCTTTTTTAATCTTTTTATTCTTTCTTCTGTTAAATACTCATTCTCCTCTATTTTTGGCATTTTTGAATTTTCAAAACTGTTGATAATCTCCAAGAAACTTTCACCATAGTTTTTAAATTTCTGATTTCCAACCCCTCTAATTTTTAGCATTTCCCAACGATTTTTAGGTCTTTTCTCTGCCATCTCTATCAAAGTTAAATCAGAAAAAACAATATACGGAGCAACGCTTTCTCTCTCAGCTATTTTTTTTCTTAACTCATTCAGTCTTTCAAAAATAGGATTATTAAAATATTCAAAAGTAACTGTCTCATTTGATTTTCTGTATACCGACTTTAAATTTTTTAATACACTGTATCCCTTATTTGTCAACTTTAAAACCGGAAAACTTCCAGCACTTTGCTCCAAATAACTCTCTCTTATAAGATAGTATATAAACTCTTCTAACCAATCATATTTATAATTTGACATTATTCCAAAAGTCGAAAGTAAATGATACTCTTTTTTTTCAATCTTATCGTCAATTTTCCCCAACAAAATAGTTGTCAAAGTTGAAATTCCAATAGTTTCTTTTGCTCTTCCAACACATGAAAGAACTTTCTGAGCTTCTAAAGTTAAGATTTCAACATCTTTAAACTCTCTGCAATTACTACAATTGCCACAATAATTTTTTATCATATTATTCCCAAAATATTTCAGTATAAACTCACGATAACAACTATCTAAGTAGGCATAATCTGCCATTTTAGCTAATTTTTTTCTTTTTTCTTTTTTTACTTCATCACTACTCTCTTCATTTTGTTCAATTAAAAACTCTTGTGTTGTAATATCCTCTTCATAGAAAAGTAATACCGCTTCTGCTGGAGCTCCATCACGTCCAGCTCGCCCTGCTTCCTGATAATAACTCTCCAAATCCTTTGGTATATTCCTATGAATCACATATCTTACATTTGATTTGTCTATCCCCATTCCAAAAGCATTTGTTGCAACCATTACATCTATTTCATCTCTTGTAAAACTATCTTGAAATCTATTTTTCTCCTTTTCATCCAATCCAGCGTGATATTTTCCTACTTTTATTCCCTTTATTTGTAAATAACTATATAGATTTTCTACCTCCTTTCTTGTCGCTGCATATATTATCCCAGGTTTTTTAGGATTTGCCTTTATATAATCCACTATATAACTTTCTGCCCCAACATTTCTACGTACCTTAAAAGTTATATTTTCCCTGTCAAAACTATCAACATATATCTTGGGATTTTTCAATTTCAATTTATCAACTATATCCTCTCTAACTTTAGGTGTAGCAGTCGCCGTTAAGGACATTATAAGTGGATTTTGCCCTATTTTTTCTAAAAAATTAGGAATTTCAAGATAGCTTTTTCTGAAATCATGCCCCCATTGCGAAATACAGTGTGCTTCATCTACCGCAAGCATGGAGATTGGAATCTCTTCCATCATTTTTATAAAGTAATCATTTGTAAGTCTTTCTGGAGCCAAATATAAAATTTTTATCTTTCTATTTTTTATTTTTTGTATAATCTTTAAATATTCCTCTTTACTTAACGATGAGTTTAAGAAAGCCGTTTCAACCCCAAGTTGTCTTAAGTTATCGACCTGGTCTTTCATTAAGGAGATAAGAGGAGATACAACCAATGTTAAATCTGGGAAAATTAAAGCCGGTATCTGATAACAAATAGATTTTCCTCCACCAGTTGTCATAACACCAAGTATATTTTCCCTGTTTAAAATCGTTTCAATAATTGTTTCTTGTCCTCTTCTAAAGCTGTCATATCCATATAAATTTTTTAAAATATTTCTAGCTCGTTTTATCATAAACTCAATTCCTTTTTCACTAATGTTGTTTAGTTTCCATTTCTCAATAATTTAAAAGATTATTTTTATATCTTGCGTAGAATAGATTTTTTCCCCTTTTTTTGCCTTTAAAATCATCTGCTCTTTTTCAAAGTTTGGTAGTTTTAAATTAAAAATATTTTTATAATTTTTTAACTCATTCTCCTGTACTAAAATAACATTTTCAGGTATTTGATAATCATCTAATATAATAGAATATCCCTCTTTTTCATATTTTTTACGTTTTTTCTTATCGGATGAAATAACTAAGAAAGGGATTTCATCCTCAAATCTATGAACTAAAATAAAACTTCCTTTTTTTACTATCTCTATCCTTTCTCCTTTCACTTCAAAAAAAATTCTAATTGTTTCTAAAATAGTTCCAACTCCTCGCCCCTCTTCTATCTCTGTGTAAACCTTTTTTTTATCCTTAAAAACAGCACTTAACACTTTTTTTTGAATGGAGTTGTAGTTACTATTACCAATCAAATGTCTTTTTATATCCTGAAACAACACTCCTTCACTTAGTGCAAGCGTCTTGAACTCTCTGTCCAAATCAATCTCTACACAAACATTGAAATTTTCATCCTTTTGAATAATATTTTCAATTTTTATCGAATAATTATAGTTATAATACTTATTCAATTTTAACAATAAATTTTTCGTAGCACTCTCTAAAAATCCAACTTCATTTTTTCCCATAACAATGCTAATATCATTCTCATTCAATTTTAGTGATATATTTTTATCTCGCAAATCTCGTCTTGTATAAAAAACTGATTTTATAGGAAATTTTATCTCATACAACCTTTTTATCTCGTCAAACTCATTAAATTCATTTGATATTTTTATATCTTCTATGAAAATTTTGTAATAGTACTTATCTTTAAAAATCTCTCTTTTCAATTTGAAAGCAATATCAATCTCTTTCGTCTCAACTAATCTAGTGAAAACATCATCACTATTGAACCAAACGCAATTTTTAATTGTTTCACCATTTTTCTTCAAATCAAACATTATATGATTTTGTTCTTTCCCTATTAAACGTAGATTTTCATATCTACAATTTCTCAGTAAAAATATAGGAGTGGGATTTCCAAAACCATAGGGCTCTAATTTAGCTAATTTATCCATTAAATCAAACCCTATTTTCAAAATAGAAATCTCACTATCGATTTTTACAGGTCTTTTTTTATCCTCATCTGTTATTTTTTTTGAAGCATATTCATTTATCTGCTTTGAAAACTCATCTATTTTATCAATAGGAATTGAAAAACCTGCCGCCCCGGAATGACCACCATACTTTATAAAAAAATCTTTATGATAGTTTAAGGCTTCTACAATATTGAATCCCTCGATACTTCTACACGATGCAGTAGCAATCCCTTCATTCTCTTTTATCTCCATAATAATTGTCGGCTTATAGTATCTATCAAGTATTTTAGAAGCAACAATCCCTATAACCCCATGATGAAAACCCTTTTTAGCCACAATTAAAATAGGATTTTTATCCAGTTCATTATTTTCTATCTCCTCAATAACTTTCTCAAAAATCTTTTCTTGTAGCTCCTTTCTCTCGGAATTTTTTTGAACTAACTCTGTAATCAAGTTAGTACATCTCACATGATCATCACTTATTAGAAGTTCGACTCCCATTTTTGCATCTTCTAATCTCCCAGCAGCATTGAAAATGGGTGCAATTATAAAGCCAACATCATAGGTATCAAACTCTCTCTCTTTTGGATTTTCAAAAATCCTCTTTAATAGCATATTCAAACCGAGCCAACGACTACTTTTTAATAGTTCTAATCCCTCTTTCACTATTATTCTATTTTCACCTTTCAACTGAACAATATCAGCTACAGTTCCAATTGCAACTATATCTAGATATTTATATATCTCCTGTTCAATCTTCAACTTTTTATACAGTCCTTTTAAAAATATAAATGCTGTCCCGACTCCAGCAAGTATTTTATAATTATATTTATTATCCTCTCTTTTAGGGTTTATAACAGCATATGCCGGAGGAAGAACATCATTGATATCATGATGGTCTGTAATAATTACTTCTAATCCAATATTATTTGCATGTTCTACCTCTTTAATTGAAGATATGCCACAATCAACAGTAATTACAATCTCTCCACCATTATCTTTTATATATGTCAAAGCTTCCTCATTTAAACCATATCCCTCATCTCGTAAAGGAATATAATAATTCACATTTAAACCAATCTCTTTCAATGCAAGATAACACAGTGCTGTTGAAGTGATTCCATCAACATCATAATCTCCGTATATCCAAATTGATTTATTTTTCTTTTTAGCTTCAATTATCTTCTTTATCGCTTTATCAACATCTTTAAAATCATTTGGGTTCATTAAATCTGAAACTTTACTATGAAAAAAAACATCTATCTCTTTTGAGGTTAAAATTCCCCTATTATGTAAAATCTCTACAATCTCTTTATCATAGTAGTTCTCTTCCAGATGATTTAATATTTTATCTTGAAATAACCACTTTGTATTTCTCAATTTTTCACCTCAATAATTAATTTTATTAATATAGATTATAACATATTGAATCATCTAAATAAATAAAAATGTTAATACAGTATAAAACTATTATCAGCATTTTATTCTATAAAATTTTATTTTAATCTTCCTTTTATTTTTAATAAATTGAACTCATGTAAAAATAATCTAATTATAGCTCTAACTAAATCTGTTACGTACAATCCGTTCAACTTATCATCTACATCCTTGTACTACCAAAACCATTAATACTATTCCAATTTGTATTTTTACAAATTAATTACCTTTTATTTTCATTAATTATTGATATCGGAACATACACCTTATTTCATAAAAAGTCGAATTTGATTTAAAATTTTTATATTTTAGTATCTCTAGTTTTCATTGTAGCTCATCGCTTCATATATGCATATTAATTCTACATAATAATTTACATATTCATTCTTCTTTTCACCTCTTTTCTATTCCATCTTCATAATTATATTAATCTAAATAACGAAATAACTCTTCCTCTCTCTAATAATGATTGCCCATTAGGTCAAAATCTTGTATAATACTTATGCTAAAGGAGGAGATATCAAAATGAGATTTTTGATTACAGAATATTTTTTAAAAACAATACCAATAGAAAAAAATTTTGTACTATTGAAAAAGTTAAGATTTTTTAATGATTTATTACAAAAAAATCTCAGCTTCTCTATAGAATTACCGAAAGGATTTTGGATAAAAAAAATAAATGGTTCTGATTCACTGTATGAGTTTAGAATTAATAATGGAGATAGAGTGTTCTTTAAATTTGAACGTAAAAGAAAAAGAGAGCAAGATTATAGTAGATTTATATTTTTAATTTTCTCTTCACATGATAGAGCGGTAAAAAAAGCCAAAAGAAAGGAGCTTTCAGAAACAAACCTGAAAGATTTCATCATATTTGATGAAAACGACAATATAGAAGATATAGATGAAAAATACTTTGATTATAACAATATGATTACTTACGAGATAATTGATGATTTAGAGTTTTTAAAAAACTTTGAAGATAAACGATATAACTACTATTATTTAAATGATGAGCAGTATTCCTGTTTAATAGATTTCCCACCATATTTCGTTACCGGAAGTGCTGGAAGTGGAAAAAGCACACTTACAATTAGAAAACTTTTGAATCTAGAAGAAAATAAAGAGTTTTATAATATTGAAAAAATTTTATATCTAACTTCAAATAAATATCTACGTGATAAATCTCAAGAACAATACGAAGATTTTAGAAAAAAAGGACAAAGAATTGCCAATTTTTTAACTTTAAAGGAGCTGTTTTGTGGGGAATTAAATATTTTATCAAAAAAAATTGTAGATTTTATTCAATTTAAAAACTTCTTGAAAATCTCCTATCCTCAATTAAAAAAGTTTCACTTGACTCCGGAAGAGATTTATTCAGAGATAAATGGAGTTTTAAAAGGGATTATGATAAATGAAACGGTGGATAATTGGAATAGAGATTTAAAAAACATTCTTTTAAAGAAAGATGAATATTTTTCACTCAATTCAAACTATACAACTTTGAATAATCAAGATAGAGAACTCATTTATTCCATTGCTGAAAGATATTGTAAATGGCTAAAAGAAAACAACCTATTTGACTTGAATGATTTAGCAAGATTAATTTTAAAAAACTCTGGAACTCATTATGATTTTTTAATTATAGATGAACTTCAAGATATGACTGAATTACAAATATATGCAATTATGAGCCTAGTCAAAAATAAAGATAATATTTTTTTAGCAGGAGACATACATCAAATGATTAACTCTACATACTTTAGTTTTGACAGAATTAAAAATCTATTTTTCTCAAAATATAATAAAAGAATTACCACAAAAACCCTTTATAAAAACTATAGAAGTGCTGGAAAAATAGTTGAAATTGCAAATTACTTTGCGGAGTTTCGTGCAAAAACTATTGGAAGTATGGGAGTGGAGGACTATAAGGAGATTTCCATCTTAAAAGAGGGAAAAGTTCTGCTAACCTCTATGAATAAAAAATTGTTACAAGAAGCACAAAACGATGTAAACTCAGCTATTATTGTACCTGATGAAATAGTTAAAAGTGAGTTATCAGAGGTTTTAGAAAACAGGCATAGAATCTTTACAATCCAAGAGATAAAGGGATTGGAATATTTGAATATAATCTGTTATAATCTCTCATCAAATTACAAAGAACAATGGGAAAAAATATTTTCAAAAAAGGTCAAATATGACCAAAAATATAGAAAATATTTTAATATTTTTTATGTTGGAATAACAAGAGCAAGAGAGAATCTGATTATAATGGAAAATAATATAGAGAATAATCTATTATTAGAGAAAATTCAAAAGTTTTTAATACCTACAAACGACATTGAAATTAATAAAAAAAGTAAAGATAAATCTAAAGAGAAAAAAGAGTGGTTGGAGGAAGGAATAAAACTGTATAAACTAGAACAGTTAGAAGAAGCAGATTATGCCTTCAAGAAAGCAGGGGAACCAACATGGATACTAGAATATGAATTGACAGAAAAAATTAAGAATAAGGAGTTAGAAGAAGCTACTAAATTACTAAAACATCCTATGATACAGCCAAAATCAAATCTCTATAAGAAGATGATAATAGATTGCTGTATAGAAAATGAAATATTGATTGAAGGTATTGAATACAATCATGATTTTAAAATTTCATACAGAGAGAATGAATTAAAAGATAAAATTTTATTGAAAATAGAAAAAGAACAATTTACAAAAAATGAATTAAAAAAGATTATATCTTTCTTTGAAAAAAAAAGAGATATAAAATCTTTGGCAGATATCCTATTGAGTCTAAAAGAGTATGAAAAAGCTTTGGAATTTTATTATAATCTTAAGGACAAAAACGGAATATATCACTCTAGAAAAGGGATTTTATTGAAAAAATTTGAAAATATAAGTGATATTGATAAAAAAATAAAAGAGTTGGATAAAATAATCCATACTCAAAATATAAATAGTTTTGATAAGAATGATAAATTAACTCCAGCTCAAAGAGCTATAATTTTAGAAAAAAATGAGTTATTATTTGAGATGGTTTTAGTTCTTGGCGGTCGATTTGACAGTTATGTGAAAGGAAAAGAGTTATTGCCATTTTACACTTTGAAATATATGAATTTTTCAAAGAAAAAAGAAAAAATTTTTATTGAAATTTTCATTAAATATGGATTTAATTTTAATGAGAAGCAATATCTTTTTACTTACTTAACAGAGTTAAAAATTGCTAAAAAATTAATAAAATATGGAGTTTTAAACATCAAAAATTTTGAAAATTTTTTGGACAGTTTTTCAGTTTCAAAGTTGGATTTTTTAATGTGTAGGAAAATCTTACTTCTGAAAAAAATAATAATGAATACTAAAAGGGAGGAGAAAGAATGAAACTAAAAATATTTGTTATTACATCAATTTTAACCGCTACTACTTTTTCAAGTGAAAGAAATAGTTCGGATTTAACCTTAAATATCTCTGTAAAAAAATCTGAGATTAATAGAGTAGTAAATAAAGAGGTTCCTGATGTTTTCGAGGGGGTCGGAAACGGCGAACAGTTATTTAACGGAAAAGTTTTTGACCTTGGACTTAATTTATTAGGTAATGTCGATAAAAAAATAGCTGATTATACAAAAGAGATGAAGTGGGCATACAGAATAGAAAGAGGCGATATAAATATCAATGCAAAGGCTGATAATCTAGTTTTAAATAGTGATTATACTGGGATTTTTAAACTAAATCTAATTGAGCAAAATGAAAATATAGAACTTAAATTGAAAGGAAATATTGAACTAAATTCAAGAGTTAATATCTCTAATAACTGGGATTTTCAGTTGGAAACAACACCAAATTTCTTTATCGAAAATGAAAAGTTTCCTTTAAAACTAAATCTATTTGGTTTTAATATAACTAAAGATATAGATGCTGGAAAAACTGTTCAAACTAAACTAAATTCAGCTTTGAAAAATGTAAGTAAAAAGTTTGACGAAAAGATAGTAGAATCAATTGATTTAAGAAAAAATATGATAAAATTATTGGAAATTTTAAAAAAGCCAATATTAATTGATGAAAAAAATTCAATCTGGCTCACAATCAATCCAATTTTAGCTAGATATTCTGAATTTTCAATGGATGAAGAAAATATAAAATTTGGAATAGGTTCCCAACTAGAGACCGCTTTGTATGTTGGAGATGAGCCAAAAATAGACAAAAAAATTGAGCTGCCACAAATAACATACGGTATACTGAATAACAGTTCCGAGATAAATCTTCCAATTATATTAAGTTATAAAAAAATAAATGAAATTGTGAATCGTGAAGATTTTGAAAAAAAAGTTGATATATTTTGGGGGATAAAAGCTGATTTTAATAATATTGAACTAGCACCAAATCAAAATAAAATAAGTCTAACTTCAGATGTTGTCTTAAAACTTTTTGGCATATTTAATTTAAAAGGAAATATAAGTGGAAATCTAATCCCAGTTAGAAATGAAAATGGGGAATTTGTGAAAAATACGATTGAATATTATTTAAAAACTGATAATTGGTTTTTAAAAGGAATGAATAAACTATTCAAAAATAAAATAATAAATTCTATTGAAAAAAATAAATATTTAAATCTTAATCAGAGTGAAAAAAATAATGAATTAAAAGAGGAGTTCCAAGTAAAATTAAATAAAATAGGAGCTGAAAAAGAGCCTAAGTTAAGTGTCAACATAAAAGAGATTAAAATGGAAGATATAAGAGTAAAATCAGGAGACATAAGAGTTCTTTTAAGAGTTAGAGGAGATTTTTATCTAGATATAAGAAAATTAACTGAGTAGAAAAATAATAAATAGTTTTATGATAAAATAAAAAAAACATATTAAAATAATAAAGAGTGACAATAATTTATTGTTACTCTTTATTATTAATATTTGATAGTTTATTTAATATATTTAAAATTAACCTTTAATCTCTTTATCTAAATACAATAAAGATAATAAATAACTCTTATTATTAAAAAGTATAATATATCTATAATTAATTAACTACTATTGTTAGTCAGTATTTAAGATAAATGATATCAATACAAAACCATCCAATCTACTATAAGATAGAACCATACCTATGTACACTGTATAAGCTTTATCACAACCAGTTGTCAAGAAATGAACATCATCATCTGTAGTTAAAGAGTTCTATATAAATTTATATCCTAAAAATTAATTTAAATATACAAAAAACTGAAGAGAAAACTTCTTTCTCTTTAGTTGTAAAAATTTTTTAAAATTGTATCTTAACTTTAGTTAATAATAGATTTGAGGCTAAATCCACTCCCCCCTTTACTTTTGGATTTAGCTTAGAACCAAAACCTGCTCGAACCACCTATAAATCATTTACAAATAAGTAACAATCTATTTTAACTTAACTTCAATTAATAGATTTGATTCTAAATCTACTCCTCCAGCGAAGCTTGCTTCTACTTTTGAAGCTAGCTCAGAGGTAAAACCTGTTCCCACCATTTTAGAACCATCTACAAATTTTAGCGTTGCATCAGAAATTACCGCATTAATTTGTTTTGTAATATATGAAGACTTACTAGGTATATAAAACGCTCCCCAATTACTTACCAAAACCTTATCATCACCTAGAGAAGGTAGCATATC